>DATFBW010000421.1:0-21137 GCA_035253645.1 Gemmatimonadaceae bacterium | reverse complement strand
CGGGGCCAGGGACGGGGCACGCACCGAAGAACTGAGCGAGACGCATCGCTCGCATTTTCTGTCAACTTCAAGCCGTTAGGCATCGCGCATGAGCGTTACACGCCGCGAATTCCTCACGACGCTGGCCGCCAGCTCGGCGCTCGTCCTCCCAGCGTGTTCGGCGTTCCAGGGCAGGGTGCCTAACGCTCCTGCCCCGACTCCGTTTGGGCCCGTGCCTTCGCCACGCCAGCTCCGGTGGCATCAGCTCGAGTTCTACGGCTTCCTGCACTTCACCGTGAACACGTTTACGGATAAGGAATGGGGCTACGGTGACGAATCACCCGCTATCTTCAACCCCACTGACTTCGACGCCGATCAGATCGTTGGTGCCGCGCGCGACGGCGGGATGAAGGGGCTCATCCTCACGTGCAAACACCATGACGGATTTTGCCTGTGGCCGTCGAAGTACACGGAGCATTCCGTCAAGCACAGCCCATGGAAGAATGGACGCGGCGACGTCGTTAGGGAAATCTCCGACGCTTGCGCAAGGAACGGCGTCAGGTTCGGCATCTATCTGTCACCCTGGGACCGCAACCACGCACGCTACGCGCGACCGGAGTACCTAACGTATTTTCGTAACCAGTTGCGCGAGCTCCTCACCGAATACGGTCCCGTCTTCGAGATCTTCCTGGACGGAGCCAATGGCGGCGATGGCTACTACGGCGGCGCCCGCGAACGGCGCAACATCGATCGCGAGACTTACTACGATTGGGCCACGACGTGGCAGCTCGTGCGGGACTTACAGCCCGACACGGTTCTCTTCAGCGACGCGGGGCCCGACGTACGCTGGGTCGGCAACGAGAAGGGAATAGCGGGCGAGACCTGTTGGGCGACGTCCAATCGCGATGATTTCGTCCCGGGTCGGGCCGATGAAGCGCGCCTGAATCGTGGTGACCGGCCGGGGACACACTGGGTTCCTGCCGAATGTGACGTTTCGATCCGGCCCGGCTGGTTCTATCACGCAAGCGAAGATGGCAGCGTTAGGCAGCCGGCGAACCTCGTCGACCTGTATTACGCATCGGTCGGTCGGGGCGCATCGTTTCTGCTCAACCTCCCACCGGACCGGCGCGGCCGGATCCACGAGAACGACGTGCGGTCCCTGCGCGAATTCCGGCGCATTCTCGATGCGACGTTTGCGACAAACCTGACCGAAGGCGCGCGCGCGACCGGCACCAACGAGAGAGGTGCCGCCGAGCGTTTCGCCGCCCGGAATGTCCTCGATGGCAGGCCCGACACCTACTGGGCCACAGACGACAACCTAACGACGCCCGAGCTTGTCCTCGAATTCCCGCGAGCCGTGACTCTAAACGTCGCGCGCATCCGTGAGTTTCTCCCCCTCGGTCAGCGCATCGAAGCGATCGGCCTGGATGCATGGCAGAACGCACGCTGGCAGGAGATTGGTCGAGCGACGAGTGTCGGAAGTTGCCGGCTACTGCGCGGGGAGCGCGTGACTACATCACGCGTGCGGCTGCGAATAACTCAGGCGTCGGCGTGTCCCGCGATTGCCGAGCTCGCGCTCTTCCTCGAGCGTTCGTGAACGTAGTTCCTGGCGCGCGCCGCTCACCCAACCGTATGATTGCTGTTTCCGGTACTCCCGAGCGAACACATGCGCGCTGTCCGATATTCCCTCGCCCTGATCGCGCCCCTTTCCATCGCCGCGTGCGCGACTGAGTCGAGCCGCGAGCTGCCCGGCACCGCGGAACGGGTCTTTACACCGACACAATATTCGGTCGAGGACTTCTACAAAAATTCGGAGTTCTTCGGCGCGTCGTGGTCACCGGATCGTCGCAAGCTCCTGGTCTCGTCGAATTTGTCGGGGATCTGGAACGCGTACGTTGTGCCGACGGACAGCGGTCAGCCGCAACCACTCACGCAGTCCACGACAAACGCTGTGTTCGCGCTGTCGTTTTTCCCGGCCGACGAACGGATTCTCTATTCCAGCGACGAAGGCGGGAACGAGTTGACGCACATTTACGTGCGCGAGCCTAACGGCACCGTTACCGACATTACGCCCGGCACGAAGCTCAAGGCGAACTTCCACGGGTGGGCGGGGAACGACAGCTCGTTCTTCATTTCGACGAACGAGCGCGATGCGCGCTTCTTCGACATGTACGAGATATCTGTCGCGGATCTCAAGCGGACGCTGTTCTATCGGAACACCGACGGCTACAACATCGGACCGATTTCGCGAGACAAGCGCTATCTGGCGCTCGTGAAGCCACGCACGACGTCTGATGCCGACATCTATCTGCACGACCGGCAGGCGGGGACGACAAAAAATATCACGGAGCATGCGGGGACGATCAACAACTCAGCGGCCGATTTTTCGCCGGACAACACACGGCTCCTTTTCGTCTCGGACAGCGGACGGGAGTTCGCGGCACTCCAGAGCTATGACCTAACGTCAGGAGCCAAAGCGAACGTTTACGAAGCTACCTGGGACATATTGGGCGCCGAGTTCTCGAAGAGCGGCCGGTACCTCACCGTGTACGTGATGGAAGACTCGAAGTACATCGCGCGGCTGCTCGACGCTGCGACGTTGCGGCCCGTTTCGCTCACCGGCATGCCGCAAGGGCTCGTGCGTGGTGTGAGCATCTCGCGTAACGATTCTGCGTTCGCGTTCTATGCGAGCGACGGCAGTGTTCCGGACGAGCTCTACGCCGGCGCGCTCGACGCCGCACCGCGACGCCTAACGAATGCGCTCAATCCCGGCATCCGCCGGGAAGATCTCGTGGTGCCGCGCGTCGTGCGCTTCAAGTCGTACGATAGCGTCGAGGTGCCGGGTCTCCTGTACAAACCGCATCAAGCGGCGCCTAACGCCAAGTCGCCGGCGCTCGTGCTCGTGCACGGTGGACCTGGCGGGCAGGCGCAGGTCGGTTACTTCGCCCTCACACAAGCGCTCGTCAATCACGGGTACGTCGTCTTCGACATCAACAACCGGGGAAGCTCCGGATACGGGAAGACCTTCTACGCGATGGATGACAAAAAGCATGGCGAAGCCGATCTCGGTGACGTCGTCGCGAGTAAGCGGATGTTGGCCGAAACCGGTTACGTGGACACGGCAAAAATCGGAATCATCGGTGGAAGCTATGGCGGGTACATGGTGCTCGCGGCGCTGACCCTACAACCTGACGCGTTCGAGGTAGGAGTCGATCTCTTCGGCATCTCCAACTGGGTCCGGACGCTGGAGAGCATTCCGCCCTGGTGGGCATCATTCCGCGAGGCTTTGTACGCGGAGCTAGGCGATCCAAAGGTCGAGCGCGCGCGGCTGCGCCGCATCTCACCGCTCTTCAACGCCGAAAAGATCAAGGTGCCGCTGATGGTGCTGCAGGGCGCCAATGATCCGCGCGTGTTGAAGGTGGAGTCCGACGAGATCGTCGCCGCCGCCCGCAAGAACGGCGTGCCGGTGGAGTACGTGATCTTCCCGGATGAAGGCCACGGGTTCGTGAAGAAGCCTAACGAGATCAGTGGCTACAGCGCGGTGCTCGTCTTCCTCGACAAGTATCTCAAGGGCGAACCGCCTGTCGTGACACAATAGCGGCGCACTGAGGTATGGAACGTGCGGCGAGCGAAACGCAGGAGGTCGTCCTATGCGTCACCGCTTTCCGTGCTCAGCAAGCATCTCGCTCGCGCTGCTGACGTTCGCGCATGCCGCCACTGCACAAGCTCCGCAGCCGGGTCCCCTACCAACCGCGGTAGCGTCCAGCGCGGGCCAGGTGAAGATCGAGCGCCTGACGACGCTTGAATTCCCGTGGGGAATGGCTGCGCTCCCCGACGGACGCGTGCTCATCACAGAGAAGCCGGGGCGGCTCCGTATCTGGGAACGGGGCCGTCTCTCCGAACCAATACAGGGTGTCCCGAGCGTGGTCTATCGCCGCACGCAGTTCGAGCAGGGTGGACTGCTAGACGTCGAAGCGGATCCTCATTTCACAACGAACAACATCATCTATCTCTCGTATGTGGAGGCGGACTCGCAAGGCGTACTCGAACCGGAGCTTGGCGAGCAGCGATTTGGCACGTTCGTCGATTTCACTGACAGCATCGTGCGCGGTGGGGCGATCGCACGTGCGCGACTCGACGGCAATCAACTGCGCGATGTGCGAGTGATCTGGCGCCAATTCCCGAAGACCGGCGGACGCGGTCACTTCGCGCTACGCATGGTATTCTCGCCGGATGGCAAGTTGTTCGTCACGTCGGGCGATCGCATGCGATTCGATCCCGCCGCCAATCTCCGAACGAACCTGGGCAAAGTCCTGCGCATCAACACCGACGGGTCCACTCCCACGGACAATCCATTTGCCGGACGAGACACCGCGCGTGCGGACATTTGGACTTACGGTCACCGCAACATCCTCTCGGCGGCGTTCGATCCAGGCGGACGCTTATGGGTGCTCGAAATGGGCCCGCTTGGCGGAGACGAGCTGAATCTCATTCAGCGCGGACGCAACTACGGCTGGCCTTTCGTGAGCAACGGCGACAACTACAGCGGCCCATCGATTCCGGATCATCCGACACGGCCGGAGTTCGCGGCGCCGGTGCGGACGTGGACGCCCGTGATTGCCCCCTCGGGGGCGCTCTTCTACACCGGCAGGATGTTCGCCGAGTGGCGCGGCAGCGCGCTGGTGGGCGGGCTGTCCTCGCAGTCGCTGATCAGGCTGCAGTTCGACGGCGATCGCGTGAGCACTGAGGAACGACTCTTCGTGGGGCGGCGGATCCGAGATGTCGCACAGGCGCCGGACGGAGCGATCCTCCTCATCGTCGACGACCGCAATGGGGAGCTGCTGCGCCTAACGCCGGCGCAGGCGAATGTAAGCCGGCGCTCGCCCTAACGAGCATCGCGCGCCGCGTAGAGAAATCGCGCGTACCCGATCTCGGCGGCGTTCTTCGTGAGCTCTACATTCACCCAGGCGACGACATCGCCGAACGGGCGGTCGCGAAACGGCCACCGGGTCAGATCATTATTGCGCAGATCGTCGTCGCCGAGCTCCATGGTACGCAAGCGCCACTGTCGATCCAGATCGCCTAACGACTGACGTACGCCGGCGGCGTCTCCCGGCCACACGACGCTGTCACGCGAAAGGGTAGCGTCGGCGAACGAGTGATCGAACGCCATCGACCACCAGAAAGTGATATGCCACGTAAGCCAGGCGATGCTCGGCGGACCGATGGCGTAAGCTTCGCTATCGGGCCAATCGGCGCGCCAGGTGTGATCGGCATCTGGGTACACATGGGGACCACGGGATGCCGGACGCCAAAGACATTCGTCCGTCGTAAGGCCGTCCAGGTGATACGCGAGCAGCTTGGACGCGGTGTCGAACTGCCGGAGCAGGAGGTCGCGCGATTCGTTGGCCATGACTCGGGAAGTCGGCGGGCATTTTTCAAGCATTCCGAAAATCCTCGCCGTCGCAACGTACAACGAAAAGGGGCGAGCCTAACGCGGCCCGCCCCTCTCGCGTACGGTATGATATCCTAGCTGACGGTCTTGTCTTTTTTGGGCGGATTCTTCACGTATTTGTCCAGCCACGCCGACCACCGGCCCCACAGATCGAGCAGCGTTTCTTTCGTTGCCGGGCCGTGATCCTCGAACGGATACAGATACATCGACGTCGTTTTGCCTAACCCGTTGAGCGCGTGGAAGAGACGCGGCGAGTTGCTCAACTCCGTGCCGACGTTCTGATCGTGCATCCCATGATAGAGCAGGAGCGCACCCGTGAGGTTGTTCGCAAAAAGCAGCGGCGACATGTGCAGGTACGTGTCCTTCGCATCCCAGAACGACCGACGCTCACTCTGGAAGTCGAGCGGTGTGAGCGTCCGGTTGTAGTTGCCGTCGCCCGCGATCCCCGCCTTGAAGAACGGCGTATGTACCATCGCATTCACCGTGGAGAAGGCGCCGTAGCTGTGCCCGCCGATGCCAATCCGCGTGCGGTCCACCAACCCGCGACGATCGACCTCATCGATCACCGCCGAGAGGTTGTTCCGCAGGTCGTTCTCGTAATTGTTGTTCCACTGACCCGCGGTGCCGACGATCGGCGCGTCCGGCTCCACGACGGCGTAGCCGAGCCTAACGAGGAACTGCATGGAGCGCGAGCCGAAGTTGGGGAATTGATTCTTGTTGAAGGTGCGCGCGCCGCGGTCATACTCATCCTGGCCCGCGAACTCACGGGGATAGAACCAGAACATGGCCGGCAGACGCGTCCCTTTCTGATAGTCCGGCGGCAGCGACACGTTGACCTTGAATTTGAAGCCGTCGGGGCGCTCGACGATGAACGACTCCCTGGGCGCCTTCGTCAGGTCCGGCGTATAGTCCTGATTCTGCGTGATCTGTGTGAGCTGGTCGCCGTTCCTGTAAAACGCCTGCGGTATCTGCTGCTCGGATTCGCGCGTGACGATCAGCTTTTTGCCATCGAGATCGTGGAAGGAGACAACGCGCTCCCACACGTTGGTGTTGTCGCTCTCGTAAATGCGCGTCTTCGCCCCCGTCTTGATGTTCACCTTGTCGATGAACGACTTGGGGCCGACTTCCAGCGGGTTGCGGTCGTATTTGGTCCCGTAGAGGTACGCCGACTCGCCATCGGGGGAAACCTGCACTTCCTTGTTGCCGCCGCCCTGCGCACCGAAGCCGAAGCCGCCACCAAAACCACCACCACCGCCTAACGTTCCGCGCGCCATCACCAACGAGCCTGGGTTGGTGTACACGTCATCCGCGCGGTAGCGCGCGAGCGTGTAACGCCGAGTCGGCTCGCTTACGATGACGGCGTATTCATGCGTGTTCTGACCCTGGCGCTCCTGCAGGAACAGCACCTTGAGATCGGGCGAATACCGGTGCGTCGCGATGCGTGTGTTGCTCTCGTACAGCGTCTTGGCGCTCGAGTTGTCGAATGGCGGCAACCAGTGCATAACGCGGTCGCGCCGCCGCGGCTGGCCGGTCGTGTCGTCGGCGGCACGTGTGCTGTCGCGGCGCGGCGGCGGATCCTGCTCGAGATACGTTAGGCCCTGGCCATCGGGCCGCCACGTTACCTCGCGCTTGCCGGGCTGCTGCGCATCCTGCGGCGTGCCGGGTGCTAGAACTGCCCGTGCCGTATCCACGCCGAGGTTGAGCGGCGTGTCCTGAATCTTCGTTAAGACTTTGCCGTCGGTGTCCCAGATTTCCTGGACCGAACCGAAATTGTTGACGGGGACGACGTACGAGAACGGCTTCACCATGCGCGTGATGCGCAGATACTTACCGTCGGGCGACGGATCGATTTCGCGGATCATCGCCGGCTGACCGACCGTTTTCACAGCGCGAGTTTTCACGTCGATCAACGCAACCTGACCCGTCGCATGCCACTCGAGCAGCGCCTGATCGTGCGGTGTCGCCATCAGGCTCTGGTACGTGCGCAACCGATTCTTGTCACTCTCCTCGGCGAGCTTCACGCGAGGCCCTTGCGGTACTGTCGGAGCGACCGGAGCCGGGGCGCGACCCGCGGGGATCAGCACCGTCGCGATCTGTGCACCATTCGACGTCCAGTCGAAGCTCGTGACGAGGGTCGCCAGGACCGGCGTGCGAGTCACTTGCGTGGCCGTGCCGTTCAGGTCGGAGACGTAGATGTGTGTGGCGTCCGGCGTGTGCACGAAGAACGCGACCGCCTTGCCATCCGGGCTCCAGGACGCGTTCGACACGCGCGCGTTAGGCGGCACCCGTACGTTCACTTTATTGCCGGTTGTGGCCGCAACGAGCTGCAGGCCGACGCCGTTCCGAATCGTTAGGGTGCGGCTGCGGTTCGCGCGAAAATCGATGAAGACGCCGCCGAGCTCGTGGAACGGTTTGGAGAAGACGTCCATCGTCACGGGGCCGTCGCCCACCTCATTCACGAACCATGTCTTGTCGGCGGAAAGGTTGCTCACCGACATGTTGAGGTGGCGGGGAGCGAGAATGGCCGACGAAATCGCGTCGGGGGGCCTAACGAACGTTTCCGAACGGATCAGCTCATCGTTGTTCGGCTGCCGGCCGTTTTGGGCGGCTTGACCGAACGCGGGGGCGCTGACGACCGCTAGAACAAGGACTGCGCACCACGCGTGCGCGAATCGGGGACGGAGGAGTGTCATGAGAGCCTCTGGGGAGCGCGGAATGCAATGTCGAGTGCCCATCGGATACGCCGGACGGGGGGCAAGCGCTGGAATCTGACAGCCGGACGTACCCGCCGCGAGCCTGCTCTATTTTGACGCGGGCTGTCGCAGGGACTCGGCGCCATCCGGTGGCGCTTACACGCTTCGAGCCGGCGCCGAACCTCGGATGCGCGCACGGCTCCAGGGCGGCGCCGTCTCTCGCTACGGCGGCGCCGTCTCTCGCTACGCGCCAACGCCTCTCTCGCCGAGCAGCCAGCTCCCGCCGCCTAACGCTCGGTTCTAATAGCGCTCAGTTCCGGCGGCTCCACGTCCATCCGCCCCGTCACGGTCGTTTCGGGGGTGCCCATCAGGATGCGGTCGACCGCCTCAACCCCCTGGAGCGAAGAATGGTCCTGGTTCGAGACCTCGTACCGCCATGCCCCGAAGCGGCCTCGACTCAAAATCGAGCGCTTCTCGAGCCCTGGGAGCACTGCTGCCAGAACCTCGTCCCGCTCGAGCCACGGGGTCGGGTAGCCGCGTGCCAGGCGGCGGTGCCATCGCGTCGCGATGGGCGTGGCAGCATCGATGAAGCCCGTCCGTTTGAACCCGTCAATCACGTCCTCGATCACCCGCTCGGCATCCACCGGCTTCATTGGCGATTCGCTCACCTCGGCCATCAGCGACCACTGTTCGCCCGGGCGCGCGACGTTGTTTGGGGAGTAGTTGCTGAATACGGTCGCCCGATAAAAAGGGACGTCGGGCTCCGGGAAGTACATCCAGCATTTCGTTCGGAGATCGCTCGGTACTTGGCCATCGAAACCGACGCCCACGATGTGACTCGCAGAATAGACGAAGCGCTCGCTCAGGGCCGCGAGGTCCGCTGCATCCGTCAGAGTGCAGAGGAGCTGATCCAGCGGCATGCTGGAGATCAAATAGTCATACGTGTCCGTCGTTCCGTCGGACAGATGCACTCGTTTCGCGGCGCTATCTACGGCGACGACGCGCGTATCGAACGTTAGGCGTTCGTTGGGGAGCCGCGCGGCTAACGCGCGCCAGATGGCGCCGGTCCCGCCGTGCAGGGGGAAACGGAACGTCGCGTTAGGCCCCCAGCTGACGTCATCTTTTTGATAAACCAGGTTGCGCAGCACACGCGCGAGATCGACGGTCGCGACGCGCTCCCCCATCCAACCGGTGCCGAGCCGTTCGGGCGGATAGGCCCACACTTTCATGTTGTACGGGTACATGAAGACGTCGCACAGACCGCGGCCGAAGGCGTGCATCAGCCAATCGGCGAAGGAGCGCGGAGCAGGGAGCGCGGGGCGCGGAGCGGACGCGCCATTCTTCTTCAACTCCACCAGCCCTTCGAGGCAGGCATACAGCTCGTTAGGTGGCAGCCGCCAAATGTTGTTCTGCAGCGGATACGGGATCCAGCGCTCGCGCATCCAGACCCATGCCTCGCGCTCGTGCTCCACCCAGGCGGTGCCTAACGCCTCCTGCATGAGGCGATCGAAGTAGCGCCAGTGTGAAAAGAGGACGTGGCCGCCGAGATCCCACGTAAATCCCGCTTCATCGACGACCGACGACGCAAGGCCGCCTGGCGAGCTGGACGCCTCGATAAGCCGCCAATTGCCGTGACCATGTTCCGTGAGACGCCACGCGGCGCTTACGCCGGTGGGACCGGCGCCGACGATCAGTATCCGCGGCTCGACTGTCATGCAGCTGTCAACTTGGCTCGGAAGGTAAGTAACTGACGAAAAGCGCGTGCGCAGAACTTGATGAGCTTCCACCGGCGGATGGATACAACTCCGGTCGTGCGCTCGCGGTGTCCGACCTCGACGAACGCGATTCTTGCGCCGCGACGTTTGGCGTGGACGGCGAAGAATATCGAAGGGGCGAGCGTATCGGGCGGGATCAACGGCTCAGCTTCCGCCCATAGCTCGCGCCGAAAAACCTTGAAGGGGATGTTGGCGTCGCGCAGACGGACGCCAAAGAGCAGAGTGATCGCTGAGCGGATCACGCGCGTGAGGGCGCGCCGGAGCCGCGCGTCGTTCCGCACGCGCCGAACACCGAATGCGGCGTCGTGTCCTTCCTGCACTTTCCGCCAGAGGTCGGCAAAGGATTCGAGCGGAATCTGATTGTCGCTGTCGATGAGGAAGATGTATTTGCCGCGCGCCGCAGCGAGGCCGGTGATGAGTGCCGGTCCGTGCCCGCCGTTCTTTTTGTGCACGGCATGGACGCGCCCATCGCGCGCCGCGAGCTCGTCGAGGATTGCGCCGGTGCGGTCGCGGGACCCGTCGTTGACGGCGATGAGCTCCGCGTTAGGCACGATTCCGAAGACGTGCTCCTGGACGGACCGCACGGCGTCCGCGACGCCGCCCTCCTCATTGTACGCGGGCATCACGACGCTGAGCTCGGGGGACCCGTTTTTCATGACGTCGTTCCCTGCACACGATAGCTCCAGAGCATGGGCGCGTCCGGGAGGCGTGACGCCTTGCCAAGCGTTAGGCCGGGAGGCATGCGGACCGCGACGCGCTGTTCCGTGTCCGGCGTGTCGCTCATCGTCCGGTTGAGCAACCAGACGACGTCGCCCGGCTCGACGGGGACACTGGGCGCGGAATCGCCGTCGAAGCGATAGACGCCGATGGCCGTTAGGCGCGCCCCGCCGATGTCATAGGTCACGGCGTCAGTGACTGCATACCGCCGGTTCTTGTCGACGACGTCTGCGTCAGCCTGCTGGACGAAGTAATGCACCGCATGTCCTTCACCGCCCGAAAACACGAGGAGGATGCGCTCGCCGCGGTACGCACCGCTTTGTAACTGGCGCATCGCCGCGGCGTAGGAGCGCTCGACTGGACTCCGACTGCCAATACGCGGATGCGCGATCCCAGGGTTGCGCACGTCGTGTTGCACGTATGAGTTGTACAAAAAGGCGCCCGCGAGCACGTCCCCGTCATGCGAGCCGGTGCGCGCGTCGGTCAGCCAGCCGCGTCTGGCATCAGCGTAGAAGTTGCTGAGACCAACGAAGAGGTGCAGCGATGCGGTGGCCAGGACGACGGCCCATGCAATGCGCGGCCAACGCGGGACGAGTCGCGCCACGTTGTACATCCCGACGGCCGCGGCGATCGCGACGGCGAATGCGGGCAGAATGAAATAGCGGGGCGTCGTCGTGGAAGTGAAATAAAAACCCATGCTCGGCGTACACCACGCGACGATCGTTGCGAGCAGCCAGCGTCGCGCGGGCTCGAGGTCACGCAGCCCGAGGATGGCAAACGCGAGAGGGAAGGGCGAAATCGCCCAGATGAGAAACTCGAAGAAGCGTGTGCGATCGTTCGTCGTTAGGTGCTGCTGGACATCGCCCAGAATCTGCTGCATGTAGGGATCCCAGGCGAAGAGCGCCCCGTAAATCACGGCCAGGATGATTCCCAGCGCCGAGACGCGCACAGCGGCCGGCACAAACGCTCCGTGGTTGCGCCAGAGGAGGACGCCGATCGCGCCGGTGGCGAGCACGGAATCCGCCCTAACGAGGATCGCGGTGCCGAACAGCGCGAGCGCGGCGAGCTCCCCGACGCGATTGGGCCGGTTCGAAAGGATCACGACCGCGGCAACAACCAGCGCCGCCGCCGGCATCGCCGTGTTGCCGTACCGACTGCTCGTCCAGATGATCGGATTCGCGGCCAGTGTGCCGGCGAGGAGCCATCGTTCCGCTCTCGTTAGGTCCGAGCGGAAGCCGAACAGGCCAAGGATCGGAATTACCGTTCCGGCGAGCACGGACAGGGAGACCATAACGACAGGGATGGCCGGGATCCCGCCGAACATCGCGCTCAACCCCTGCACGAGCCGGTAATAGCCGACTTGCGGACCGTAGCGATACAGGTGCGCCGCATTGTCTCGCGCGATCCCCGCTACGCCGGCGGCGATGGAAATCTCGTCGCCCTCGTAAAACGTACCGTAGCTCGCGCTCAACAGCCGTGCGACGAGGAGCCCGAGTGCAAGCGCCAGAATGAGCCAGACCGGTGCCAAAACGTGGTGATTTTGGCCGGCTGGAAGCTCTTGGTCACTGCGCGTAAGTCACTCGCACGTTGGAAGTTAAGACATGTCGTGTTGTCGCCGCACCGTGTGCAAGAGGGGGGCCACGTAAGACCTGAGCTCAGAGGTCAAGGGTCAAAGGTCAAAGCAGCCCACACGAGCGATGAGCAGGGAGCATGGGGCGCGCGCGTAGTTGCATGTCCTCGCTCCAGGATCCTCGCTCCAATGTCACCCGCTCCTGGCTCCCCGCGCCTCGCTCCGCTGTTCAATTTTTGCCCAACTATCTCGCAGCGTAACTGTCCGATTGTAGACCAAAGACTCTGCTTTCGAATCATTCGCATCGCTGACGAAATAGCCCGTCCGCTCGAACTGATAACGCGTGCCCGGCGGATCGTGCGCGACACTCGGTTCGATCTTCGCGCCCCTAACGACTTCGAGGGAATTGGCGTTCAGCACCGTCACGACGTCGTCACCGGCAGCCTCCGGGTCGGGAACCGCGAAGAGCCGATCGTACAAGCGAACTTCGCAGTCGCGCGCATGTGCAGCCGATACCCAATGAATCGTTCCCTGAACCTTGCGGCCGTCGGGTGTGTTACCACCCCGCGTCGCTGGGTCGTACGTGCAGCGCAGCTCGACGACGTTGCCTGACGAGTCCTTGATCACTTCGGTGCAGGTAATCAGGTACCCGTACCGGAGACGTACTTCGCGCCCCGGTGCCAGGCGGAAGAATTTCTTCGGCGGATCCTCCATGAAGTCGTCGCGATCGATGTACAGCTCGCGCGAGAATGGAATCGTACGCGACCCCTCTTTCGGCACGTCGTGCGGATAATAGGGTGCGTCCAGATCTTCGACCTGCCCTTCGGGATAGTTCGTCAGCACGACCTTGAGCGGCCTAACGACGCAGAGCACACGCGGCACGCGCATGTTCAAGTCGTCGCGGATCGTGTGCTCGAACTTGGCGAGCTCCACGCGCGACGCGCTGCGCGACACGCCAATCTCATCACAGAATGCGCGGATCGCTTCGGGCGTCACGCCGCGACGGCGCAACCCGGCAAGCGTCGGCATGCGCGGATCGTCCCAGCCGGTCACATACCCTTCATTCACCAGGCGCAGCAGCTTGCGCTTGCTGAGCAGCGTGTACTCCAGCTCGAGCCGCGCAAACTCTGTTTGCTCGGGAGGACGGTCGAACCCGACCTCATGGACGAGCCAGTCGTAGATATCGCGATTGTCCTTGAATTCGAGCGTGCATAACGAGTGCGTCACGCCTTCGATCGCATCCGACAGACCGTGCGCGTAATCGTACAATGGATAGATGCACCACGCGTCGCCGCGCCGATAATGCGGCGCGTTGCGGATCCGTATGAGGATCGGATCGCGCATGATGAAGTTCGGGTGTGCCATGTCGATTTTGGCGCGCAGGACGTGCGCGCCGTCCGCAAACTCCCCGCCTTTCATCCGTTCGAGCAGATCCAGGTTTTCGTCGACACTCCGGTTGCGATACGGGGACTCTTTCCCTGGCTCCGAGATCGTCCCGCGGCCGGACCGAATTTCTTCCTCCGTCTGAGAATCGACGTACGCCTTGCCCTTTTTGATCAACAGGATCGCAAAGTCGTAGAGCTTCTCGAAATAATCGCTCGCGTAGTACTCACGGCCGTCCCAGTCGAAGCCTAACCAGCGGACGTCTTCGTGAAACGCCTTCACGTATTTGATGTCTTCCGTGAATGGATTCGTGTCGTCGAAGCGCAGGTTGCATACGCCCCCGAACTCAGCGGCGACGCCAAAGTTGAGGCAGATGGATTTCGCGTGGCCGATGTGCGGAAATCCATTGGGTTCCGGTGGAAAGCGGGTCATCACGGAGCGGCCGAATTTTCCGCTCGCGACATCCCGCGCGACCATCTCGCGGATGAAGTCCTTGCTCTCTCGTGTGTCTTGGGTCACGCCAGATCGATTTGTGTGGTCCGAATGAAAGTTAAGCCGCTGCATGCAGTTGCGGGCGGGCTCTTCCGTAGAACGGACCCGCGCACGCGAGTTGCGGGTATCCCAACAATATGCTTGGGTGTCTGTCAGCGTCACTACGTCGCCGCTACGGCGCCTAACGAAATACCTCGTCTCGTTTACGTGATCAAGGAGCTCTCATGAGTACAACCGTTCGCGGTCTCGGCGCGCTGTCGCTGGCAGCGTGCGTGTTGGTTGCAAATGCCTGCGCATCGTTAAGCAACAAGGAGAAAGGGGCGATCATCGGGGCGGGGGCGGGTGCCGTGGTTGGCGGCGCGATCGGCAAGTACAACGGCTCGACCGCCAAGGGTGCCATCATCGGCGCCGTCGTCGGTGGTGCGGCTGGCGCAATCATTGGCCATCAGATGGACCAGCAAGCCAAGGAGTTGAAGCAGAACATCCCGGGCGCAGTCGTTGAGCGCGTGGGCGAAGGCATCCAGGTCACGTTCGAATCGGGTTTGCTCTTCGACTTTGACTCTGATGTCGTGAAGGGGAGCGCTCGATCCAACTTGACGACGCTCGCGAAGAGTCTGGATCAATATCCCAAGTCCAACCTTCTGATCGTGGGCCACACGGATAGCGTGGGAACGCATGCATACAACGAAGATCTGTCCCGGCGCCGTTCACAGGCCGCGGCGAATTACCTCGCGTCCGAGGGCGTCGCGCGTTCCCGGTTGCAGACGATGGGTCTTGGTGAGACGGAGCCAGTCCAGAGTGGAAACACCGAAGCGGCCATGTCGAAGAATCGGCGCGTTGAAGTTGCCATCTATGCCAGTCCTGAACTTGTTGCGGAAGCCAGACGAAAGGCCGGTGGCTCGTAGCTCTTCTCGTAGTCGTTAGCTCGTAGTCGTTAGCTCTTAGCTTAGTTTTGTCCTGAGAGGCATCGAAGAGCTGAGAGCTAACGACCAAGGACTGCTTAGAGCTGATGAACGCAGTAGGTGTCAGCGTTTCACGAAAAGACGGAATCGGAAAAGCAACGGGGCATGCCGTCTATGCTGACGACCTCGTCTTTCCGGGGATGCTATACGCGCGGACCATCCGCAGCACCATCCCGTGCGGCCGCCTAACAGGAGTGAAGCTCGACTTCGACACGAGCGGCTTCACAATCGTCGACCACCGCGACATCCCGCCCGGTGGCCGCAATGTCATCGCCCTCATTGAAAACGATCAGCCGTGCCTGGTCGAGCGCGACATCCGGCATGTCGCAGAACCTGTGCTCCTGCTGGCCCATGCGGATCGTGAGCACTTGTTAGGCGCTCGCGTCGAGCTGCAAGAGGAAGCGTTCGAGCCCGTGCTCGATCCCGAGCGATCAGAACACGTCTTTAAGGAGATTCTGATCGAGAAAGGGAACGTCGATCGCGCGATGGCCCGCGCCGATACCGTTGTCGAAGGGACCTACCGCACCGGGCATCAGGAGCACGTGTACATCGAACCGAATGGGGTCGTCGCGGTGCCGTCTGAAGACGGCATCACCATCTACGGCTCCATCCAATGCCCGTTCTATGTGCACAAGGCGCTCGTTGTGCTGCTCGGCGACGCCGTGCGCAACGTGCGCGTTGTACAGACCGAAACCGGTGGCGGCTTCGGTGGGAAAGAGGAATACCCCTCGATGATCGCCGCGCACGCGGCCCTGCTTGCACTCAAGGCCAAGCAGCCGGTGAAACTGATCTACGATCGTGAAGAAGACATGCTCGCGACGACCAAGCGGCACCCTTCGATCGTCCGGCACCGCACGGGCCTCACGAAGACCGGCCGCATCGTGTCGATGGAGGTCGATGTCCTGCTCGACGGGGGCGCGTACGTCACGCTGAGTCCCGTCGTGTTATCACGCGGCGCCATTCATGCCGCGGGTCCATATCGCTGCCACGATACGCGGATCCACGCGCGCGCCGTGATGACAAACACGCCGCCGAACGGCGCATTTCGCGGCTTCGGAGCGCCGCAGACGCAATTCGCCATGGAAGTTCACATGGACCGCATTGCGGAAGCGTTAGGCATGGAGCCGGTGCTCTTGCGAATGAAAAACGCGCTGCGTCCCGGTGATGCGACGGCCACGGGGCAAAAGCTCGGCGACGACGCCTCCGCGCTCGACGTCCTCCGCGCCGCGACGAGCCGCGCGCGCTATCGCCGCAAGCGCGCGGCGTACGCGGGGAGCCGGCGTGGCATCGGTCTCTCGCTCTTTTATCATGGCTCCGGTTTCACGGGGAGCGGCGAGCTGCGTCTGGCGTCGCGTGCCGCGCTCGAGACAACGGCGACCGGCGTGCGCGTCCTTACGTCGAGCACCGAGATCGGGCAGGGGACCCGCACGATGCACGCTCAGATTGTCGCCGATGCGTTAGGCATCCCCTATGAATTGGTCGAGGTCGCCGCCCCGGACACGGCCCTCGTGCCCGACAGCGGTCCGACGGTCGCATCGCGCACCTGCATGGTCGTGGGGCGCATCCTGCAGCGCTGTGCCGAGCAGCTGCGAGCGCGCCTCGGCCGCTTAACGCCTGCCGAGCATTTTGCAGCACACGGCGCGCTGCGCGTAGAAGAGCAGTACGAGCAACCCGACTGGATCAAGTGGGACGACGCCACTTACAAAGGCGATGCGTACGCGACGTACGCGTGGGGCTGCAACGTCGCGGAGGTCGAGCTCGATGCGGTCACCCACGAGGTGCGCCCGTTGCGCATCACCGTGGCAGTCGACGTCGGCAAAGCAATTCACCCGGCTCTGGCTCGCGGACAGGTCGAAGGCGGGACGGCACAAGGCCTGGGGTGGGCACTGAACGAAAACGTCGTTATGCAGAACGGTGCGATGGCAAATGCTCAGTTGACGAACTACATCATCCCGACGACGCTCGACACGCCGGCGATCGACGTGACGATTCTGGAACATCCTTACGAGGGCGGACCCTTTGGCGCCAAGGGACTCGGCGAGCTTCCCATCGATGGCCCTGCCTCCGCCGTTGTGAATGCCGTTAGGCATCTGGGCATCGACGTGCGCGAGATCCCGGCCACGCCTGAGCGCATCGCGACATCGGAGCCGGTGTGCGCCTGACTGTCAACGGCGTGGAATGGGACCTCGCGGTCCATCCGATGAAGCGCCTGCTCGACGTGTTACGCGAGGATTGTTCGCTGACAGGCACCAAAGAAGGGTGCGGGGAAGGTGAATGCGGCGCGTGCACGGTGCTGGTGGACGATGCTCCAGTTTGTGCATGTCTCATCCCGGTTGCTCAAGTAATCGGCGCGAACGTCCGCACGATCGAAGGACTCGGCGACGATCATCCGCTCCAGCGTGCGTTTATGGATGAAGTCGGCGCGCAATGCGGCATCTGCACGCCGGGGATGATCATGGCGGCACTCGCGTTAGGCCCGCGGCCTTCGCTGGCGCGCAT
Source organism: Gemmatimonadaceae bacterium (assembly GCA_035253645.1). Lineage (GTDB taxonomy): Bacteria > Gemmatimonadota > Gemmatimonadetes > Gemmatimonadales > Gemmatimonadaceae > DASYRX01. Next base: position 3,612 of record DATFBW010000421.1, on the reverse strand, counting down.
CAAGGTGGGGCTTGCGGGCAACTTGTGTCGGTGCACGGGCTACGAAGCCATTTATCGGGCGGTGCGGCGTGCGGCAGATGCAACGTCGGTCGAAACCGGCGCAGTACGCCCGTGAGGGGGAGCGTTAGCCGCCTCACGTTGGTCAGGCCGCGCACGCTCAGTGAAGCGCTCAAGTCGCTGCGCGACGATCCCGAGCTGGTTCCCATTGCCGGTGCCACGGATCTCTACGTCGCGCTCAACTTTGGGACCCTAACGGGCTCACGTTACCTCGACCTCTGGCCGCTCCGTTCTCTGCGTCGGATCCATGAGACAGAAGACGTGCTGTCCATCGGTGCACTTGCCACGTATACGGCCCTCATCAAAGCGCGCATGGTGCGTGAGCGGCTGCCGATGCTCGTGGCCGCGGCGCGCGAAGTCGGCGGTGTCCAGATTCAGAACCGGGGCACGTTAGGCGGCAATGTCGCCAATGCGTCGCCCGCGGCAGATACGCTGCCGGTCCTCGCGGCGGCTGACGCCACCGTGGTGCTCGCCAGTCATGCCGGCGAACGGCGCGTTCCCATCACGCAGTTCTATACGGGCTACCGCAAGACAGTGCGCACGTCCGAAGAGCTCATCATCGCGCTGGAGATCGGTCCTGTCGAAGGCGCACAGTACTTCCGGAAGGTCGGTACGCGCGCTGCGCAAGCCATCGCCAAAGTCGTCATGGCTGCGGTTCGCGGGGAAGCGCCGCGCATCGCGTTAGGTAGCGTCGCGCCGACTGTGGTGCGCTTGCCGCGTACGGAGACTTCGCTCGCCCAGGGCGGATCCATCGACGACGCAGTGCAGGTGTTGCAATCCGAGATCAATCCGATAGACGACGTGCGTTCGACCGCGGAATACCGCCGCCGGGTCGCGGCGAACCTTTTGCGAGAGTGCTTCACGTCGGCGGCGCCGCCCGGTGGGTAAGGTCGTCTTTCGCGGTGACCGTGTCGTGCTGCCGAGCGGTGTCGCGCCCGCGCAGGTGCTCGTCCATGACGGACGGATCGCCGCCGTGGACCCGTTAGGCACGCCGCGTGGCTCCGATACTCCGATGGTCGACGTCGGCGATGCTATCCTCTTGCCGGGGCTTGTCGATACACACGTGCACGTAAACGAGCCCGGACGCACCGAGTGGGAGGGCTTCGCGACGGCAACACGCGCCGCAGCAGCTGGAGGCGTCACCACAATCCTTGATATGCCTCTCAACTCGGTCCCGGCGACGACGACGCCAGCGGCGCTCGCGGCGAAGCGCAGCGCCGCCGTAGATCAGTGTCACGTGGACGTCGGTTTTATCGGCGGCATTGTGCCCACGAATGAAGTCGACCTCACCGACCTGCAAGCGTCCGGGATCTTCGCCTGGAAATGTTTCCTCACGGACTCGGGCGTTCCCGAATTCCATGCCGTCACGTCGGCATTCGTGGAGCGAGTGGCGCCACTCCTGGCGCGTCTCGGGTTGCCACTCATGGTGCACGCGGAGTTGCCGGAGCGACTGGTGGCACTTACGGCAAAGGCTCCCGTTAGGCGTTATAGTGAGTATGCCGCCACGCGTCCCGCGACGGCGGAAGCCGAAGCAGTGGCGCGCATGATCGACGTCAGCCGGATGACCGGCGTGCACATACACATCGTTCATGTGTCGAGCGCCGAGTCGGCCACCCGCATTGCGGCCGCGCGCGCGAATGGTGTGCGGATAACGGCCGAAACCTGTCCGCACTACCTGACCTTTACGGCAGACGACATCCCGGATGGCGCGACCGAATTCAAGTGCGCGCCGCCCATCCGTTCGCGCGACGAACGGGAGGCACTCTGGAGGGCCCTCCACGAGGGCGCGCTTCAAATGGTCGTAAGCGATCACTCGCCAGCACCGCCAGCCCTGAAGGCCACAGAACAGGGGGATTTTGCGGCTGCGTGGGGAGGCATCGCCTCCATCGAGCTGGGCCTGGCTGCCGTAGTCACCGGTGCCACGCAACGCGCCGTCGAGTTGGCCGATGTCGTGCAATGGATGGCGACGGGTCCCGCCGACCTCGTTAGGCTGGCGGACAAGGGCCGGATCGCCGAGGGCTGCGACGCCGATCTCGTCATCTGGCAACCGGGCGCTGAATGGAGCGTCGACGCGCGGCGTCTGCACCAACGCCACGCGCTGACGCCGTACCACGGCCTAACGCTCGCGGGACGGGTCCGCGCGACGTACCTTCGTGGCCAGTTGATCTACGAGGATGGCGCGTTCGGCGTGCCGTCCGGCCGCCTCCTCGCCCGCCCATCCGCATGAACGACTTTACGGACCTCATCGACGTTGCCGCCGAGCGCCTGGGTGGGGCTGCCCTCCTGGCCAACGACGAGTTCTTCGCCCCAAAGGAGCGCTTATTGTTCGCCTCGACGCCTGAATGGCGGGAGGGGGAGTACACCGAGCGCGGCAAATGGATGGACGGATGGGAAACGCGGCGCCGCCGCAGCGAAGGTTATGACTGGTGCATCGTTAGGCTGGGCGTCCCGGCCGTGGTTCGTGGGATCGTCGTCGACACGGCCTGGTTTCGTGGGAACTTCCCGGAGTCCTGTTCGCTCGACGGCTGTGAAGTTGAAGGAACGCCCGCGGCGAGTGACCTCTCCGACGCCCGGCGCTCACAGTGGCGCGAAATCATGCCACGGCAACAGTTGCAAGGCGACACGCGCAACGTCCTGCCGGTTACGGATTCGGGCCGCGTAACGCACGTGCGCCTCAACATCTTTCCCGACGGGGGCGTCGCGCGTTTGCGCGTCCACGGTGAGGCGCGCCCGGACCCTCGAGTATTGAGCCCAGGACGTCAAGTGAACCTCGCAGCGATGGAGTTAGGCGCGTTTGTCGTCGTGTGCAGCGACATGTTTTTCGGCCATCGCCAGAACCTGATCCTCCCCGGTCGTTCGACGCACATGGGTGACGGTTGGGAGACGAAGCGGCGGCGCGGGCCGGGTCACGACTGGACCATCGTTAGGCTGGCGGCGCGCGGCTCGATCGAGCGCATAGAAATCGACACCGACCATTACAAGGGCAACGCGCCCGGCAGCTGTGCCGTCGACGTCGGCGACTTCGCCGCCGCCGCGCCAGACGAATTGCCTGGCGCGAGCTGGTCGCCGCTCATTGCACAGACGCCGTTGCAGCCCCACTCCCGCCACGCGTTCGACGCCCCCAGCATGCATCCGGTGACGCACGTTAGGCTGAGCATCTTTCCCGACGGCGGTGTCGCCCGCCTTCGTGCATATGGCAGGGTCGCTGCGTCATGACCCTGGACGAGCTGAACGCGATTTCGGATGTGGCGGCGGGACGCGCGTTACGCGCGTGTTGTGGCGCGTCGCGCTGGGTCGACGCAATGGTGGCGCGGCGTCCGTACGGCTCCGAGGAAGAGCTGCTGGAGACGGCCGATGCCGTATGGCGCGAGCTTGGCCCTGACGATTGGCGCGAGGCAATCGCGCAGCACCCGCGCATCGGTGAGATGGTCCTGGAGTCAGACGCGCGGTCTCGCGCGTGGTCGTCCGGCGAGCAGTCGGGCGTTAGTGCGGCGGACGACGCGAAACGCGCGGCGGTCACTGCAGCCAACAAGGAATACGAGGAACGTTTTGGCC
>DATFBW010000420.1:0-11862 GCA_035253645.1 Gemmatimonadaceae bacterium | reverse complement strand
CCCCGACATCTCGGGGCCATGTGAGTGCCGGAAACCCGGGACGCTGCTGCATCGGCGCGCCGCGGCCGATTACGGAATCGATCTCGCGCGATCGACGTACATCGGTGACCGATTGAGCGACATCCTTCCAGCGCAAACGCTCGGCGGCACTGGAATCCTTGTGACGAGTCCAAGTACGCCAGCTGCAGAACAAGAGCGCGCGACGCGTGAATTCACTGTCGTATCGTCCGTGGGCGCTGCTGTCGACCTTGTTCTCGCGCAGTGAGCCGGGCGCACTTACCGCGTTAGTCGCGGAGCCTTACAATCCGCGCGTGCCCCTCCAGTCGGCCTCTCGCGCGCGCGTTGCTGTGTTGGCATCGGGCGGCGGATCAAACCTCCAAGCGATTGTCGATTACTTCGCAGCGCTGGGTCCACACCGCTGTGGAGACGTCGTCCTCGTCGCTTCGGACCGCATAAACGCTCCCGCGCTCAACAGGGCCCGCAACGCAGGCATCGAAGCGGTGCACCTCGATGGCGAGTTGCGTGGGGACGGCATGCTCGAGGCTCTCGTGAGTCGCGGTGTAATGATTGTCGTGCTTGCGGGATATCTGCAGCTCGTGCCTTCAGCGGTTACCACTGCCTATCGAGGGCGTATAGTGAACGTGCACCCCGCATTGCTCCCCGCGTTTGGCGGGCGTGGGATGTACGGCGAGCGCGTGCACGCGGCTGTACTGGCGGCCGGAGTCGCCATTTCAGGTGCCACCGTCCATTTCGTGGATGAAGTTTACGATCGCGGGGCGATCGTCGCACAATGGCCGGTCCCCGTTTCGCCTAACGACACAGTAAACACGCTTGGCCCACGCGTCCTGGCCGTCGAGCACCTGTTATATCCGCGCGTGGTGAACGCGCTCTGTTCCGGACGGATCCATTTGGACGCGGGTGGCAAGGTCGCAGGTGTCCCTGCTCCGGAGTCTGCCGCTGCATTCAGCATGGGCGATTACGTCGGTTTGCGCCACAGTCTCGACCGCTGGTTAGGCTAGCTCTCTTTGACCCTTGACCTCTGACCCTTGACCTTGCGCAAGCAGGCTCTCCTCTCGGTTTCAAACAAGGAAGGTATTGTTCCTTTCGCGCAGCGCCTAACGGCTATGGGCTACGAAATCCTGTCCACCGGCGGTACAGCACGCACCCTGCGCGATGCAGGGCTCCCCGTTCGCGACGTTGCGGACGTTACCGGATTTCCCGAGATGCTGGATGGGCGGGTGAAAACCCTACACCCCACCGTACATGGTGCTCTGCTCGCGCGGCGCGACGACCCGGAGCATATGGCGGCGCTTGGAGCGCACGGCATCACGCCGATCGATCTGGTGGCGGTCAACCTCTACCCGTTCCGCGAGACCGCCTCGAAGCCTAACGTTGCTCCAGGTGATGTGATCGAGCAGATCGACATCGGCGGGCCGTCCATGCTGCGCTCGGCGGCAAAGAATTTCGAGTCGGTGTATGTCATCGTAGACAACCATGACTACGAAGGAGTGCTACGCACGCTCGAAGCGCAGGACGACGACCTCGAATTCCGGCGCATGCTGGCCGAGAAGGCTTACGCACACACGGCTGCGTATGACAGCGCGATTTCGCGCTGGTTCGCGGCGCAGCGGGGCGAACGATTCCCGGCCTCGGTGACGGTGGCGTTAACACGCGAGCAGGGCTTGCGGTACGGCGAAAACCCCGGGCAGCAGGCAGCGTTCTACGTAGAGCAGCGAGGGGAAGGCCTCGCCGGCCTCACCCAACGGGGCGGCAAAGAGCTCTCGTTCAATAACCTGCTCGATCTCGAGGGCGCGCTGTACGCGATCGATCCCTTCGAGGGACAAATGGCGTGCGCCATCATCAAACACACCACGCCGTGCGGCATCGCCATTGGCGCGTCGGCACTCGACGCTTACAAAAAAGCGCTCGCGTGTGACCCGGTCTCCGCATTCGGTTCAGCAATCGCGTTTACGGTGCCAGTCGATGATGCCGCGGCCGAAGCGATCTCGGCGCTCTTCGTAGAGTGCATCGTCGCGCCGTCATTTTCAGAGACGGCCGTGGACATCCTCGGGCGCAAGAAGAATCTGCGCGTCCTGGAAGGTCGTGCGCGCTGGCCTAACGGTGCCCTCGACATGAAACGAGTTCGCGGCGGTTTCCTCGTCCAGGATCGGGCGGCAACCTACGATGAAGGGGGCTGGCGAGTCGTGACGTCGCGGCAGCCGAGCTCCCGGGAGTTAGACGAGCTGCGCTTCGCGTGGCGCGCGGTGGCGAGCGTGAAATCCAACGCGATCGTGCTGGCCAAGGGCGGCGCGACGATAGGGATCGGCGCCGGTCAGATGTCGCGCGTGGACGCGTCGTTTCTGGCGGTCCACAAGGCACGCCAGGCCGGGCACGACATTCAAGGCGCGGCGTTAGGCAGCGACGCCTTCTTCCCGTTCCGCGATGGCGTGGACCAGGCGGCGGAAGCCGGAGTTCAGGCGATCATTCAGCCGGGCGGTTCCGTGCGCGATGCGGAGGTCGTGGAAGCCGCGAATGCGCACGGCATTGCCATGATTTTCACCGGACAGCGGCTCTTCAGACACTAGGAGACGCGTTATGCGACCCAACATCCTGCTCGGTCTGCTCTGCCTAACGAGCGCCGCCGCGGCTCAGCCGGCGAAGCTCAAGGTATACATCTCGGTCGACATGGAGGGGATCGCCGGCGTGGTTGCGTCGCACCAGACAGGCCCCGGCGGTCACGAATACGGCTGGGCGCGGCGCCTCATGACGGCCGAGGCAAATGCCGCGATCGTCGCAGCCTTCGAAGCGGGAGCGACGGAGGTCGTCGTGAACGACAGCCACGGCTCGCAAACGAATCTCCCAGCCGACGAGATCGACCGACGCGCGTCACTGATCACTGGGCAACCCAAGCCTTTCGGCATGACGCAGGGCCTCGACTCCACGTTCGACGCCGCGATTTACATCGGATATCACGCGCATGGGTCCGAAGCTGCCTCGGTTCTGGGGCACACGTTCTCCGGCGCACTCAAGCATGTGCGCATCAACGGTCAGGAAGTGGGTGAGTATGGCCTGAACGGAATGGTTGCGGGGCACTTCGGCGTGCCGGTGGTGTTGATATCGGGCGATGACAAAATCGCTGCCGAAGCGCGCGCGTTTTTCCCAGGCATCGAAACCGTGATCGTCAAGCAAGGGATCGCGATGTCCGCTGCGCGGACTCTGCACCCACAGGAGGCGCGCAGCCGCATTGCTGCCGGGGTCAAGGCCGCGTTAGGCCGCCGTAGCTCGATCCGTCCGAATCGGCTGACGACACCCATCACGCTCGAGATCGAGCTGTCGCAGATGGCCTACGCCGATGCCGCTGCCAACATCCCTGGCATGGTGCGCGTCGACGGACTCACGGTGCGGTACGTTGCGCCAGATGCGCTCACGGCCTATCGCGTTGCACGCGTCATCATGGCTCTGGCGCGTGACTAAGTCAGTCTACCACTGTCACTTGCAGTCGGCGATCTTTTGCCACACGTGCGCGCAGAACGCGTTCAACCGCAGACCTCCGTCCCGTCGATAAGATGACCTCACGAACGAACACGGAGCTCGACTACAGACCGTCCTATCTCGCGGCAGCCATTGCGTCGCTCGCGGTCTTTTTGCTGTACCTCATCACGCTCGGGCCCTCCACCGCGATGTGGGACGCAAGCGAGTACATCGCGGCAGCTCATATCCTCGGCCTGCCGCACCCGCCCGGGAACCCATTCTTCGTCCTGCTGGGAAAGGTCTTCTCCCTTCTCCCAATCGCACCCTCAGTGGCGGCGCGTGTGAATTTGCTCGCTGCGTTATGCGCCGCGACGTCCGCCGGCATGTGGTTTCTCATCACCGAACGCGTGCTCGTGGCGTGGCTCCATGTACGTTGGCAGCGGGTGTTTGCCGCGTCGTTGAGCGCGCTCATGGGAGCAACGGCGTTCACGGTCTGGAGCCAGGCCGTCGTGAACGAGAAGGTGTACACGGTCGCACTCGTGGGCGTCGCCGTGATCGCCTGGCTTACCGTGCGTTGGTGCGACGAACCCGATGGCACCAAGGCCGACAAGCTCCTCGTTGTCATCGCCTATTTGTTAGGGTTGGGCTACGCGAATCACATGGCCGGGTTCCTCGCCGCACCGAGCGTCGGAGCCGCGGTTCTCATCCGACGTCCGGGCACACTGTTGCGCTGGCGTTTGTTGCTGGCGTGCGCCGGAGCCGTGACGTTAGGCATCACACCGTTCGCGACGCAACCGATCCGCTCCGCCTACTTTCCCAGAATCAACGAGGGCGAGACGACGGGCTGCCGCACGCAGATTGCCTGGGACTGCACGCTGAGTAAAGAGACATGGCGCGCGTTCAAGTACAACTTCGACCGGGAGCAATACGCCAAGCCGCCGGTGCTGGAGCGTCAGGCACCATTCACCGCGCAGGTCGGCATGTGGTGGCTGTACTTCAAGTGGCAGTGGTTGCGCGATCCATACGCTCAACATCAAGTCGCACAGGGCGTGTTGGCGGCGCTGTTCCTGGTACTTGGGCTCTTTGGTGGCTGGGCGCACTGGAAACGCCATCGTCAGAGTTTCTGGTTTTTTGGGCCGCTGATGTTCACGATGACGCTCCTGCTCATTTACTACCTGAACTTCAACTACGGAGCGTCCCAGGCTCCTGAATTGGGCGATAGCGTTTCCAGAGAAGTACGCGATAGAGACTACTTCTATCTGTGGAGCTTCAGCGCCTGGAGCGTGTGGGCCGCGTTAGGCCTCGTCTTTGTGTGGGAATCGCTCGCTCACCTGATCGGAGCACGGACGGTCAAGCTCGGAAAACACACGCTGCAGGTGCCCACGCGGCGGAGTTGGGCACTGGCGTCTCCAGTCCTGGCAATCGCGTGCATTCCGCTGTTTACGAACTGGTACTCCGCAACGCGCGCCGGCGATACAACAACGCGTGACTTCGCGCACGACATGCTGAACTCAGTGGAGCCGTACGGTGTGCTCATCACGGTTGGCGACAACGACACCTTTCCCCTGTGGTACGCACAGGAGGTCGAAGGAATCCGAAAGGATGTTGTCATCGCCAACACGTCGCTGCTCAATACCGATTGGTACGTTAGGCAGCTGATCCGGCAGCCGGAGCGGCCCTTCGACTCCGTAAAGGCTCCTGCAATATGGCAAGGCAAGACGTGGGCGTTCCCGAAAACGCCATTGGTGAGCTGGTCTTTGGACGACGCGGAGCAAGTGCCCGTCGCGCAGGAAATCACTCAACCGAGCGTCTTCGAAGCACCTGGGATTCGCGCCGAGATCCGTCCACAAGTACTGAGCAAAGCCGAGTTCTTCGTGCTCCAAATGATTCGCGACAGCGCGGACCGCGCGATCTATTTCAGTCGCACGACAGGCGACTACGCGCATCAACTCGGGCTCGGTCCGTATCTGCTGACGCAGGGGTTGACGCGTAAGTTGATGCGGAGCATTCCGACGCCAGGCGCGGACACCGTCCTCTATCCTGGAGAAGGGTTCGTCGACCTCGATACGACCGCGCGCCTCTGGAACGACGTGTATCAGGCCCCACGCTCACTCATTGCGCGCGATCGCTGGATAGACGCTCCGTCGGCGAACATCCCGGCGTTGTATATGACCACCGGGGTGATTCTCGGAGACATCCTGCGCGCCAAAGGACACAATAAAGAAGGCGATGCAGTCGTTGCCGTCGCCGATTCGGTCGTACGCGCAGCGCGTCTGAATCACTGGTTCAACCTGCCCCTTCCGAGCGAAATGATGCGGTTGACACCGGCGGATACTGCGCCGCGCGGTACCGTGCCTGTAGCGCCCGACGCAACACCGCGCGGGAAATGAAGCGCGAACCTAACGCCTGTGGCCAGCGCCGCTTCCGAGGGCTGCGTTAGATTGCGCGCGATGCAGGGACTTTGAATCCATCATGACCTCCAAGCCAAACACCGATCTCGACTACAGGCCTTCGTATCTCGGCGCCGCTGTCGCGTCGGGTTTGGTCTTCTTGCTCTACCTCATCACGCTCGGCCCTTCGACGGCGATGTGGGACACGAGCGAATACATCGCGGCTGCGCACATCGTCGGTCTGCCGCACCCACCCGGTAATCCATTTTTCGTTCTGTTGGGGAGAGTCTTTTCGATCCTCCCGATCGCGCCGTCGGTTGCCGCACGCGTGAATCTGCTCGCCGCGTTATGCGCGGCGACGTCCGCCGGGATGTGGTTCCTCATCACCGAACGTGTGCTCGTGAGCTGGCTTCCGGAGCGATGGCAGCGGATCGCGGCTGGCTCGCTCGCGGCGCTCTTGAGCGCTACGGCATTCACGGTCTGGAGTCAGGCCGTCGTGAATGAGAAGGTCTACACCGTGGCTCTCGTGGGCGTCGCCGTCATCGCGTGGCTCACCGTGCGCTGGTGCGATGACCCCGACGGTCCCAAGGCTGACAGGCTCCTCGTCCTCCTGGCCTACTTGTTAGGCCTCGGCTACGCCAACCACATGGCCGGCTTCCTCGCCGCGCCGAGCGTCGGCCTCGCGGTAATCATCCGCCGCCCTGCCACGTTGATGCGCTGGCGCTTGTTGCTGGCGTGCGCGGGAGCGCTGGCGTTAGGCGTGACGCCTTTCGCGACGCAACCTATCCGGTCGGCCTATTTCCCGATGATCAACGAGGGGGAGACCACCGGCTGTCGCGAGAAGATCGGCTGGGGTTGCACCTTCAGCAAAGAGACGTGGCGTGCGTTCAAGTACAACTTCGACCGCGAGCAATACGCCAAGCCGTCTGTCTTCGAGCGCCAGGCACCGTTCACCGCACAAGTCGGGATGTGGTGGTTGTACTTCAAGTGGCAGTGGCTGCGGGACCCGTACGGCCAATATCAAGTCGCACAGGGCGTGCTCGCCGCGCTCTTTCTGGTATTGGGATTCTTCGGCGGCTGGGTGCATTGGAAACGCGATCGTCAGAGTTTCTGGTTCTTCGGACCTCTGATGTTCACGATGACACTCCTGCTCATCTACTACCTCAACTTCAAGTACGGAGCGTCGCAATCACCAGAGCTTGGCGAGAGTGTGCCGCGCGAGGTGCGCGATAGAGACTACTTCTATCTCTGGAGCTTCAGCGCCTGGAGCGTGTGGGCCGCGTTAGGCCTCGTCTTCGTGTGGGAGACGGTCGCTCAGCTGATCGGAGCGCAAACTGTCAAGCTCGGGAAGCAGTTGCTCGAGCTGCCGACCCGCAGGAGCTGGGCGCTTGCGTCTCCCGTGCTCGCGATCGCGTTCATCCCGCTGTTCACGAACTGGTATGCATCGACGAGGTCCGGCGACACGACGACGCGCGACTTCGCGCACGACCTTCTGAATTCCGTGGAACCTTACGGGGTTCTGATCACGGTAGGCGATAACGACACGTTCCCGCTGTGGTATGCGCAGGAAGTCGAAGGGATTCGCAGAGACGTCGTCGTCGCTAACACGTCACTGCTGAACACCGATTGGTACGTTAGGCAGCTGATCCGGCAGCCGGCTCGCCCGTTCGAGCCGGACAAAGCCCCGGATTTGTGGAAGCGCATGGCTCGGCCGATGCCGAAAAAGCCGCTGGTCAGCTGGAGTCTGGATCAGGCGGATCAGATCCCGCTCACGTACCCGCTCAATGAGCGTAGCGTCCTCGAAGCTCCGGGGATACGCGCCGAGATCGAGCCGAGGCTCTTGAGCAAGGCGGATCTGTTCGTGCTGGAGATGATCAAACACGATCCGGACCGGTCGATCTATTTCAGCCGCACGTCGGGAGGCTACGGGAACGAGCTAGGCTTGGGACCCTATCTCCTCACTCAAGGGCTGGCCCGCAAGCTCCTGCGACATATCCCCACGCCGGGGCGCGACACCGTGCTCTATCCTGGCGAGGGGTTCGTCGACCTTCCGACCACCAGCAGCCTGTGGAGCTCCGTGTATGTCGCGCCGCGGTCCCTTATTGCACGCGACCGGTGGATTGACGCCCCTTCGGCTGGCATCCCTGGTCTTTATATGACGACGGGGGTGCTTCTCGCCGATATCATGCGGTCGCGGGGGGAGGACAAAAAGGCGGATTCAGTTTTGGCATTAGCGGATGCGGTCGTCCGGGCGGCGCGATTGAATCACTGGTTCAACGTTCCTTTACCGAGCGAAATGGGGCGACTACCACCCGCGGATACACCGCTTGGCGGGGTCCGTCTGACCCCGGAAACGCTCTCGAAGAAGTAGCTTCTGCCTACCGGCTTCTACAGACCGTTGGCTATGTGCCACAGGGGTTTACGCCACAATTGCGCGTGTGACCAGCCTCACCAATATTGGTCTCGTGTCGCTCGGCTCGGTTGGCGCAACAGCCGCGCGTGCTGGACGTGTATCACGCGACGGGAATGGCGACAATCATAGGACCGGGCGGTAAATCCAGCGCGACAGTCAGGAGCAATGGCTGGCTCGCGTTAGGCGCTGTTGGGGTGTTGTTTCTCGTGGTCGGTTTGACCGATCTCGTGTTGGCGTGGACGCCACCGCGTTTCGGAAATGCCGATTGGGAGTTTGGAACGGTGACGGCGATGTTCAACAACTTGCCGGTACCGTCGATGGGTGTAGGACTTGCATTGGCTGCGACGTCTGCCTTGGAGTCTGTAAGAGGGCAACGCGTCGTTGGTGGGGTAGCACTGCTGCTTGTCATCTGGTCACTGGTCGGAGCTGTGTTCTTCGCGCTTACGCTGCCTTTGGCGTTAGGCGCGATCAACGAGCCCGGGCCGCGCCAGGCGCTCATGACAAGCACGGTCAAGACCGGTGTGCAAATCGTCGTGTATACGGTGTTCTATGTGTGGGCGGTCCGTTTTGCGTGGGTTCGCGCGCGTTAGGGCAGGCGAGATACTTCGGGAGAAACTTCTGTGATGCTGCGAAAGAGTTGTCTAACATTGGGCATCGTCGCGCTGGCAATTACCGCGGCTCCACGGGATGCCAAGGCGATTTGTGGCGGCAGTAACTTCGCCACGTGCGCGACAGTGAATATCACCAAGACGCTTTTGGCCAACGGCAACGTTCAGCTGCTCATCAGCGTCACCAACCTGTCCGGCACCAGCGGAACGTGGGCCGGTACAGTCTTCACGCAGATCGGCGCCTGGGGACTTCCCAACAGTGCCGCGTATGTCGCGGGCTCGCTGGTTGTCACTGGAGCCGCCAGCCTCGCGAATTGGCAGTTGGGCACTAGCGGGCTCAATGGCTCCGGAATCCAGCAGTTCGTCGTCGGCGTCGATACACAAAACGGCTTAAACGGCGGGCTCGCAGGCGGTACCAGTGGCACGTTCCAATTCGAGCTCACCGGTGTCACGCTCGCTCAAATCGATGTGAATGACTGGGCCATCCACGGCCAAGGCGGGCCAGCAAACTGCTCGACCAAGCTCGTGTCGACAAACGGCGTCACGAACCAAGGGCCATACGACGCGGCTTGCTCGGCAAACATAGTCCCAGAGCCTGCGTCCCTGCTGCTCGTCGCCACGGGGCTGGTTGGCTTGGGCGGATTGGGCGCGCGTCGCCGCCGCCGGCAGGTCTAAACCAGTTTAGATGTCTTGTTGAGGCCGCCCGCACGGGCGGCCTTTTTCTTTCCGGCAGCGTGCAGCTCGGGCGGAGCACTGACGCCTAACGGCCGCGCCGGCTTGGGGCTTATTCCAGTGGCCCGATTCTTTATACGCTACTTCTTGGGAGCGCCACCGCCGGCAGCAGAGTCCGTCTGCCGGCATAGCGCAGTCGTTTGGCCACCCCCGGCCAGGCCTAACGAGTAGGGCGCGGTCTTCGCGGCCCTCGTTAGGTGTGAAGGGTCCCCTGTCCCCCGCGACGCGGTTGCCTTCGCAACTCGCGCACTGGACGGAAGCTGACCTTGGAGAGCTGGGGTATGCGTGCAGCAAATAAGTGGAGCCTGATCGCCGCGAGCGCGCTGCTGGCAGCGCCTGTAGGCGCGACGACCGTCTGCGGCGGGAGCACGTTTTCAACGTGTGCATCCGTGACCGTCACCAAAGTTTTGCTCAGCAACGGCAACGTGCGCGTTCGCATCGCCGTGCTGAACGAAAGTGGACTCGGCGGCCGCAGAGCCTCGTTCACGCGCATCGGCCTCTGGGGAGTGCCCGAGACCGCGCGGTACGTTCCCGGCAGCTTGATCGTTGGAGGGGGGGCGCATCCTAACGACTGGCGTTTCGCGAATTCGGCCCCAGATGATGAAGACGAAGACGGTGCGAACAAGCTCGCGCAGCGAGAAAAGGAGGATCCAGTCCTCGCCCGTATGAAAGGCGTTCGTCTCAAGCGGGGAGTGCTGGATGGGCTCCCATCGGGTCAACCTGCCTTCTTCGAGTTCGACCTTTCAGGGGTGTCCATCGACGATGTCCACGCGCGCGATTGGCTGCTGCACGCCGAGGACGCAGGCAACGCCTGTTCGACGACGATGATCGGTCAAAACGGTACGCTCAACGAACCACGGAGCGAACCAGTGTCGTGTTCAGCCGCAGCTGTCTACGGGAGCGAAGCAGTAGTGACACCTGAGCCTCCTGCTTTTGTCCTCCTTGCCTCTGCGCTTGCTGGCCTCACCGCGCTAGCCTGGCGACGTAATCCGCGGATCTAGCCCTCCTGCGGCGGTGTCAGACTGGTCATCGACGGCTGGCCAGTTTGTGCATCGACCTCGTTCGATCGGCCCTTGCGACCGAGCCGTGGGATCGATGACCTTGCGACGGTTTTTGGGAGGGCTAGTCCTAATTGGTAAGGCAGCGGTCTTGAAAACCGCCGGGTGGAGACACCCTTACAGGTTCGAGTCCTGTGCCCTCCGCTTTGATTAGCGGCTTGCTGGATCCGGATGGAGTGCCTGCCGCCTCCTCTCGACGGGCGGGCCGCTTTAACATTTACCGCGATAAGGAGTTACCCCGATGAAGCGGGGCTAGTCGGAGTGACGCGCGACGCGCTTGCGCTGTCCCAATTGTAGGTGGAGAGGTTACGATCCGTACCGACCGGTTCCCATTGAGTATCGATTGCGATCGATAATTCGGTCAGATTGGGGCGGGTCCTTCACCGACAGATGCGTCTGATCCAAGGCCGGGCTATGCAGACGATGTCAATCCGCCGAAAGCTGTTCTATTTGGTCGGCGGACTGTTGATCGTCGTAACCGGTTTCTACCTCTGGTTCGCCTATCGCGAAGTACGCTCGTCCGCGATCCTCGCCACGGCTGCTCGACTCGAGGGGATCGCAGACCAGTGGGCCTCGATGCTCGCGACGCAGCGACAACAGCAGCTCGCGATCACGCGCCGCAATCGCGACAGTAGCGTGATACGCCAGCTCATGGCGCCAGCGACCGTTTCGGACAGTGCGACACTTGCGCAACTGCGCGCGCTGTTTCGCACCGAGACGCAGCGCACGTCAATTCAGATACTGAGCGCCGAGCCTCGCACGCTCGCTTCAACAAGTGAAATCGCGGAGCTGAAAGATCCGACTCGCTACGCGGATTATTTGCGAAAAGCTGCCATATCCGATTCAGGCGTTATAACGCCATTCTTCGCCGTTGGCGATTCCATCTACTATGGCTCGATCGTGCGCATCGTCGATGACGGCAAGTTGCGCGGCTACATCGTGGAATGGCGGCGTCTGGGTTCGGCGCCTGCGCGCGATCAACTGAATCGGCTTTTTGGAGGGGGCTCGACCACGCTGCTCCTCGCCAACACGGCGGGCGACGTGTGGACGGACCTCTCGGGCCCCGTGGCCGCGCCTAACGTGGACCTGACACGAGCCGGGCCCGTGCTCGCATACACTCGGCCTAACGCGGATCCTGTCGTTGCGGTGGCGCGGCCCGTCACGGGAACGCCGTGGGCCATCGTCATGGA
>DATFBW010000419.1:0-13145 GCA_035253645.1 Gemmatimonadaceae bacterium | reverse complement strand
AGGATTTGCTGCCCGCCCCCAGTTAGCGCATCTCCTCGTCGGAGTCACTGGGGATTTCGTCCCGGCGCGCGCGGTGCTGCGCGTTGGTTACATAGCGCAGCTGTTTCTCGCGGCATTTGCGCGGCCACCCGTGGCCCTCGGCGAGATTAGCAACGCGTGAGCCTGGACCGCGATGCCTTTCGCAGCGTCCTCGGACGGTTTGCGAGCGGAATTACCGTAATCACAACGTGCGATGCCGCGGGCCGCGATCATGGCATGACGGTCTCGGCGTTCTGTTCAGTCAGCCTAACGCCGCCTCTCGTGCTCGTGTGCATCGCGCAAAATGCGGATATGTACGGTGTGCTCCAGGAGGCTTCGCACTTCACCGTCAACATCCTGGCGTCGCACCAGGAGGCGATCTCCCGCCGTTTCGCGGACCTGGATGCCGAGCAACGCTTCGAGGGCGTCGGTTTTCGGCGCGGCAAGTTCGGCGCGCCGGTCCTCCACGATATCCTGGCCTACGTGGAGTGCACCGTCGTGAATCGGTATGATGCCGGCGATCATGGTGTCGTCATCGGCGAGGTAGAGCATGCAGCGGCCCGCGATGACCGGCCCCTGCTCTACTACCGCGGCGGGTACGCACGGTTGGAACGTTGAATGCCATCCCGTTTCGTGCACCGACGAGAAGATGGGATCGAAGCTACGGATGATAGCAAGGCGAGCCGCTCGGATCTCATCGTGACGTTGCGCGACATCCGCCGCGCGAATGCTGTGTTAGGGGGCACGCGGGTCATCGTGAGCGAAGCGATCAACCTAACGAGACGTTGCGCGAGTCCGCTCACGCTGCTCGACGTCGGCTCCGGTACCGGCGATGTCGCGTGCGCCGTTGCGCGGGCGCTGGAGCACCGTGGCATCGCCACGCGCACAATCGGCGTGGAGCAGTCCTTCATCCTCGGCGCCATCGCGCGGCCGGAAACCGACGACGTGATCGCCGGGGACGCGCTGGCGCTCCCCGTTCGTGACCGCGGCGTCGATCTCACCATCTGCTCCCAGGTTCTGCATCACTTCGACGATCGTCGCGCCCGCGTGTTGATAGGAGAGCTGGACCGGGTGTCGCGCGTGGGTGTAGTTATCGGTGAGCTGGAGCGCGACGCGCTCGCGTCCATCTTGTTTCGCGCGGTCGCGCCGGCGCTGCGTTTCCATCCGGTCACCGTGCGGGACGGGCTGCTGTCGATCGAGCGCGGGTTCTCCGGTCCGGAGTTGCGCGCGCTGGTTCGCTCCGCGGTTCCGCGCGAGGTCAATGTGCGACGCCGGTTTCCATTCCGGCTCACCGCGAGTTGGACAGTCAACTGACAGGTATCGAGCAGATGCAATCCGCGACGCTTCGTGCGCCGTATCAACTCGGGCCGCTCCCGTTAGGCCGGGCGATGGAGACGGTCGATCAGCAACTGGTTCGTGCATCCCCGCACGCGATGTTTCAGCTGGCGCGGGATGTGGAACAGTGGCCGGCTTACCTCGCGCACTACCGGTATGTGCGCTTTCGGGAGCGCTCGCGCGACGGTGGCGGGCTCGTTGAAATGTCAGCCAATCGCCCCTTTGGGCTGATGAACTGGCCAACCTGGTGGCTCTCGGAGATGAGCGTGGACGACCGCGAGCCGGCGATCCGTTTCCGTCATGTCGGCGGCATAACGAAAGGCATGGACGTCGAGTGGCAGTTCACGCGCCGCGGCGAGTTCGCGCACGTCCGCATCGTGCACGTCTGGGACGGGCCGCGCTGGCCGTTCGTCGGAATCGTCGCCGCGCGACGGCTGATCGGGCCGGTTTTCATTCACGGCATTGCGAGCCGCACGCTCGCGGGCCTGGCCGCGGTCGCCGAGCGTGAAGCGCTGCGGACCGCGGGTCCCGGGGGGGCTGCCTAACGATGCGGCGGCGCGTGGTGGTCACCGGGATCGGCGCGATTACGCCCATCGGGCTGGGCCGCGAAGGGCTGTGGGAGGGGTTGCGATCGCAGCGGTCCGCCGTAAAGACGGTTACGCGCTTTGATCCGTCGCTGTTCCGCTCGCATAACGCCGCGGAAGTGCATGACTTCGTACCGACGGATTACCTGGAGCAGAAGCGCGCCAAACGCCTGGATCGCTTTGGACACTTTTCGGTCGTCGCGGCGAAGCTCGCGCTCGAAGACTCCCGGTTGGACTTGCAGAAAGAGGATCGCGATCAGATCGGGACGATGATGGGCTCCGCGTTAGGCGGTGTTGCGTACGCGGAAGATCAGCTTGGACTGTTCATCAGGGAAGGGTTGCGCTCTGTGGACGCGATGCTCGCGCTCACGGTCTTTGGTGGGGCTGCCAGCTGCAATATCGCGATCGAGTTCGGCGTCACCGGACCGAATTCGACAAACGCCATGAGCTGCGCATCAGGGACAATCGCAATTGGCGAAGCGTATCGGCAGATACGGGACGGCTACGCGGACATCATGATCGCGGGCGGTGCCGAAGCTCCGCTTTCGACGTTGTGCTTCGGTGCGTTTGCACTGATTCGGGCGATGTCGACGCGCAACGACGATCCGACGACGGCGTCGCGTCCCTTCGATCGGGATCGTGATGGCTTCGTGATGGGTGAGGGAGCCGCGGTCCTAGTTCTCGAAGAGCGCTCCCGGGCAGTTGCGCGCGGGGCACCGATCTATGCTGAGCTACTGGGCTTCGGGATGACAAATGATGCGCATCATATGACAGCGCCTTTGCCGAGCGGTCGCCAGGCCGCGCGGGCCATGCAGATCGCGCTCAACGACGCGCAACTCTCCGCGGGTGAGGTCGATTATGTGAATGCGCATGGCTCGTCGACGCCGCTCAATGATCCGACCGAGACCGCAGCGATCAAGGCGACGCTGGGGGAGCACGCGTACCGTGTGCCTGTCAGCGGCACAAAAGGCTATTACGGCCACGCGTTAGGCGCCTCCGGCGCGATCGAAGCGGCGATCTGCGCGCTGGCTCTCGAGCGCGAATGGCTGCCGCCCACGATCAACCACACGGCGCCCGATGAAGCTTGCGACCTCGACTACGTCCCGGCGGACGGGCGGCAGGCGCGCGTGGACGTGGCGCTTTCCAATTCTTTTGGCTTCGGCGGAATCAACGCAGCGCTGGTTTTCGGCCGCGGTAACTAGTCCGCTCCACGCTCCTCGCGCCGCGCTCCAGGCAGCCGCGCCGGCCCCGGTGTGGCATCGAGGTCCCCTGCCCGTATGCGCTCGATTTCAGCGGCCATGGCATCGATGGCTTCTTCGATTCGCGCCAGGCGCGCGTCCAGTTCCGGAGGCGTGGTGCTCGCAAACCGATCGACAAGCGGCGGCACCGTGCGATCGACGATCCGCGGCACGATCCGGGAAACGGTAAAAATCACGACGGGCGCAACGACGACCGCCATGAGCACAAACATGAAGAGCAGGAAGATCACGATCGAAACCACGGCTCCGCGCCAGAGCTAGCTCGTTAGGCGACCCTCGAACCTCGAATCTCGTACCTGTTACTGTTCGAACTGAAACAGAGAATCGAGCTTCGTCGCCGCTAGAAGCATACGCAGATGCGGCGGGACATGTGCCAAAATCGTGGTGACCCCGCGCTCGCGCGCCCGCTTGTGCAGCATGACCAGCAGCCCCAGGCCGGTTGCGTCGAGCTCGTCGGTGCAGCGCAGATCGATAGTGAGAGCGCCCGCTCCCATCTGCCCTGCGCGCTCGAGGCATTCCAATGCGACGTTGCGGAAGCTCACCCGAGCGTCACCACCCAGGCGCGTGGGTGCGCATACTGTGAGTGCGTCGATCGCAACGATGCTCTGCATGGATCCTCGCGAATCAGAATCGAAAGGGATCTGAGACCTGTTGTCGGCCCTATGGCGAGTCACGTGCCAATGCCAGGCTCGGGCAGCAACTCGTTGCGCCGCACACTCTTCAGCGTCACTGCTGGAACTCGGGGATGTGCTGCGTCGCTGCACTTCGCAGCAAGTGTCGGGAATTGCAAGCGCTACTTCCGCTACTGACGAGACGCTTTACAATCCGGCCCATGGCCGACATCGACGTCCTGCTTCAAGAGAATCGCAAATTCCCGCCGCCGGAGAAGTTTCAGCGCGCGGCGCTAATCTCGGATGACGAGATCTACGAATCCGCTGAACGCGATCCGACCACGTATTGGGCCAGCAAAGCGCTCGAGCTTGAATGGTTCAAGCCGTGGGACCGCGTGCTGGACTGGACGCCGCCCCATGCCAAGTGGTTCGTCGGCGGGAAGCTGAACGTCTCATACAATTGTATCGACCGTCACATTGCGACCGCGCGGCGCAACAAAGCCGCGCTGGTCTGGGAGGGCGAGCCGGGAGACCGGCGCACGCTGACGTACTGGGACCTGTACGTCGAAGTGCAAAAGTTCGCCAACGTCCTCAAGAAGTTAGGCGTTAGGCGCGGCGACCGCGTAGGGATCTACCTGCCGATGATCCCCGAAGCGGCGATCGCCATGCTCGCCTGCGCGCGCATCGGCGCGATTCACTCGGTGGTGTTCGGGGGCTTTTCACCCGAGTCCCTGCGCGATCGCATGAACGACGCTCAGGCAAAACTCGTGATTACGGCGGATGGCGGATACCGGCGCGGCCAGGTCGTACCGCTCAAGCGCAACACCGACAAAGCGCTGGAAGAGGCGCCGAGCGTGCAACACGTCATCGTGGTCCAGCGCCGGGCGGCGACAGCCGGCGATGAATCCTTTGCCGGCATGCGCGAAGGGCGTGACCACTGGTGGCACGCCCTGATGAAAGACGTCAGCGCTGACTGCCCGCCCGAACACATGGATGCGGAGGACGTGCTGTTCATCCTCTACACGTCTGGCACAACGGGCAAGCCGAAAGGCATCGTTCACACAACCGGCGGCTACCTCACTGGCGTCACCTCGACAACGAAGATGGTGTTCGATCTCAAGGAGGAAGACGTCTTCTGGTGCACGGCCGACATTGGCTGGGTGACCGGCCATTCGTACGTCGTCTATGGCCCCCTCGCAAATGGTGCGACGTGCGTGATGTACGAAGGCGCACCCGATTGGCCCGAGCGCGACCGTTTCTGGGACATCTGTGAGCGGATGGGCGTGACTGTTTTTTACACCGCGCCGACGGCGATCCGCGCGTTCATGAAGTGGGGCGCCGAACTGCCCGCACGTCACACGCTGACCCGACTCCGGTTGTTAGGCACCGTCGGCGAGCCGATCAATCCCGAAGCCTGGATGTGGTACCACGAGCATATCGGCGCTGAGCGTTGCCCCATCGTCGATACGTGGTGGCAGACGGAAACAGGCGCGATCGTCATCTCGCCGCTGCCTGGCGTCACGGAAACCAAACCAGGGAGCGCGACACGGCCGCTGCCCGGATTCAGCGCCGCGCTGCTCGACTCCAAGGGGAACGAGCTGACGATCGGCGGCGGCCTGTTGGCCCTAACGAGACCGTGGCCGTCGATGCTGCGCACTATTTGGGGCGATGACGCCCGGTATGTGCAAACCTACTTCTCGAAGTGGGAAGGCCGCCCGGACCTTTATTTCCCAGGCGACGGGGCCAAGCTCGATGAAGACGGATACTTCTGGATCCTTGGACGCGTGGACGACGTGCTGAACGTGGCGGGCCACCGCATCGGTACGATGGAAGTGGAATCGGCGCTTGTGGAACACCCGGCTGTCGCTGAAGCAGCTGTGGTGGGCCGGACGCATGAGCTCAAGGGCCAGGCGCTCGCCGCATTCGTCACGTTACGCGAAGGACACAAGTCTTCGCCCGCCCTGCGCGACGAGCTCCGCGAATTCGTCGCGCAAAAGATCGGCGCGCTGGCACGGCCCGACGACATCCTCTTCTCGGCGGACCTGCCGAAAACGCGATCGGGGAAGATCATGCGGCGGTTGCTTCGAGACATCGCCGAAGGACGCACGTTAGGCGACACGACAACCCTCGCCGATCCGAATGTCGTTGCCGCGCTCAAGGATCAGTACGAGGCGCAGGAAAGCTGATGAGCATTTGGCGGCGCCTTTTCCCCGAGACGATCTTCGCGCGCAAGCTGAGTCCGGCCGCGGAACGGCGGTTGCGCCTGGCGCAGGCGCGTGCCGAGGAAACGCTCATCGACGCGCACGTGGCGAATGCGCTGATGTTCATCGATGCGCTCGCGGAGGATCTGTCGTTCGATCGCGCGATCGAGAGTTATATCCGGGTCATGGGCGTTCCGGAGCCGCTGGCCAGCGTGGTCGCGACGCGCGTGCTTGTCGCGTTAGGCGACGATCTCGTGCCGGATCGCGTGCGCGATGACGAGGTCGAGCCCACGGAGATGGCGCCGCCGATCAGGCTGGGCGATATCGGAGCGAACGGCGGCGATCGCGGGTAACGACACCTTCGTCGTTAGGGAGGCGCGGCGTCACCGAAGGCGGCGTCCACGACGCAAGAGCCCGAAGCGCCTAACGGGATTTCGCGACGGCGCTCGCGAGCCGGCGAGCGCGGCGTGGCTAGCCGCCGCAGGGGATGCCCGCCGACTACCCTTCTGCTTGTGCCACGCCCGACGAGCCGAATTGCGCGCGCCAATCGAGCAGGCTTATGACAAACACAATGGCCGTGATGATCGCAGACACCACGCACCACTGACAGATGGCGTGAATCACGAACAGCTCGAGATACGTGAGCCATGCAGAAAACAGCACGCCCCATCCAGTCCATGCCAGGAGTGCGAGGGATACACCGCGCGAGTCTTCCCAGCGTGCACTGAGCGACGCGAAGGCCAGCGCCAGAAGCACGACATAGAACACGATCCCCCACGCCGCGACCGGTATTCCCAGAAAATTCGCCCAACGGCTCGTCTGCACCGTCTCGCACGACCCGACCGCACACGTCAGCTGCGAGATCGCGCCGACGCTATACAGCGTGAGATACGTCGCGATGAGCAGGCCGCATAACGCCAGCAACGCGATCAGCTGTCGCTTGGTCACCGTACGAGAACGGCGGTGTGCCTTATCCGGCTTTGGCCGAATCGTTAGGCGGCGTGGCCTTGGCGTCCGCCATCGCCGAATCGACGTATGCCTTGAACTGATCGTACGACATATTCTGCCCGACCATGCGATTGCCGATGATGAACGTCGGCGTCCCGCGTACCTGACGCCTCTCGGCATCCTGCTGACTCGCCATCAGCTGCGCCTGGAACTTTTGTGAATCGAAGCACGACTCCCACTGCCGCACGTCGAGCGCGATGCGCTCCGCCAATTGCTTGAACACCGGCTTCGGCCGCCGAGTCGCGGTGCCCGCCCACTGATCCTGGGTCTCGTAGATGGCGTCGTGCATCTCCCAGAACTTCCCCTGCTCATTCGCACATGCAGCGGCATGCGACGCCGCCCACGTATTGGGATGAGACGGGATGTGGTAGTGCATGTAGCGCAGGCTGACCTGGCCGGTCTCGACCAGCCGCTTCCGAACATCCGGCTCCGTAACTGT
Organism: Gemmatimonadaceae bacterium; assembly: GCA_035253645.1. Taxonomy (GTDB): domain Bacteria; phylum Gemmatimonadota; class Gemmatimonadetes; order Gemmatimonadales; family Gemmatimonadaceae; genus DASYRX01. The sequence continues at coordinate 5,690 of DATFBW010000419.1, read as the reverse complement.
CGCGAAGTACGCACAAACGGGACACTCGAAATCCGCGTATTCGACAACCTGGACCGGCGCGTTCGTGTCGCCTAACAAGTAACCCTCGGCCTTGGGGAGCGGGACGTTGGGATCGATTGCCGTCGCCTGTGTGACTCCCGCATCCCGCGTCTGGTAGTAGAGAAAAACCGCGCCAAGGACCGCGACGGCACCGAGGATGAGATAAAACGCCTTCGGGTTCGACTTGGGACGCGGTTTAGGGCTCGGTTTCGCTGTGCTCCGCGGCGTTTTCTTTACCATGTGGGTTCGTCGTCCTCGTCAGGAGTCCAATCCGTCGGCTTGAGCGACGCCGAGTCGGGGTCCTTCGCATCGGCCACGAGACGCCGATGCTCGGCGATCTCCGGCGTGTCATATGTCACCCGTACCTCATAATGGAACAGCTCACTCCGAATATCCCCGAGCAGCTTGAGCAGCTCGCCGGCGTGCGCGAGCAACTCGTCGCGGCTATCCAGGTCGTCTATCCGCTCCGCCAGCGCCCGTAGCATACGCTCCAGATTTCGCGCACGCTCTTCGTTGTACGTCTCCTCCGTCATCGCTCGCAACTTAAGGTGGCGATTCATAGCGTCCAGCGCCGCCAATGTGACGTTTGACCTTTGACCTTTGACTATCGGCCTATCTTTAGAGCATGAGCGACGCCGATCTCCTCCGCGTACCGGTTGGCCCGGGTGCTCTGCACGTGGAGAGATACGGCTATGGCGGCGAGCCTGTCATCCTCCTGCATGGATTCGGCACCTGTGCCTTCCTCTGGCGGCACGTGGCACCACGTCTCGCGATCGCCGGCTGCTCCGCATTTGCCGTCGATTTGCTCGGATACGGGGAGTCGGACCGCCCGCCCGATGTGGCGTATGGCATCGCCGAGCAAATGGATTACGTCGAACACGCAATGACCGCGCTCCGCGTGGCGCGAGCCGCGGTCGTTGGTGTGGATATCGGCGCCCTCATCGCGCTCCGACTCGCGGCGCTGCGCCCCGATCGTGTGGCTGCGCTCGTGATGATAGGGCCAAATTGGGTCACGGACGTCCCTGGCCCCGACGTGCGAGAGTTGCAAAACGAAGCCGCAAAGCTGGCCTTGCGGGGAGCCACCGGCACATTTGCCGCCCAACCGCTGATTTCGAAACTGCTGCACTCGTCGGTTGCCACGCCTGACATGATGCCGATGCGGCTCGCCGCACGTTTTCTCGCGCCCTACGTTGGCAGCGACGGTGCGGCGCAACTGTTGACGTTGTCGCAATCGCTCACCGACGACGACACCAGTGGCATCGACCTCGCAGGGATTCTCACACCGACGCTCGTTTTGCGAGGCACGCTCGATCACTGGTGTGAGTATGCGACGATCGAACGGTACGCGGCGGCGTTGCCAAACGCGCGTGCGCTCGAAATTCGGGGGGCTGGGCGTTTGGTGCCGGAGGAAGCTCCACGAGCACTTTGTGAGGACCTACTCGTTTTTTTCCGCAGCGTTGAGACCACTTCTGGGCGTCTAACAGAGGCCTCCCCGGCGGTGGACGCCCCGGGAACGAATCATCCCTCAGCAGCGTAATGAGAATGCAAATCCTTACTAACTCCTGACCGCAATAATCACCCACCAACCTGCATGGCCAAACGACAGGTCCGTCGGTCTTTTTCACAGGTAGCGGAGTCGACACCACCGGTGTTCGATGAAGCCCGCGATGAGATGTACCAGCAAATCATCCAGTGTGGCGTCATCGGTGCCGACCCGGACCATCAAACTGAATGGTTCGATGAGACGATGCGCTACTTCGCCGATCGGTATCACGAGCTGAGTGGAGACGAGCTGGCCAAGCTTCGTGTGCTTGGCGAACGGTTCGTCCGGCCGCCGCGCCAAGTTGCGGCACAGCCCGGCCCCGCTGCCTAACGGTGATGACGCCCCTGCATAGGGGCGTCGTCATTTCGAGGCTGCGCTAGCGGTAACGTCTGGCGCGTCGACGCATGACGAGTCCGACGCGCAGACCGCCGCCAAGCGCGCCTTCGAGGCTCCACACCACTGCGGATCGTGGTGGTCCTTCTAGCCCGAGCACGACAACGCCGACCGGACGCGTTTTCTCGAACCCATCGTACAACACGCTGAGCCCGCCGCCGATAGAAAAGCCGGCGCGTGTTTCGGCGTAGGGATCCAGCAAAAGGCGCAGCGTGAGATCGCCTCGTGCGCTCGATTCGCGCACGCCGTCTTTCCAGGCGACACCGCCGGCGCCGGCAATGTGCAGCCGAACGTTGTAGCCAGTTCGGATCCCGATGCCCAGACCGCCCTGAAGCGCCATCGCGCGTGCTGTGATGACATCGACGCGCAGCTCTCCGCGCACCGGAGATTCGGCCGCCTGTGCCTCGAGGACGAGCGGGGCCAGCGGAAAACAGAGTGCTGTTAGGCATCGGATCCACATCAGCGTGCGCGCTGGCGCCACATGGCCGCGGCGTAGTCGATGATTGCGATCGTGGACGCGACGGCGACGATAGGAATGAGCCGCGGGATTTGGTCAGGATTTGTCAGAACGATCACGAGCGTAATCAGTTGCAGCGCGGTCACGACCTTCCCGGCACGGCGCGCGCGAAACGCAACCGGCCGTAGCCACGCAACGCTGCGCGACAACAAAAATCCGATGGCCGTCGCCAAATCGCGCGAGAGGACGATGAAATATTGTCCCGTGGTGAGTGTGCGCTCGAAGAGGTAGACGCTCAACGCGGTGAAAACGAATGCGCGATCCGCCACCGGATCGATGAGCTCACCCCACTTCGAGATCGTGTTGCTGCGTCGCGCGAGCCAACCGTCGAGGAAATCGGTAATGGCGGCGGCCAGAATCAGCGCGAGGCGCGCTTCACGCGTCTGCCAGGCGGCAAAAAGCACCGCCAGAAAGAGACGCGAGAAAGATATGACGTTTGGAATGGACCAAAGGGAGCCTCGCTCCATGCGCGCAAACTATGAGAATTGAGTGCGGCAGCAATTGCATGGGCATAGACCTGTGAATACCGTCAACGCCAAGCCACGGGAGCAGGGAACAGGGAGCGAGGAGTAAGCGACGCGTTCTCTGCCCTGTTCCGCGCGCCCTTCTCCTCGCTCCTAACGGTGTTGCGCGCCGTCTTTTTCGGCTTCTCGGCGCTCGTCCTTCTTTGGAACGTCGTCATGGCGGGGGATATTGCGCGCCTCCCCCGCATGCCGCGCGCGTTCGCTTATCTGACGGCGTTTTGCGGGTTGCTGATACTTCCGGCAGTGTTGGTCGTGATGGCGTCCGGTTCGGTGTTGACGGGACGCGCGATGTACACGATTGCGTGGCTGTGGCCGGTCACGCTCATGTTGTTTGCGGCGCAGGCGCTCTTCGCGGCCGCCAATCGGCTGGCGTCCTCCACGATCGCGGTGCCGATCGCTGTGTACAACCTGCTTCTTGCGGGGGCGGCGGTTTCGCGCTCCCTCGCGTCATTCGACGATGTGCTGCTCGCCGGCGTGCTCGTTCCCGAAGCGGCGCGCGCGAATGCCATGGGGTTCATCTTCGGCCGCGCCGCGTTAGGCAGCCCGTTTGCGATGCTCATGCCGATTCTGGTTCCGGCGAGTCCGGCCCGCCGCCGCGGTGCTGAATTTGCCCGCACGGCGTTCGCCGCGTTCGCAGCGTTGGCCGCGGCTGTCATTGTCATCGAGTGGCCGCCTGCAGCGCGCGCCGTGACGACGTACGCAGCATTCGACGCCGAGCGCCTGCAGGAACGCCCTGGTGGCGATTTCGCGTTGGGCTTCTGGATGCTGCCGGCGTTGGACGGGCCGCCGCCTCCATTGGCGTTGACGTACGACCTGCAACTCAGGGATTCGCTGCGCCCCGAGGTCGTTGGAGTCGAGGTCACGCCCCGCGGGGCGCGCACGAGCGTGCTGGACTCGCTCGGAAGGGCGCTGGACGACCTGCGTCGCGACAGCGTGCTGCTCGTTGTCGCGTTAGGCTACGACGCGGGGGACTCCCGACGTTTCCGCGAGGCGCCTGATGCCTACTTTCAGAGCCGCTTGCGGGCTGTGGATCGCATCGTGCGATCCCTGCGCCCCGATTACCTGCTGCCGGCCAGGGATCCGTACGAAGCCGGTTCGCGCGCGTTAGGCGACGTGCCTGTCTCCTGGTGGGTGCGCTTTTTCGGCGCTGTGGCCGATACCGTGCGCGTCCTCAGACCGCGCACGAGCGTGGCCTTCGCGGCCTCCAGCTTCGCACCTAACGATTCGGCGCTCTATCACTGGGCCGCAACGCCGAGCTCGGGGATCGATGCGCTGGGCTTCTCGTTCGTTCCGTCGTACGCCGGCGCGGGGGCGCTTCAAGCGCGCCTGCGCACCGCCGATCGCTGGATGCGCAGCGCCGCAAAAGAGCACTGGGTGTTCGCCGCGGGGGAGGCGCCAGCGACACATGGTGAACGCAACCAGGCACGCGCGCTGTGGGGGACGCTCGCCTGGGGCACGAGTCGCGCGCGCATCCGCGGAGTGCTTGTCCGAGCGTCCGCCGATTACGATGCCATCAATGGCATCCGGGCCCCCGGTGGGAGGCTGCGGCCGGTCGCCGACGTTTTCCGCCGCGCGCAAGCGTTGCTCGCAGAATCTCGCGCATTAGGGAGAGAACCATGAGTGACTTCAAGGGCTTCTCACGCAAGGCCCTGACCTTCCTGCGTCAGCTCAAACGGAACAACCAACGCGACTGGTTCGAGGAAAACAAACCGTCGTACGTCGCAGATGTGCAAGACGTCATGCGTGCCTTCGTCCAGGAGATGGATACGCGCTTCGGCCGTTTTGCTCCTGAGATCGTAGGCGATCAAAAGAAATCGATTTTTCGCATCTATCGCGACGTGCGATTCTCCAAAGACAAATCGCCGTATAAAACCCACGCCGCGTGTTGGTTCTTTCACCGCGGTGCCGGGAAAAAAGTGGGACAGGAAGCGCACGAAGGAGGTGCCGGTTTCTATTTCCACCTCGAGCCTGGCGCGTCGTTTGTAGGAGCCGGCATATGGATGCCACCGCGACCTTCGCTCCAGAAGCTGCGTGACGCGATCGTCACGGATTACAAGGGGTTTCGCGCGATTGTCGATCATCGAAACATGAAACGCACGTTTGGCGGCCTGAGCGACGAGGGGCGGCTCATGCGCGTGCCGCGTGGGTATGATCCCAATCACGCCGCGGGGGACATGCTGCGCCACGTGTCCTACATCGTAGGGAGGCGCCTCTCAGACGCGGACGTCCTCGACGCGCGCCTGGCGCAACGGCTGGAGAAAGACTTCGGCGTTGCACTTCCGCTGGTGCGGTGGTTGAACCGTGCATTGGGCTATCGGCCGGCAGATTCACGTTAGGCCCCGGAGATCTTATATGCAGCGTGTCGTAAGGCTGGCGTTCCTCGTTCTTGCTCTATCGTTAGGTGCGTGCCGTGACTCCTCGGGACCGGGGAACGCGCCGGATTCCATCACGGCGCTTTCCCGCGAGCTGACCAACAGTGAGCGCGCGCTCATCGCCGCGTCCGACACGTTTGGCGTCGAGCTCCTTTCGGCCGTCAACAGCACGCGGCGCGACGCGAACATCTTCATGTCGCCGCTCAGCGTGTCGATCGCCCTGGGGATGGCGATGAACGGCGCCGCGGGCAACACGTACGACGAGATGCGCAGCGCGCTGGGCTTCGGCACGCTGCCGCAAA
>DATFBW010000418.1:0-6905 GCA_035253645.1 Gemmatimonadaceae bacterium | reverse complement strand
CGTCGGCGCGCGCCAGGCATGCTCCACCAACGTGGAGAGCAGATCGTCGCCTAACGGCGGTAGATATTCCGATTTCCAGTAGTAGCCGAGTCCATGCGGCACACTCGCGTCGAGCATCGCCTGGTGCGACAAGTATGTCGTCGGCTGAATCATGTCGGCGAGCGGCTCACCGAACCGCCGCAGCGGTGCGATCGCTTTTTCACCCTCCTCTACCGGGCCCGCGTAGCACGTGGCGATGATCACCACGGGCTGTCCATGGATCTCGACAGGAAGAAACGGCGCGGGGGGTGCCATCCTGAGGACGACGATCGACATAAGCTCGTTAGGTGCGCTCGCGATATAGCGGCGGTAGAAGTCGAGGACCTCACCTGCCCTCGCCGCCGGGTGCAAAAGCACACCGGCCAGGACGGTCGGTCCGACGGGATGCAGTCGATACTCGAACGACGTCACAATGCCGAAGTTGCCGCCGCCACCGCGGAGGCCCCAAAAGAGGTCGGCGTTCTCCTCGGCGCTTGCCCTAACGAGCTCTCCGTCCGCGGTCACCACATCGGCCGACAGCAGATTGTCGCACGTCAGCCCGTGTCGGCGCATCAGCCAGCCCAGCCCACCACCTAGCGTTAGGCCCGCGATGCCCGTGTGTGTAACGATTCCGCCGGGCGTGGCCAGCCCGAAGCGCTGGGTTTCCCGGTCGAACTCCCCCCAGAGAAGTCCCGCTTGAGCTCGCGCGGTCCGTGCACTGGGATCCACCCACATCCCTTTCATTGGCGAAAGATCGATGACGACCCCCTCATCGCAGACGGCCGTACCGGCGACATTGTGGCCGCCGCCTCGCACCGCGACCACGAGCTCGCGCTCACGCGCGAACCGGACTGCGGCAATTACGTCGGCGACGCCGGTGCAGCGCGCGACGAGCTTCGGATAACGATCGATTGCGCCGTTCCATATGCTGCGTGCGGCGTCGTACTGCGGATCATGGCGACCGATTAGCTCACCGCGGAATTGCCGGGCGAGGTCTGCGATGTCAGCATCGCCGAGTGTGTCGCGGCCATGCTCAGTATCGACCAGCGTTCTCAAAGCCATAGCGCACCTCCTTCGTCACCGACAGGATGGTCGCGACAGCTGAACCGTGAAAGCACAAAAAATGGACTTGCGGCACCCCTCAGTCCGTCCCTACCGTCGGTCCATCATGAAGGGGTACGGCCAGTTCTGTCCCGTGGCCAAGGCCGCAGAGATCTTCGCCGAGCGATGGACACCGCTCGTGCTGCGGGAGCTTGTGTGCGGGAGCCGCCTTTTCAGCGACCTCCATCGTGGCGTACCGCTCATGTCTCGTACGTTGCTCGCGCAGCGACTGCGGCAACTCGAGAACGCCGGCATCGTCCAGAGCACGGCCAAGGCGAGCGGACGCGGTCGAGAGTATTTCCTAACGCCCGCCGGCGAGGAGCTTCGTCCCCTGATCGACTCGCTCGGTGAGTGGGGCCAGCGCTGGGCACGGAGCCAGCTCAACGCGAACGACCTCGACCCGGGACTCCTCATGTGGGACATCCACCGGCGCCTGAATGTCGAGCGTTTGCCCGATCATCGAGTTGTCGTGCTCTTCGACTTCCGCGGGGTGCCGAAGGCTTGGAGGGCAACGCGAAGCTTCTGGCTCATCTTGCAGCGGTCGGAGATCGACATCTGCCTGAAAGATCCAGGCTTCGAGGTGGACCTCGTCGTCGACGCGGATCTGGCGGCGCTGACGAAAGTTTGGATGGGGGACATGCGCCTTGGCGATGCGATGCGCGCCGGGCTCGTTAGGCTGAATGGCTCCACCGCAGTCGCCCGCGCGTTTCCCGGCTGGCTGGCCCTCAGCGGGTTCGCCGGCGTCGAGCGGCCCCGTGCCGCGGGCTAAAGCGTTCTTTCGTTAGGCGTTGCAGTGCCGCCCAGCTCGTCAGCGAGCTGATGGATTCACGGGCCCACGCCGCGACCGTTGAGCTCAGTTGTCTCCGACGTCCAACTGGTTACAGATAGGAGTAAGACGAAACAGACAGAAAACAGGAGAAACGCAATGTTTCGCTCAGCTCCCATTGCCGCAGCGATTCTCACCTGCTCGGTCCTGGCCAATGCCCAGGCGACGGGGCAGCGCGTCAACGTGCGCGGCATGCAGATGTATTATGAGGTTTCGGGTACGGGCGATCCGCTGGTCGTGCTGCATGGTGCGTATATGAATATTCCGTCGATGGGTGCGATCATTCCCAAGCTCGCCCAAACGCACAAAGTGTATGCGGTGGAGCTCCAGGGACATGGCCGGACGACGGACATCAACCGGCCGATCACGTACCCCGACATGGCGGACGACGTGGCCGCGTTCATGGACGCGGTGCGCCTAACGAAAGCGGATGTCTTCGGCTATTCCATGGGCGCCGTTGTGGGACTTCAGCTCGCGATCCGTCATCCAGCCAAAGTGAACAAGCTCGTCGCCGCGTCTGTGGCGTACGATGTCGAGGGCTGGCAGCCGGAGTTCAGGGCTTTCATCCCCCAAATGACGGTGGAGATGATCCTCCAGATGCCGTTTGCCGAGGAGTATAAGAAACTCGCTCCGAACCCAAACGGTTTTCCGGAATTGGCGAGGAAGCTGATTGCGCTCGAGAAGGAGCCGATGGCGTGGGGAGAGCAAGTGAAGGCGGTCAAGACTCCGGTGCTCATCATCACCGGCGATGCCGACGTCGCCACGCTGGAGCATTCGGTCGCGTTGTTCCGCTTGCTCGGCGGTGGCGGCATGGGAGACATGGGGAAACCGTTGCCGGCGTCACGCCTCGCCGTTCTTCCAGCGACGTCGCACACGGCGGTGATCACGCAACCCGATCTCCTGCACGCGTTTATCGAGCCTTTCCTGAAAGGCATAACGCCAAAGGGGATGTTCGAGACGTCGCGTTAGGCAACCGTGCTATCCACGGTTATTATCCTGCGGAGCTTTTATCGTAGAACGCTTCGATGACCCCCTCCCGGCGACGCCCGCTTTGGATCTGCCAGCGATGTAAACGACGTTTCGCCAACCGTAATCAGTCGCACGCATGCGGCCCGCTGGACCTCGAGCACCACTTTCACGGAAAGGACGCATCGATTCGCGCTCTTTTTGAAGCTGTCCGTACGGCCGTGGCTTCATGCGGTCGTGTGATCGTGCTGCCAGAGAAGACTCGGATCGCGTTTCAGGTGCGGATGTCTTTCGCGCAGGTGACCCCGCGGAAGCGGTGGCTGGACGGCCATCTCGTGCTGGCTCGGCGGCTCGAGCACCCGCGTTTCCGCAAGGTTGAGACATTCTCGCCGCGCAATCACGTCCACTACTTTCGGCTCATGACGCCGGCGGACGTCGACGCCGAGTTCAAACGCTGGCTCCGGGAGGCGTATGCCGTGGGCGCGCAGAAGCATTTGGAAAAAGACCGAGGCACCTAACGAATGCGTGCCAGGGCACCTATTCACCGGTCCGATGACGCGAGAAAGCGTGCGGTCGCTCCTTTGTGCCGTTATGTCGGCGAACGCACGAGAGGTCGACCGCTCAACAGAAGGCGCCGCAGCGTATCCCGCTCCCGTCCGGTAATGTCACGGTTCCAGGTCGAATACTTGCAGAACGCGCCTAACGAGCACATCCTCCGTAATTGTCTCGTCGACGTCGATGGCGGGAAGCTCCAGTCGCGCAGTGTCCTGGCGCAGGATGTCCGTGAACATCCGATCGCGTTCGAGCAGATTGCCTAACGCTTTTTCGGGATTGCTGGTCTTGGCGAGAAACCCCCACGCCGCACCGCCGCGGCTCGCGACAACGGCCCGACGAAAGCCTGGGGTCGGGAGAAGCCAAACAGCTCGAGGCGGCGACGAAAGCAGCGGTTCGACCAGACGCGGCAAGAGGCGAAAACCTTCGACGACAATACCGGTCCCACGCGGAAGGCGGAGCAGATCGTCGATGATCAGGTTGAACCCCTCCCCGTGAAACCAATGGAAAGTCTCGAGCATGACTTTCGGGTTTCGGTTCACCCAGCGCTCGTCCATTTCCATGGTCATGAACGCGTGCAGCAGTGGAGCGTCTTCGCTCGTGCTGCGGTGCGCGTGATCTGCCATCACGTCGTCCGTCGCATAAAGGCTCCACCCGCGTTCAGCCGCTATGCGACGAGCGATTGTCGATTTGCCTGCGCAGCTCCCACCACCGATCCAGCAAACGTGCTGGAGTCGTTCACGAAACGCCTCGATGTCGGCGGTCATACGTGCCATTTACGCAACCACAGACCCCTGACAGCCTCCGCATTCTCGCCACGCGCCTAACGGCGCACGTCGCCACACAACCAAGTTGCCGGGCGCGCTGCGTAGCCGATGCGAGGCAAGACCTCCGCGGCGATTAGCCCCCCGCCCCAGAGCGCAACGAGCATTGCGACGGCATGCGTGCGGGCCATGCGGCCAGTCCAGGTGCAAACGCACACCCAGAGCCCGCCCACGATTATCATCGCCGTCGCGGCGACGTACGTCGCCAAACCAAAACCGCAGCTCTTGCCGTACGGCCACCACAGGACGGCCGCGGCGAGGATGACGACGACGCTCAGCCTGGCCCAGACCCCAAGCTTCCGATTTCGCTCGGCCCTTTCCTTCGTGTCCTCGGATCGCACCCGTTTGCGCTCGGCGCTCACCGGCGGCCGAACACGTGACGGACGCGGGGGACGCGACGGCGGGGAGGGACGCAAGGGACGGGAAGGACGCGGCCGGATCTCGTCGATCTCCCAGACCTTCACTTGTTCGTACGCGCTCACCCTGTCTCGCTCCGCTACAGCACCGATGGCGTGACGCGCGGCCGGTGCTCGCCGCAACCTGATCAGGATCGCCACGCGAGTTTGATCCTTGGCGCACCATCGCGGTGTGTTCTGCGTAGCAAAAGACGTGAGACGAAGCGCGCTGCTCGTTAATTCCGCCTCCCGCGGGGCGGTCTGGGTCAATGTGTGGCGCAGCCAACACGTGCCTAACGAGGCGGCTACGCCGGTGTCGGGATGCGCCCCGATCCAGGCCCCTGCCCTGCCGCGTCCTCTACTTCCCGCTGCGCCTCCGCGAGACGCTTCAGGTCTTCGCCAACGCGGCGCGCGGCATCCATGACGGTCGTAAGCGGCGCGAGATCGCTGGCGCCCGCGTGCAAACGTAAAAGGTCGAGACGGATGCTCTCGAGCGCGGCAACGCTGTCGGCGAGGCGCTCCTTCGCCGTTGTACGTCTGGCAGCGAGGACTTTTGCGTCCGCCTCGGATGCGGCCATGGCCGCAACGACTTCCAGGTCCGCCCGGGCCTCCGCTGCGCGTGCCTCGAGCGACTCCACGATGGCCGGCAACTCCTCCAGCTGCTCCCGGTAAGGTTGTGGAAGCGCCGCGAACAACTCGGCCGCGGCGACGCCAAGGGCCGATTCGGTCGGGCGGAACACGCCGCTGCCTAACGCGCGGGACCGTTCCGGTGCGCCGAGTCGCCGTGCGAGCCAGGCTCCCAAGCGGCTGTTCCACAATCGATCGCGGATTCCAGTCTGCCACCAGTTGCGGATTTTGTCTGGAATGAACTGCACGCCCAGGGCGTTGCTCGCGGCACCGAGCGCCATCGTCGTCGCTACCGGACCAAAAAGGAACACCAAGGCAGTCCGGTTTTCGTGGATCACTCCCGACGCAAGCAGCCCAAACGTGACCGCGAGCCAGGTCGCTGAGCCAAGCGTCGCGATGCGCAACAGCCGGTGCGCCCGCGGTTCCCCCTCCTGCCTAACCACTGCCTCCGTCTCGGTCCGCTCGCGCCGCGCAACCTCGAGGGCGTCCCGTAACTCCGCGAGTGAGTGTCCCGCCCGAAATTGCCTGTACGCCTGGTTGAGGTGGAATCCGACAACGGGGACGAGCGGCAACGCGGTGATAGCGGAGAGGAGAACGATGTCGGCCGGTCCAGCCGGCCGCCGTCCCATCAGCCAGACGGCGAGGTTGACGAGGGTAAGAGTGCCGAACGCGCCGGACCACGCCATATACGGAACGAGGAGGGGATTCCGCGCTCCGAGCCATGCACGCAGCGTTGGCGGCAGTATTGGCCGCGGGTCCGCCGGGGCTAGCGCCGCCGCCAACGCCTCGCCGTCGGCGAAGCGTTCCGCGGGATCGCGCGCGAGGCACCGGTCGATCGCCGCGCCTAACGCGGCCGGCAGCCCCGGTGATGCGTGCATGACGCTCGGCGGCTCTTCGGTCGCTTGGCGCACGACGAGGGCCGGAAGGTTCGACGGCTCGAAGGGCAAGCGGCCACTGGCGGCGAGAAATCCAACCACGCCTAACGCGTAGATGTCGCTGCGGCCGTCAACGGGCTCCCCGGCAGCCTGTTCCGGGCTCATGAAGTACGCGGTCCCCATGATCTTCCCGGAGTCGGCGGACGTGAGAACGTTGGAGCCGCCATGCGCGATGCCGAAGTCTGTCACCAGCGCGCGTCCGGTCCCCGACTCGAGAAGGATGTTGTCGGGCTTTACATCGCGGTGCACGATGCCGCGCCCATGCGCGTAAGCCAGCGCCCATGCCACCTCGCGCATTACGCGCATAGCCTCGGCTGGTGGTAACGGGCCGCGTGTGCGCAGTCGCTCGCCGAGCGTCTCGCCCTCCACGTAACTCATGACGAAGAAAACGAAGCCACGTGCTTCGCCGACGCGATGGATGGGAACGATGTGCGGGTGCGAGAGTCCCGCGGCCATGCGTGCTTCGCGCAGGAATCGCTCGCGCGCGACAGCGTCACTCGCAAGACGCGTTGGGAGGACTTTGATGGCGACGTCGCGATCCAATTGCACATCGCGGGCGAGGTACACCACGCCCATACCGCCACGGCCGAGCTCGCGCTGGAGCGAGTACTCGCCGGCGAGCGCGGCCTGCAGCGCAAGGAACTCGTGGGACGCAACAGTC
>DATFBW010000417.1:0-7744 GCA_035253645.1 Gemmatimonadaceae bacterium | reverse complement strand
TACCGTACCACGCGAGGACAGCACCGCAGAACAGACGTTGCCGCGGCAGAACGCGGGGAAAGCGAAGGGACAGGGCGCGCCTAACGAGAGTGTGCAGGTTGCGCCACAGTCTCCACTGCTTTCTGTCGAGCCGGCGGTAGCCCCTGCCGGTAAAGCGCTAGCGGTCAAAGCAGCGACGAGGAAACGCGCTACCCGCGAGCAGGGCGACGCCCGAACCGAGGTGCAGCCGCCGGCTGTTGCCGTGCCGCGAGTGGCGACACACGCGGTAACCGCGCTGCGCAGCCCGGTGCAGCAGGCCGGGGCGCCGTTGGTCCACCATCCTCGCACGACATCACTGGCGCAGCCGGACGCAGTGCGTGCGAGCTCGTTAGGCACACCGCCGGTGGCAGACGCGCCGGCCCGGGTGATGCCTCGCCCACAGAAAACCTCGCTGGCAGAGCCCGTGGTTCCACTGCCAGCACAGCACGCGCTGCCATCTCACGCTCGCGATCGCGCGTATAACGAACAGGGTGCTGTGGCACCGGTGCACGTGACGATCGGTCGCGTCGAAATCCGCGCGACGCCTGCAGCTTCCACGACGCAACCAGCGAAGCCGCGCGCCACTCCCAAGCCGGCGATGAGTCTGAGTGAATACTTGCGCGCTCGGAGTGAACCCCGGTGAGCAACCACCTCGCGATCGCCACTGTCACCGCCGCGCTCGGACAAATCGCGCAAACCGCGGCGGAGAGTGCCGTCGCTGGTGTGAATCTGCGCTTCGGGCGACCGACGGCGCCGGCGCAACAGGGCGAACGCAAGCTACACGTCTACCTCTATCAGGTGACGCCGAACGCGGCCTTACGGAACGGCGACCTGCCCACGCGCGATTCGGATGGACGCCTAACGCGGCGGCCACAGGCCGCTCTGGACTTGCACTACCTCCTGAGCTTCTACGGCGACGATCAAGCGCTGGAGCCCGATCGCATGCTGGGAGCCGTAGCGCGCGACCTCCATGCGCGCCCGGTCCTGAGCGCACAGACGATTCAGGATACGATTGCCGGTCACGCCGAGCTTACGGGCTCGGATCTCGCCGCCGCGATCGAGACCGTCAAGTTCACACCAACGCACCTGTCGCTCGATGACATGTCGCGCTTGTGGTCGGTGCTGGTGCAAATCCCGCACGCCTTGTCGGTGCCGTACATCGGGACCGTTGTGCTCATCGACGCCCTCGAAGGGGGCCCCCTTCCGCTCCCCGTCCTGAGACGCGGGGAGCAGGATCGCGGCGTCGACACACGCATCGGTCCCTTCCCGCAGCTCCACGCGTATTGGGCCGGCGCACCTGCGTCGAGCGAGCGCAAGCCGCGGTTGCCGTCGTATCCGGCGGGGCAGCTTGGTGCGCGAATCGTGCTCGAAGGCGCGAACCTTGGCGGCGACACTGTTGTCGTTCGTTTTGTCCATCCTCGGCTGGCCGCCGCACAGGAGATCGAAATCGCACCTAACGAACGCACGCCTACAATGCTCAAACTGACGCTTCCGGATGACGCGCCCGCACAGGACGCGTGGGCGGCCGGCATTTACAGTGTTGCAGTCACCTGCAGACGAGGGCAGACCGCGCAGTCGTCGAACACGGTGCCGCTCGTGCTGTCCCCGCATCTGACGTCTGTCACGCCGAACCCGGCATCCCCCGCGGGTGGTAGCGTCACCCTAACGATCACATGCCGACCCAGGGTGCTCCCGGCGCAGCGCGCCACCCTGTTGATCGCAGATCGCGAGGTGCCGGCTGAGCCACACGTAAATCCGACCGACACGCTGTCCTTCGTGATCGACCCAGCTCCTGCCATGAACCAGGAGTTGGTGCGTGTTCGCATCGATGGCGTGGACAGCTTCCCGTTCAAGTACGACGCGACAACCGGTGGCTTTGTGTTCGATGACCTTCAGAGGGCAACCATCACATGATGCGCGTCGAAGAGTGGCAGGCGTCGAACAGCACGTATTTGCACGCCGCTATTCGTTGGCTGCGACTAAAGCTCGAGCTTGCGGCCCAAGCAATGGAGAAGCGCGCCGAGACATCGCCCGTCGCACCGCGGGCGGAAGAGGCCGAGGCGTCGCGCTGGAACTTCTTCCGCCGACCGGGAGAGCCGCTGATCAAGTCGTTGCCGCGTTTGAGTGCCGGAACGCAAGACATCTCGAAATTGGCGGAGCTGCGCGAGGCTGAGTCGCAACTTGTAACCGCGAGTAATTGCGATCCGGCACCGGCGATGGTTTTGCTGCGGCGCCGTTTGGGTCTCACCGACTTCGAACGCGACACCTTACTCATGTGCGCGGCGACAGAGCTCGACACACGCATCGCGGGGCTTCTCGCGCGATCGCATGATGATCCCGCGCGACCGTTCCCCACCTTCGCGCTCGCAATGACGCTGTTCACGGAGCCCGCCTGGGAAGCGCTGTCGCCCGAACGTCCGCTGCGGTACTGGCGCCTGCTGGAGATCAACCAGCACGGGGCTCAGCCGCTGACCACGAGCGCACTGCGTATCGACGAGCGCATCGTGAGCTTCATCAAAGGGCTCAACTATTTGGACGATCGCCTGACGCCGCTCGTTATGCATCTCGCCAGCGGCGTCATCGCAGAGCTGCCCAAATCGCAGCGCGACGTCGTGGATCGCATCCTCGCCGTGCTGAGTGAATCGTTTGCCCGACTGGCTCCGATCGGCCTAACGGGACGCGATCGAGAATCGAAGCGCCAGGTTGCGGGCGCGGTAGCGGCAGCTTTAGGGCTGCAGCTCTATCGATTGTCTGCCGAGAGTCTGCCAGTGCACGTTGGTGAGGTGGAAACGCTCGCGCGGCTCTGGCAGCGTGAATGCCTGCTGCTGCCGCTGGCGCTTTACATCGATGCCCACGATCTCGAGAAGCCCGCGGGGACCGGAAGCCCCGATGACGTGCTGCATCGCCTAACGCGCTTCGTCGGTCGCACGGGCGGCCTGCTCTTCATCGATGCGCGAGAGGGACCGCCGGCCGCGATCGAGACGCTCCTCGACGTAGATGTCGGCAAACCGACTCCTGCCGAGCAGCGCGCCGCCTGGGTTAAGGTGCTCGGCGACGAGCCGGCCGATGTGCCGGCGATGCTCGCGGGGCAGTTCAACCTGAACCAGAGCGACATCGAGTCGATCGCCGCGCAAGCTCGCCGGGGTGATGAGCGGCAGTCACTACCAGAACGGCTGTGGAATGGCTGTCTCGCGAAAACGCGGCCGACGCTGGACCGGCTTGCCGAGAAGATCGATGCGAAGGCGCGCTGGGAGCACATTGTGCTGCCGGCGCACGAAGCCACGCTTCTCGAGCGCATTGCGGCGCAGGTGAAGACGCGTGCCAAGGTGTACGACGAATGGGGTTTCCGCGAGCGCATGAATCGCGGCCTGGGGATCAACGCACTCTTTGCCGGAGAGAGCGGCACCGGAAAGACGATGGCGGCCGAGGTGCTGGCAAACGCTCTCCACCTCGACCTCTATCGTATCGACCTCTCCGCCGTTGTGAGCAAGTACATCGGCGAAACCGAAAAGAACCTCCGGCAAGTGTTCGATGCCGCCGAAGATGGCGGCGCGATCCTTCTCTTCGACGAAGCGGATGCGCTGTTCGGCAAACGCAGTGAAGTGAAGGATTCGCACGACCGCTACGCAAATATCGAGATCAACTACCTCCTGCAACGCATCGAGTCATATCGCGGTCTCGCCATTTTGGCAACGAACATGAAAGGGGCGTTGGACACCGGGTTCATGCGCCGTCTCCGATTCATCGTGAATTTCCCGTTTCCCGGCCCGTCAGACCGGAGGCAGATCTGGGAAAGGGCCTTCGCGAGCGGCACGCCGTTAGGCGTCCTTGACTATCAGCGCCTGTCCAAGCTGACCCTGACCGGAGGCAATATCCACAGCATCGCGCTGAACGCGGCGTTTCTCGCTGCGCAGGCAGGCACGCCAGTCACGATGCAGCTGCTGCTCGAGGCGGCGCGCATCGAGTTCAGGAAGTTGGAGCGCCCGGTCAATGAAGCCGATTTCCGGTTGCCTGAGGTGGCGGAGGCGCGCGCATGAGCATCCGTGTGCACATCGAGCACCTGATTGTCGACGGTGTGGCCATGAGTGCGTCGAGCGCTGTGGATCTGCAAGCGGCCATGGAGACACGCCTAACGCAACTGCTGACGGAGCACGGCTTACCCCATGCCTTGGGCAGGACGGCCTGGATCGATGTCGCTCAAGCTCCGCCGATCAGTCTGGCGCGTCGCGTCGATGGCGCAACGGTCGGCGAACACGCGGCGGAATCGCTGCGCGCCGGAATGGCTGGCTATATGCCAATCCAGCGCCAACCCACAAGTGCGTGAAGAACGTTCAGGGAGGTCAGATGCCGTACGTGGCGCATAACGATGAGCCGGGAGACCACCTGTGGCGTGGCGGGAAGCAGATCGAGATCGTGCGCGTGCCGGACCGTTTTACGGCACGCGTTAGGCGCGGCACGACGCCTGAGACCGTGGCGCATGAGCACGGTGTGGCGCACCGCGCGCGCCTACGGCGTCAGAATATGGACGAGTTTTCGGTGGGTGCCGAGTCGCGCGACGATGTAATGGCCCGCGTGCGCAGCAGCCCGAACGTCGAATTCGCCTCGCATGTCTATGCGCCGGCGAACGAACCGGAAGCGCGACTCTATCTCACGGATCAGATCACTGTCCAGTTCGAGCTGGATGTCTCCGACGCCGAGATCGAGCGCATTGCGACCGAGCACGGGCTCGTATTGATGAAGGAGGTGCCCGGTGTCACCCGCGCATATGTGTTTCAGGTGGGACCGGGAGCCACGGAGAATCCCATCAAGATCACAAATCGATTGACGGAGAGCCCGCGCGTCATCACGGCTGAACCTAACGTTGCAATCAAGACGAAGAGCTTGTACACGCCCACTGACACGCTCTTCGCCGAGCAGTGGCACTTGTTCAATAGTGGCGGACCGATGCTGTCCACGGCTTCGCACATCGACGCACCACGTGCGTGGGATATCACGCGTGGCGTCCGCTCGATCATCGTCGCCGTCGCAGATGACTCCTGCGATACGGGCCACGCTGATTTTCAGCCGGTGGCAAAACTCGTTTCGCCGCGTGACTTCGCCGGTCAGGACTTTGATCCATTGCCCGAGTTGGCTGACGACAATCACGGCACCGCCTGTTGTGGTGTCGCTGTCGCCGAAGAAACAGGAACGGGCGTTGTAGGCGTCGCTCCCGGTTGCGCGCTGATGCCGATCCGTACGACGGGATACATCGACGACAACTCCATCGAGGACCTCTGCAACTGGGTGATCGACCATGGCGCGGCGGTGTTGTCGTGCAGCTGGTCGGCGGCCGCGCGGGCGTTCGCACTCTCACTGCGCATGCGCGCGGCGCTGAGCCGAGCGGCGACGAGCGGTCGCGGAGGCAAGGGATGCGTACTCGTCTTTGCGGCGGGGAACGAGAACCGTCCGGTCAATGGCATCGTCAACGAGAGCGGCTGGCCTAACAATCAGCCTAACGGCGCGACGCAATGGCTCAACGGATTCGCGACGCATCCGCAGGTGATCGCCGTAGCCGCGTCGAGCAGCCTCGCGACGAAGTCGGGGTACAGCAACTGGGGCGCTGAGATTTCCGTATGCGCGCCGAGCAACAACGCACCGCCGCGCACGTATCCGCGTGTGCCGGGGACCGCGCAGGGTCGTGGCATCGTGACAACCGATCGCGTGGGTCCGAGCGGATACTCGACGACCGACTACACGCGCGACTTCGGCGGGACATCCAGTGCGTGCCCAACCGTCGCGGGCGCAGCGGCGCTCGTGTTGTCAACGAACCCCGACCTGACGGCGGCCGAGGTGCGCGAGATCCTTCAGGCCACAGCCGACAAGATTGCCGATGCGAGTACGGATCCACAGCTCGGCACGCAGCTTGGCGGTTATAACGCAAACGGCCACTCAGCCTGGTTCGGCCATGGCCGCATCAACGTCTTCAACGCGGTAACCGAAGCCGTTAGGCGCCGCCAGACCGCTGCCGGTCAAACGCACGTGAAGAGCGTGAGCCCGGCGATGCCGATTCCGGACAACGACCCGACCGGGATTCGCAGCGTGATCGAGTTCAGCGAGCAGGGGACGATCGCGTCGATCAAAGTTGCAGTCGACATCACGCATACATACATCGGCGATCTGCGCGTGTCCTTGATCGCGCCGTCGGGCACTGCGGTTGTGCTGCACGATCGAAACGGCGGCAATGCGGACAACATCCAGCGCGTCTTCGATCCCACGACCACGTCCGGTTTTGCGGCAGTCGTTGGTCGCCAGCTGCAAGGTCAATGGACGTTGTGGGTGCAAGATCTCGCCGCGCTGGACGTCGGAAAACTCAACTCGTGGCGCATCGAGATCGTCCCGCATGCTGCCGGTACTGTCGATGTGGCGGAGGCACCAGGGGTGCGCATTCCCGACAATACGTCCGCCGGGATTGAACGCGCGCTGATTGTTTCGCAGGCGGGACAGGTGGCTGACATCGAAGTCGCCGTGGACATCACGCATACGTACATCGGGGACCTCACTGTATCTCTGGTGGCGCCTAACGGTTCGCAAGCGATGCTCCACAATCGGAGTGGAGGGTCGCAGGACAATCTGCTGACCCGGTACACGGCGGCGAGTGTCCCCGCATTACAAGCGTTGCGCGGAGCGGGAGCACCGGGGTCATGGAAGCTGCGCATCGCGGATCTGGAGGCGATGGATGAAGGGAAGCTGAATCGCTGGGGATTGCGGTTGGTGCTGCAATAACGAGAGGAGTGACGGCACAGTGGTGAACGGGCGAGCGCGAATGACGCGATCAAATGGTCTGGCCACGCAGGCCGCGGCCGCGCCGTCCCCTTTCTATCCGAAGCGGCGGTGCGCGTGCGGAGGCGTGATCCCGGAGGGTGCATCCGAGTGCGCGGCGTGTGCTCGTTCGGGACATGTGCTGCAAAAGAAGCCTGACGGGAGTACGGGCCGGACGGCCGAGCCAACACTCAATCCATCGTCAGGTGGGCGCGGTCTGCCGGAGCGCGTTAGGCGTGACATGGAGAACAGATTCGCAGCCGGCTTTTCTGACGTGCGTATTCATGACGATCCGCACACGCACAAGTCGGCGTTCGATCTGTCGGCGAGAGCGTATACCGTGGGCTCCGACATCTACTTCGCGAAGGGCCAGTATCGAGCGGACTCCGGGCAAGGGCTCGATCTGCTGGCCCACGAGCTCGTGCACGTTATGCAGCAGCGCAGCGGGCGCGTATCCGCGACAGCGAGCCAGGGCCTGCACGCGTCCAGCGCTTACGCGCTGGAACGGGAGGCGGAGGCCGTAGAGAAGAGTTTTCACAGCCGCGCATCGACCAACGTGGTTGGTCGCGCCCCTTTCGGCGGCGTGCAGCGGAACGGATTGGGTCTCAGTGAGATCCGAGAATTCGTCGGAGGGAGCATCGAGTCCGTAGCCAACCGGCTCCTGGCGCGCTACGGCGATCGAGTACCCGAGCTCCGGCGGCTCGATGCTCTGCGGCGTTCCCTGTCGGTCAGCGATTTCTTCGAGTTCACGGCCGGGGAGGTGCAATCGCTCCGGCGAACCTACGAGTGGATGCGGTCCAAGGCCCCGAGCTGGTTGCGCATGCCTAACGTGGACTTCACCGGTGTGCAGGTACAGCGAGCTGTCGTCGCTGCCGCGCCGCTCGTCATCGTCGGCGGAATCACTCTGACGCTCGGGCAGCTGTTGCTC
>DATFBW010000416.1:0-19525 GCA_035253645.1 Gemmatimonadaceae bacterium | reverse complement strand
GTAATCGGTCCGAGCGCAGCTGTCACAATCGATACCGTCATCTTGTCGACGACGAGCGCACAAATTGGCGCGACCGTGGGTTCGGCCGTCCGAATCACGAACAGGCTCCTCGATGGAATGGCTGGCATGTCCGTCGAAGCGTTTTTCGTTCAGGGAACAACTCGGCGAGCTGCTGGAAGCAAGGTTTTGCAGTGTGGAACAGCACCACTCAGCATCCTGCCGCCAACGACTACGTGTCTCCTGGCGCCTGTCCCTCTTACGCTCAGCAACTCATCAACCGGTGTGGGCACGTTGGTAAGCGGTTCGGCATTTGTTCTTATGGAATTGGTGCGAACGTTCCTAGGAGTCCGATCCGTCGTCGCCACCAAGAGCGCTCCAATAACTCTTACTGGCGGGACGCAGCTTCCCGCGCCGACGGTTGCGACTGTGACCGTTGCGCCGACGACGGCTTCGCTTTCGGTGGGTGGTACCACGACGCTCGTGGCGACGGCTCGCGACGCCAATGGTCAGGTCGTTCCAGCAACGTTCACATGGACGAGCGCCACTCCGGCCATCGCGACGGTCAATGGCTCGGGCATTGTCACCGGCGTGGCACCGGGTGGCCCGGTCGGGATAACGGCAACGACAGCAGGTAAAAGCGCCACTGCCGTTGTTACGGTGACGTCGAGCGTTGTGGCCAGCGTAACAGTTGCCCCTACCATTACGAGCGTTCCAGTCGGTTCATCTGTAACGCTCGTAGCGACTGCGCGAAACTCGTTAGGTCAGGTTGTGCCGGCCACTTTTACGTGGACGAGCGGAAACCCGGCAGTCGCGACGGTGACCCAAACCGGCGTTGTCACCGGTCACCTGGTCAGCGATCACATAAAGATCATCGCTTCGACCGGTGGCCAGAGCGCCACGGCTTTGGTTGCGGTCGCTCCGCAGCTCGTGTCGAACGGAACGATCAACGTGAATGGCGCGCAGCAATTTCAAACAATGACAGGGTGGGAGGCGCTTCAGGAAATCGGCCAGGCCGAATGTGATCCGCGCGCTTACCAGACATATCGGTTGCCCCTCCTCGACCGCGCGGCCAACGAAATCGGCGTGAACCGGATCCGTCTCGGCTTGCGCAACGGCTACGAAAACCCGGTCGATTATTTCACGCAGTTCAAATCTGGTCTTCTCACGTTCAACGACTGGAAGACTCACTGGTTCCAAGTCGTGAATGACAATGCCGATCCGTTTGTAATCAATCCGGCCGGTTTCAACTGGGGCTATCTCGATTACACGATCGAGCAACTCGTTTTGCCGCTCAAACAGCGTTTGCTCGCCCGTGGAGACAACTTGTGGCTCAACATGTCGTACACGGGCGCCAATAGTGGCATCCTGCATCGCAACGCACCGGAGGAGTATGCCGAGTTTGTGCTGGCCGCGTTTCAGCACATGCAGCAGAAGTACGGACTGGTGCCAAACTCGCTCGAGCTTGTGAACGAGCCGAACCTCGGCGGCTGGACTGCGCAGCAAATCGGTGCGAACCTCGTGGCCGCCAAGCGGCGCTTGAATCAGTTCGGATTCTTTCCGGATTTCGTCGGACCGAGCAACAGCTCCCTTTATGCCACGCTGCTGTACTTCGGGCAAATGATCACAATGCCAGGCGTGTCGTCGGCGCTGAACGAAATCTCGTATCACCGCTTCGGTGCAACGGACCTGGTGTATCTGCAACAGGTGGCGCAGTACGGGCTGCAGCACCGGATGCGCACCGCGATGTTGGAATGGGGGTACGCAAACTACACCACGTTGCACGAAGACCTAACGATTGCCAACGTCTCGGCGTGGCAGCAATTCGGGCTCGCCTTCTGCTCAGACTTCGATTCGAACGGCGGGACGTACTTCTGGATCAGCGGTGCCTTGCCGGGTCAGAATTCGCCTGTCGTGAATACAGGCCGTCAAACGAAATTGATCAGGCAATATTTCCGTTACGTTCCGCTTCGCTCCGTCCGCGTCGGAGCAACGAGCACCGATGCACGCTTCGCTCCCATCGCGTTCCGCACGCCAACCGGCAGGTTCACGGTCGTGGTAAAGGCGAGTGTGGGCGGAGGGTTCAGCATTGGTGGTCTGCCGCAGGGCACGTACGGTATCGACTACACCACCGGCGTAGAATATGCGCGGGCGCTACCCGACGTGACGATCCTGAGCGGCCAGACGATGTCGACCTCGATTCCCGCAGCCGGCGTGCTTACCGTTTATGGGAAGTGAGCGACTTGCCTAACGCCTAGCGTCTCAGCGCTCGTTCCAGGGTGGAACGACGCCGATCATGCGAGCATACGCGATGAGCTGGCCCGTATGCTCGCCCGTGTGGCGGGCCATGAAATAGAGCACGCCCCGATACGTGGTCGTGCCGTCGAAAAATGGGAGCGTCTTTTCACTATCGGCGTCGGTCAGTTTATCAAGGCCGGCGCGCGTCGCGGCGAAGGCGCTTTTGAGTGCGGTGACGACTGTGGTCTTGTCTGTCGTCGATTTGTCATAGTCGGCGCCGAACATGCTTTCGCGTGGCGCGACGCCCAACACGGCCGGAAGGTTATTCTGCGAGCTGGCGATGTGCAGGAGGACCTCACTCACTGAGCGCACGCCGGCCGCGGGTCGCCATATGTACTTGTCCGCCGGAATCTTTTCCGCGAGCCTAATGACGTGGTCCTCGGCGACACTCAGCTCCGCGAGGTACTCGGCGCGGAATCCGCGTCCTTTCGGCGCCACTTGCGCATCGAGGTTCGAGGCGAGGGCCAGGGTCATGGCCGCAATTGCAGGAAGCGGGTGGCGCATGTTTTCTCCTTCAGAGGCTCACGTTAGGCCGGTCTCGGACTGACGACGCGTACCAGCCGCGCGGCGTTCACTTCATCCGAGAGGCCGCGATGGATCGTAAAGCGGTCGATCACAATGGTGGCGGGGGCGTCCGCTGTTGCCGGCAGCTGCCCCTTGGCCTCAGCGCCATCGACGAAGCAGAACCATGCGCGACGTGTGTCCCCTGCCCACCGCGGCATCCGGGACGCACTCGCGGAGTCCGCCTCGTAGCACACCGCCTGGACCTCGGAATCTGGATGGCGCATGAGGTGGCCGCTCAGCGTCAGCTCACCGCGGAATCGCGCCGTTCCAACCCACGATGAATCGATCGCGCGGCGGACGTCGATCGAGTCGAGGACGAGCTCACCGACGCGCGCACCCACCCTTACTTCGTTAGGCGCGAACGGGACGCCGATGGTTGTCCCTCTGCTCGGTCCAGGAATCATGGTCGCGGTGTCTCGGGCCGCGCTTTCCGTACGCGCACAGGCGACAAGCGCCATACACATGGTGATCAGTGCGCGCGTCATGCTAACGGCGACAGGCCGGTGGTAATCCGCTCTCGGTTCGCCGGCTGAATTCGACCCCGGGGAGCCACTCGGGCCGTTGCGGCGCGCGGGCAATCGCGCGCGTCAGGTCGCGTGCGAATTCGGCGAACTGGCGCGAGCCACGCAGATCGTGCACAACCGTCTCGTAATCGTCGCTCGGCCGATGGTAGTGTTTTTCCAGGTATTCCTTGGTCTTGCTCACCGTCCAGCCGCGCGGACCTTCGGCGTCCTCCGTGCCTAACGCCACATACAGAGCGGGGACGCCCGCGCGCGCGAACGGAAAGTTGTCTGCGCGCAGGAAAAACCCTTCCTGTGGAAAAGGGTCGGGCGAGACGCGCAAGCCCTTGGCGCGCGCAACTTCAGCCACTGTGCGACCTAACGAGCTGAGCTCGATCCCCAAAGGTGCCACGTCGCGCTTTATGCCGAACAGCTCGATTCCGTCATCCAGATTGAGGTTTGCGACGATCCTTTCGACAGGAATGGGGCCGTTGCAGACGAATTCCTGAGCGCCGAGCAGGCCCATCTCTTCGGCGGTTGTGAACAGGAAGGTGATGGAACGCGGCTGTGGATTCGCGGCGAACACTCGCGCGAGAGCCAGGGCGGCCGTCATACCCGAGGCGTCGTCCAACGCCCCGTTGTAGATGGAGTCACCGTTCACAGGTTGTCCGACGCCATATGCGTCCCAGTGCGAGCTGATGACGATATGCTCGTTCGCCAGAGTCGGATCCGTTCCTGGCACGACGCCGATGACGTTGTGGCTCGTTATGCGCGACGCTGCCGTTCGGAAGCGTACTTCGAGTCGTACGTCGAGCGGGACGGCGCGGAAACCTGGGCGGCCGGCGCGAGCGACGAGCTCCGCCAGCGGGTCCGCCTCTTCGGGGAGGAGCGCGGCGACCGTATTTTCGGCGATGTTGCCGCTGAATACCATGCCCTGCGGCGCGACCTCACTCGTTAGGCGCGCGGGGCCCGTGGGCGGCGCGCGGGAGAAGGAATTCGTGGGCCGTAGCCACAAAACCCCGACGGCCCCTCGACGCTCCATCTCCAATGTCTTGTCCATCAACCGCGCGAAGCGCGATGCGCGCCCCGCATTGAACTTGCTGGTGTCGTTGCCTAACGAAGGTTCGCCCAGCAGCGCTACAGGAACCTTGCCACGCAGATCGACGCCGGCAAAGTCATCCCAGCCGTACATCGGTGCGTGGATCCCGTAGCCGACGAAAACAAGGTCGCCGGCTGCGAATGCATCCGACTTCCCGGTGAAGTTGGCGAGCCGCAGGTCGCGTCCATGCACGAGCTCGCGCATGATGCGGCCCACGAGACGCGCCTCGGAAGTATGCTGCGGATCGGGACGATGCGTTGCGATCGTCACAGGCTGAAGCCAGGAGCCATTGAAGCCGGGCTTCGCGCCGAATGCTTGTAGCTCGCCGACCAGGTATCGCGTCGTGAGCGTCTCGCCGCGCGTTCCGGGATACCGGCCAAGCATCGAATCCGCCGACAGGTGCCGCAACCGTGCGCCGAGCTCCGCCACCGAGATGACAAACGGATCGCTGCGCTGCGCGGATGCATCCCCCGCGAATCCCATCGCCGCCAGCGCGATCGCCGACAGCGCGGACACTCCTGTTGGGCTGTGCGGCATATCAGCTCGGTGACTTTTCGAACCGAACACGCCGCACTCGCCCTGTGCTCATCAGCATCCCGTCCACGCGGCGCGACCTGCCCCGTGTAAAGGTCAGCAGGAAATCTCCGATGAACGTGTCGTCATATGCGGGACGTACTGTCCGATCGGCACCACCGCGCGTCTTGAGTACGAGCGTGCTGTCTGTCGCCGACACTGTCCACGTCGCGCCAAGCTCGGCGGAGTAATAACTCCCGGCGTACGCCGCCAGCTCGGCACGCGTGGGGCGCGCGACGTCGTAACGTTTCATCGTGATCGGCCTGGGGCGCGGCCACGCCGTGATCGTCTGCACGAGCTCCCCGTTAGGCATGAACTCGATTTCCGCTGGTTGCGTGCCGATCCGAAACCGTCGTTCGCTCAGCGCGATGAGCGCGGGTCCCGTCGTGCGTCCGACGACCAGCGTGTCGCCGCGCAGCGTAATGAACGTGGGCGCTCCCGTAACCGGATTGACGTACGCGCCCTGAAAGGCCGCCAACTGATCGCGCGTTAGGGTGATGCCCTTTGCCGGTGTCGCCGGTGCGGCGAGCTTGCTGCCGATGTACACGTCTGCGACGGAGCGAACCAATGCCGCCGGATTCGCGGTTGAGGCGTTGCAGAGTACCACGACCGAAAGACCATGCTCCGGGAAGCGTCCGAGGAACGTGCGATAGCCCGCATCCGCGCCACCGTGTCCTACGAGCCGAGTACCGCGATAGACTTCCGTGCTGATGCCAAGGCCGTAGCCAGTCGTGTCTCCCTGTGTGAGCGTGGCGCTCGTGCGCATGGCACTCAGCGTCGCCTCATCGCCGACGGTTGGCTTCCACACGTTCACGTCCCATTTGAGGAGGTCGCCGACCGTTGTAAAGAGGCTCGTGGCGCCGTACGTATCGTAGTTAGGCAGGCTGACGTGCCACTTTCCATCCGCACCGCGCGAATAACCGGCAGCGCGGCCTTTCACGACCATCGTGAAGTCATCGTGAAAGTGCGTGTCGTTCATGCCTAACGGCTTGAAGATCCTCTCGTCGGCGAACTCGCGCAGTGACTTGCCGCTCACGCGCTTCACGATGGTTCCGGCAAGGGTGTACCCCGTGTTGCTGTACAGATATTCCGTCCCCGGCGTGAAGTTGAGCGCTTTCTGACGGCCCACGATCTCGAGCACGTCGTTTTCGGTTATGCGATTCTCCTCGAAGCGGCCCCGCGCCATGTACAGGAGGTCCCACTGGTCGCGCAGCCCGCTCGTATGCTGGAGCAGGTGGCGTATGGTGATCTTTTGCCCGTAGTCCGGGATCTCGGGGATGTGGCGCCTAACGTCGTCGTCGAGGGAAAGCTTGCCGTCTTTGGCGAGCAGCATGACGGCCATGGCCGTGAACTGCTTCGAGACGGACGCAACGTGGAAGATGGACGCGGGCGTTATCGGCGCGTCCAGCTCCAGATTCGCCATGCCGTAACCGTTCTGGTAGACGACACTGCCGTCTCGCGAAACGCCGACGGCGCATCCGGGGCTGTTCGTGTTGGCCCACGTCGCGAAGGCGCGATTGACGGCGATGCGAAAACTGTCTGCCGGCGCTTGCTGCGCTCGGATGGCCGGCGCGATCAGGAGCACAGCGGCCGCGATGGGCAGGCCTCTCACGAGGCGGCCCGCTCCCGTTCTCTCGGGAATCGCTTGAGCGAGCGTTCGCGACCCTTGCGGGCCTCCTCATCTCGATTGCGCGGCGGCGCCGAGGTGACGAAGGCATCGATGAGGTGTCGCGCGATATGAGTGACGTCGTCCACTGCCTGGTTGAACAGCGCTTCGTTCGCCTTGGAGGGCTTCGTGGTGCCGCTAATCTTGCGGACGAACTGAAGCGCGGAGGCGCGCACTTCGTCGTCGGTGGCGGTCGGCGCGAAGTTTGTAAGCGTTTTGATGTTACGACACATGAGTGGTCTCCCTGGGTCGCGCTCGAGGCGCGGCCGCGATTGCCTAACGAGGAGCGGGCTTCTGGGTGAGTCGCGCCAGGATCTCCTCGAATGTCTTGCTGTGCGCGGCATCGGTGCTGATCACATGGGTGATTCGGGCGTATTCGTCCGGCGTTAGGTTCTGCTCCTTCAGAACCTTCTCGATCTGCGTGCGCAGCTTCTCGCGCAGCTCGAGCTGGACTTCCAGCGTCTTATTGCGAGGCAGGGCGAGCTCCTTGGAGATCGAGTCGCGCACGACCGCAATCCCGACAAAGGCTTTCGCGTAAGCCGTGAGCCGCGCCTCGTCGATCGCCGCCGAATCGGGCCGGGCGGCCTGGCCCTCAACGGTCCCCGGCGTGACGGCCCCAAGCAGGCCAGCGAGCCCAATCAGCGCTGCAAATCGTGCTTCACGCATGATGATAGGATCAATAGCTGTAATGACTTGCGCAAGCATCGCTTTTGGACACAATTTTGAGGATCGGCGGCGCACCCCAACGTCAACGCCGGCATGACGTTAGGCGTATTGGGGTTGGCCTTGGAGGCTCCTCGATGAAGATGCTCGCCAGCGCAGCGCTCACGCTGCTTTTGCCGCTGATCCTGGAAGGTCAGAGGTCAGAGGTCAGGGCTCATAGTTACCCGGCTTACCCGCACAGTCCTCGCACCTCGCATCCCGTATCGCGCACGTCGCACCTCGTATCTCGCACCTCCTTAAATGAAGTCGTAAAGACATACTGCACCCGCTGCCACAACGACGAGCAGAGGCGTGGCAACCTGTCGCTCGCCACCTTCGACGCTGCGGCCGCTGCCAAGACCGGTGACGTTGCCGAAAAGATGGTGGCGAAGCTGCGTTCCGGGATGATGCCGCCTCCCGGCCAGCGGCGTCCCAAAGGGGACACGCTCGATGCGCTGACGACCTCGCTGGAACAGCAACTGGACTCTGCTTTCGCGGCAAACCCCAACCCAGGCCACCGCACATTCCAGCGCCTCAACCGAGCGGAATACGCCCGGGCTATCAAAGATCTGCTTGGCCTCGACGTAGATCCGGGAGCATATCTCCCCCTCGATACTCAAAGCGAAAACTTCGACAACATTGCTGACGTGCAGGCCCTGTCCCCGACGCTCCTCGATGCCTACCTGCGCGCGGCGAGCGAGATCACTTGGCTGGCGATCGGCAATCCCCGAGCGACGCCGACCGCTGCGACGTACAGCATTCCACGCACAGCTTCGCAAACCGAGCAGGTCGAGGGCGCGCCGTTCGGAACCCGCGGCGGCCTTTCCGTCGTGCACACGTTCCCGGCCGACGGGTCATACACGTTCCGGGTCGTGTTCTTCCATGAGACCACTGGCGCGTTCGCCGGGGGGAACGCTCGCGGCGAAAAAATCGAGATCTCGATCGACGGGGAGCGGGTTGCCCTGCTGGACATCGACCGCTTCATGCATGCCGGGGACCCTAACGGGGCCAGCATGATTACCGAGACCGTGCACGTGACTTCGGGTCCGCATCGCGTTTCGGCCGTCTTCGTTCCACCGACATTCCAAGCCGTTGCACAGGATCTCATTTCGCCGCTCAAGTGGTCGCTCAATTCCACGTCGACGGCAACGGCGTACGGTTTCTCGCTCCTGCCGCACCTTCGCGACCTCGTGATCAACGGGCCGGACAGCACAACGGGGATCTCCGACTCGCCCGTGCGTCAACGCATCTTCACGTGTCGCCCGAAGGGAGCGACCGAAGCGCGATCGTGTGCGCAGAGCATCGTCTCCCGATTAGCTACCGCGGCATACCGGCGGCCGGTGGGTGACAAGGACATCAAAGGGCTGATGACGTTGTACGACGGCGCGGCCAAGAGCGGGGCCGCATTTGAAGACGGCGTCCGCACCGCGCTTCAGGCGATCCTGGCGAGCCCCGACTTCGTGTTCCGCTTCGAGCCGGCACGAGAGAGCGTAAAAGGGGGCGAAGCATATCGGATCAGTGACGTCGGCCTGGCGTCGCGCCTCGCCTTCTTCCTCTGGTCCGCTCCGCCGGATCACGAGCTGTTGTCGTTGGCCAGCGCCGGCAAACTCTCCGACAAGGTTGTGTTCGAGCGCCAGGTGCGGCGGATGATGGTCGACCCCAAAGCCGAAGCGCTCGCGACGAGGTTCGCCGCGCAGTGGCTGCGGTTGCAGGACCTCGACAAGGTGCAGCCAGACGTTAGGCAGTATCCGGATTTCGACGAGCAGCTCCGGGCCGCGATGCGCCGCGAGACGGAGCTCTTCATCCAGAACCTCGTGCGCGAGAACCGCAGCGTCCTCGAGCTGTGGAATGCCGATTACACCTTCATCAACGAGCGTCTGGCGCTGCATTACGGGATACCTAACGTCTCCGGTCCCGAGTTCCGCCGGGTGTCGCACGCGGATCCCCAGCGGCGTGGCCTACTCGGCCAGGCAAGCCTTCTGACCCTAACGTCGCACGCCACGCGGACGTCAGCGGTCGATCGCGGGAAGTGGGTGATGGAAGTCTTCCTACACAGTCCGCCGCCCCCACCCCCGCCGGGCGTCCCTGACCTCGAGGCAACGCCATCGCAGTCGTCCGGCAAAGCGCTTACCGTGCGCGAACGGATGGAGCAACACCGCAAGAATCCGACGTGCAATTCGTGTCACCGCATGATGGACCCGATCGGCCTCGCGTTGGAGAATTTCGATGTCACCGGCCGTTGGCGCGTGCGCGATAATGGCCAGCCCGTGGATCCGCGCAGCGAGCTGTGGGATGGCACACCCGTGGCGAGTCCCGCCGACCTGCGCGCGGCGCTGCTCAAGCGGCGCGAGTCGTTGTTACGCACCTTTACGCGCAACCTCATGGCATTCGCGTTAGGCAGGCGCGTCGAGTATTTCGATATGCCGACGATCCGCGGCATCGTACGCAATGCCGCTGCCGATAACGATCGGATCGGCGCTTACATCATGGGTGTGGTGAACAGTCCCGCGTTTCGCATGACGCGGGCTGAAGTGGCAGAAGACGAGAAGGAATGACTTCCCCGTAGGAACGGCTCTCACAGGAGACACCGGATGTACATCAGCGGAAAACAGCTTCCACGCCGGACGTTCTTGCAGGGGATGGGCGCGATGATCGCGCTGCCATATCTCGAGGCAATGGTGCCAATACGCAGCGTCTGGCGGCGAGCGCCGAAAGAAGCGACGCGGCTCATCTGCATCGAGATGGTGCACGGTGCGGCGGGGTGCAGCCCGTTCGGGGCGCAGCAGAACTGGTGGTCCCCAGCCGTTGCCGGGAATGCTTACGACCTCTCGCCGACGGCGCTCATGCCGCTCGAACCATACCGGAAGCACCTAACGATCATCAGCAATACAGACGTGCGCATGGCCGAGGCGTACAAGCCGGAAGAGATTGGCGGCGATCACTTCCGGTCGAGCGCCGTTTTCCTTACGCAGTCACATCCGACGCAGACCGAGAGCTCCGACATCTTCGTCGGAACGTCGCTCGATCAGATGTACGCGCAGCGCTTCGGACAAAACACGCCCATCCCATCGATGCAGCTGTGTATCGAGCCCGTCGATCGGGCGGGCGGTTGCGCATACGGCTACTCGTGCGCGTACACCGACACGATCAGTTGGGCG
Source organism: Gemmatimonadaceae bacterium (assembly GCA_035253645.1). GTDB lineage: Bacteria > Gemmatimonadota > Gemmatimonadetes > Gemmatimonadales > Gemmatimonadaceae > DASYRX01. The sequence goes on along the minus strand of DATFBW010000416.1, from coordinate 8,968 downwards.
TCGCCGACCGAGCCGCTACCCATGATTCGCGATCCCCGCGTCGCCTTCGATCAGCTGTTCGGGGCAGGGGGGACGCCCGAGGAGCGTGCCGCGCGCAATCGGACGACCGGGAGCATCCTGGATTGGATCACGGAGCGCGTGGGTGATTTGAAGCGTGAGCTGGGAGCATCCGATCGCCGGCGCATGGATCAGTACCTCGACAACATCCGCGAAATCGAGCGGCGCATCCAGCAAGTCGAAGCGCGCAACACGAGCGGTGAGCCGCGAGAGCTGCCTAACGCGCCGTCCGGCGTGCCCGATTCGTTCGAAGATCACATGAAGCTGATGTTCGACTTGCAGGTGCTCGCGTTCGAGTCGGACATGACGCGCGTGTTCTCACTGAAGGCCGGCCGCGATGCTTCGGCTCGCGTATATCCGGAGAGCGGCGTCTCGACAGGATTCCATCCGGCATCGCACCACGGGAACAACCCTAAGCGCGTCGAAGAGTTCTACCGCATCAACAAGTACCATGTGGGCCTGCTCCCGTATCTCATGGATCGGCTCAAGAGTGTGCGTGACGGCGACGCCACCTTGTTGGACAAGACGATGATCATTTACGGCTCGCCTATGGCCGATGGCAACGTCCACAACCATCGACGCTGCCCGTTGATCGTGTTAGGCGGCGCCAACGGCAAGCTCACCGGCAACTTGCACCTCAAGGCGCCGGATGGCACGCCGATGGCGAATGCGTTGTTAGGGCTGATGCACCGGTTGGGGATGGATGATGTGACGCACTTTGGTGACAGTACTGGCGAATTGCTGTTTTCATAAAGAGCGACAACCTTCACCACGGACGAACACTGATTCGAACGGTGACGGCCACGGAGCTTTTGCAAGCAAGGGTCCGTGTGAATCTGCGGTGGGGTAGTAAAGAACTTTGACGACGAGATGAGCATGCGACAAGCGCTACGGATTTTTGGACTGCTGAGCTTCGCGGGTCTCTCGTTAGGGGCCTATGCGCCGAGCTCGCCCGTCGCCGATGCGGCCATGCGGAAGGACATCGCCGCCGTGCGTGCCCTCCTCGCGAAACGCGCCGACGTGAACGCGCCGCAAGGCGATGGGATGACCGCGCTCCACTGGGCCGCGCGGCACGGCGACGCCGACATGACCGCCCTGCTGCTCGGCGCGAAAGCCAGCCTAACGGCGGTCACGCGCAATGGGGCGTACACACCGCTGCACGTAGCGAGCATGTCAGGCAGCGGGCCGGTCGTGGCCGCATTGCTCAAGGCCGGTGCCGATCCCAAAGTCACGACGAGCACGGGAGTCACTTCACTCCACCTCGCCGCCCTCACGGGCAGCGCACCCGCGATAACGCAACTTCTGAGTCGGGGAGCAGACCCTAACGCGAAAGAGCCGGAGTGGGAGCAAACGCCATTGATGCTTGCCGCGGCGCGGGGACGCACAGAGGCCGTCAAAGCGCTGCTCAAGGGAGGAGCGGATCCCAGTCTGACCGCCAGGGTTTTGGACCTCATGGCGCGCTCCGAAGAAGACAAGAAGGCTCGCAGTCGGCGCAATCAAGTCCTGCGTCAGGGTCGCAGGGCGCAAGGCGCGGATTCCGTCGCCACATGGCACCCGGACACACGTCTCGTGCAGAAGGCCGTGCACGAGAGTCAAGTGATCGAGAAGAGCCCTAACGCCGTAGTCGCGGCCGATGAGCCCGAAGTCTATCAAGGCACTCAGACTGGCGGCGACGAGGACTTCGCCGGTTTCACACAGATGGTCGGCTTTCAGGGAGGCCTAACGGCGCTCCACCTGGCAGTCCGTGAAGGTCAAACGGACGTCGTGAATGCGCTCCTCGAGGCGAAGGCCGATATCAATCATCAGACGCCCGCCGACAAAACCACGCCACTGTTGCTCGCAACGATCAACGGGCATTACGATCTCGCCAAACTGCTGCTGGAGCGCGGCGCGGATCCGAACATCGCCAGTGACGCCGGGGCGACGCCGCTGTATGCCGTCATCAACAAGGAATGGGCGCCGACGTCGCGCACGCCGCAACCAGCATATCACCTGCAGCAGAAGACGACGTACCTCGAGCTGATGGAAGCACTGCTGAAAGCCAAAGCCGATCCTAACGCGAGGCTCAAGCGAAGTCTTTGGTACACCACCTACAACCGTGATAACCTGCGCGTGGATTTTGCCGGGGCTACACCGTTCTGGCGTGCGGCCTACGCGACCGATCTCGCGGCGATGAAGTTGTTGCTGGCGCACGGGGCGGACCCCAAGGTCCCCACGTTGCGCCCACCGCCACGAGCACGTCGCGGTGGAAGCGTGGGCGGCGCGGACACGCCGGATCCATCGCTGCTGCCGCCCGTCCCTGAAGGCGGACCGGGCATCTATCCGATTCACGCTGCATCAGGGACGGGTTACGGTCAGGGTTATGCCGCGAACGACCACCGGCACGCGCCCGATGCGTGGCTCGCCACGGTGAAGTTTCTTGTCGAGGAATTGGGGGCAGACGTCAATGCGCGTGACTTCAACGGCTACACGCCGTTGCATAACGCGGCGGCGCGGGGGGACAACGAGATGATCAAATACCTCGTGTCCAAGGGCGCGGACGTAAAAGCCGTTGCGCGCACGGGTCAAACCACGGCCGACATGGCGAATGGTCCGGTGCAGCGCATCTCGCCGTTCCTCGACACTGTAGCGCTGCTCGAAAGTCTGGGGTCGAAGAACAACCATCGCTGCGTGTCCTGCTGATTCCTACTTCGTGGTCGTCAGGTCGGCGGGCACCCCGCTTCGGCGGCTAGCACGCCTCTGCGAGCTCGGCGGCGCCGCGGTGTGCGCCGACTCATCGCCGACGAGACCGCGATGCGCGACCGTCGTTAGCTTTTCTTTTGCCTGCGCTGTGCGTACAGCTGCGGCCCGCGCTCAGCGTCGAGCAATTCGTACATCCCGAGGACGCCTAGCGCCGTGCCGTCAGGTGCGAGGATCGGCGCCTTCCCCGCGCGAACCCACGTAATGCTTCCCGTCGCGGACTGCTGTCGCTCGACGATATCCAGATCTGCGGTGCGGCTGTCGAATACACGCTGATCGTCGGCGCGATACTTCGCCGCCTGCATCTTCCAGGGCAGCCGCCGGTCAAAATCCGTGGTCCCGATGAGATCCTCGCGGCGCATCCCCGCGTCCTGCGCAAACTGCTCATTGCAACCGGAGAACGTGAAGTCAGGACCCAACTTCCAGAACACGCGCACGTTGGACTCCGGACGCGACGCCTCGGCGATGTAGCCGTCGAGCTCCGCGCGGAGATCGTCTTCGCTCGCTCCCGCCCAGCGCGGAGCGCGCTCCCGCATACGCGGATGCATTTCGGGCCAGGAGGCTTCGGCCACTCGTTTGTAGGCCTCGAGTATCGCCCGGCTCTCGCCCTTGGCCACGCAATACCTCCTCTCTTATCGAGCGTCACGAGAGTGCGCGGCGCTTGCCGCGCGCCAGCATTGGACGCGCGGCAATCTAACGCGGCTTCGAGCGTTTCGTGTAGACGATAAGCACGCCGTTAGCGCCACGTGCGCCAAAGGGACCCGTCGCCGCAATGTCCTTGAGCACCTCGATGCGGGCGATGTCGCGCGGAGCGAGGCTGGCAAGAGCGCTTGCCTGTGTGCCGTGCCCGATCGTGACGCCATCGACGATGAGCAACGGCTCGGCGTCCCCACTCCCGCCGCGCAATCCTGCCTGGCCTCGGATACGCATGCTGAAGGTACCGTCACCTCGGCGCGCGATCTGTAGTCCGGGAACGCGATTGGCAAGGAGGTCTTCCACTCGCAACAGCCTCGCATCCGCTTCGGTCGGGGTGACGGTTATCACCCCGCTTGCTGTCGGCCTGCTCGCGCTGTCCCCGGCGGCAGCCTGTCGAATTGCTATTGCGTTAGGCGGTGCGCAACCCCACAGCACAAACGCAGTCGCCAGACCGTGAGCGATAGCAGAAGTCACGCGGCCGCGTCGCATTTAGTACCCCGGGTTCTGGGTCAGCGACGGATTAGCGACAATCTGCGCCGTCGGAATCGGGAAGCGCTTTTTGTGAAGGCTGAGTGGGCGCAGACGCTCCGCGTTAGGATCGTGCGTTCGCAAACTGGTCATCCAGTAGCCAGGCTCCATCGAATCCCGGCGCACGAGATCGAACCAACGTTTCGCTTCGAAGGCAAGCTCCCAGGCTCGCTCCAAATAGATGGCCTCACGCACGGCGAGTCGCGTTGTCGGTCCCGTGTAATCAGCGGGCGACGAGCGGCTCTCCGATCCAGTGCCTCTGCGCGCCCGGGCCCGGATCAGATTCAAATTGGTGATAGCAACCCCGGTGTTCCCCAACTCGTTCTGCGCCTCGGCGTAGAAGAGGATTGCTTCCGCATAACGATAGAGTGGAGCATCCACGTCACCCATGGGCCAGGACGCTCCGTTGTCCGACTTGCGATACTTGTATGGCATCGGGCCATCCGCAAAAGCGGCGAGACAGGAGCCACCGCCACTGCAGCCGCCGCTGATGTAGCCGGCCTCCTTCCGATAGTCTCCGAGTTGGTAGCTGTTGTAAAACCAGTCTGTCGGATGAATGAGGCCCCAGCCTCCCCACACATCGATCCCCCAATCACGCGGATAGTAGAACAGCTGCCACGGGTTGCTCGTCCGCGCATCCTTGCCTGTATTCGTTATGACGAAAATCATCTCGCTGTTTCCCCGGTTCGCCGGGAGAAAGGTGCGGATGTAATCGTTCTGGAGACTCCACACACCGGAGTCGATGACCCGTTTCGCTGCATCGGAAGCTAGCTGCCACTCATTCTTCGAGAGGAAGCTCGAGCGCCACAGGTGGAAGTCGGCCAGAGCCATGCGCGCCGCACCTTTTGTGACCCTTCCTTGCGTCGGTAAGCCGAACCCGTCGGTCGAGGTCCAACGCTCAGGGAGGTCCGCTTCGGCGGCCCTGAGATCTTCCAGTACCGCTGTGTGGACTTGCTCTACGGGAGTGCGTGTGGGCCGCGGATCGGCCTGCTCCTCGGGGGTGAGGAGCAGCGGCACGTCGTCGTACACTTTCGTGAGGAAGAAGTACGCGTACGCCCGCAGGAAGCGCGCTTCGGCCAGATTGTACGTCTTCATCTGCGCGTTAGGCGAATCGATTTCCGGACCCCGGTCGAGCACCAGGTTCGCCCGTGTGATCACACCGTACATGAGACCCCAGTACCCGCCGGTCTGTCCAGTACTGGCGTCCCAATCGAGGTGGTCGCCGCTTCGCGTTCCCGCGTTAGGCTCGCGGTTGTCCGCGCGTGCCTGATCCGAGGCCAGCTCCAGATTGGGCCAATTGCCGAACCCCTGAAGGCCACGGATCGCCGAGTAGACGGCAACCGTCGCGATGTTGAGGTCGGCCCCGGTTTTATAAAACGTGTCAGTGGTGGTGAAGCTCCGCGGCTCTTCGACCAGAAAGTCCTTGCACGCCATGGTCCCGAGCGCGAGCAGACCGGCGATGAACGTGTGGTGTATCGTTCTCATGGAAGTCGTTCCTCCCAAGGGCATCGTTAGGATCAGAAGGTCACAGCGGCGCCAAGGTTCCACGTCCGCGTGCGCGGATAGGCCCCTATGTCGGTGCCGCCAAAACGCGCATCACCGCCCATACTGTTCACGTCCGGGTCGAAGCCGGTGTAGTCGGTGCTGATCCAGAGATTTTGCCCTGTGAGGAAGAGCCGTGCCGACTGGGTGCCGCGTAGCAACGCCGCTGGGAGCTGATAACCGAGCGTGAGCGTTTGCAGACGGATGTACGATCCGTCCTCGACGAGCGTGCTGTAGAGCCGCCGTGGACGCGAGATGTTGGCGCGCGGAACGGTCGTGTTGGTGTTGTTAGGCGTCCACCGATTCAGGACGCAATCGCGCTCGTTTGCTTGGCCGATCGCGAGACACCCATACGCGGCGCCGGCGTTGATGACCTTGTTCCCCTGCACAAAATTCACGAACGCATCGAGCGTGAAGCGCTTGTACGCGAAGCTGTTGCTCAATCCCCCATAATATTTCGGATCGCCGTTACCAAGGATGACGCGATCGGCGGCGGTGATCGCGCTATCACCGTTTACGTCGCGGATCTTGTACTCTCCTGGCGTGCAGTTGACCGCTCCGCGCAGAAAGCATGCATCGCCGGTCTGCCAGAGGCCGAGCACGTGGAAACCATAGATCGAGCCAATCGGCTTCCCTTCTTTCAGGATGTGTGTTTGGCCGGGATTGAAGAACCCGGCGCCGCGCGCGCCGATGAGCAGCGAATCCTGCAGCCCCATGTCCACGACCTTGTTGCGGTTACCGGCAATGTTGAACGTCGTGCGCCACTGGAAATCCGAACGCTCGACGTTCACGGTGGAGAGAGACAGCTCCACCCCTTTGTTTTTCATGGATCCGATGTTGCGCAGTTGGCTGTTGAAGCCCGTCGTACTGGGTAAGCTGACACTGAGCAACAGGTCTTCGGTTTTGGCGCTATAGACATCCAGGGTTAGCGTAATGCGATCGCGCAGGAACCCGGCGTCCACGCCAACGTTCAGCTCTGTTTTCTGTTCCCACTTCAAGTTCGGATTCGGCATTGCGCCGCCGGGGGCAAGCGCAGGAACCTCGGTGCCGCCGAACGCGTACCACGCCGTGCCTAACGCCGATAGCGACTGATAGGACAGCACCGCCTGATTGCCGACTTGGCCGTAGCTGAGTCGCAGCTTGAGGTCACTGACTCCAGCAAAGCGGCGCATGAAATCCTCGTCCGAAATGCGCCAGGCGGCCGCTCCGGACGGGAACAAGGCCCACTTGTTGTTGCGGCCGAACTTGCTCGACCCGTCATAACGCGTGTTGATCGTGAAGAGGTACTTTCCGCGGATGTTGTAGTTGGCGCGGCCGTAAAACGACATGATGGCGGACTCGTTGAGACCGCTGATGGATGGCACGAGCTGCGCTCCGGAACCGAGGCTGAACTCCTCCGTGGCGTCGGTCGGGAAGTTCTGCCCCTGACCGCCGACCCGCTCGAAGTAAAACGTCTGCGCCGAGAAGCCACCGAGAAGGTCGAGGCTTCCCGGACCGAATGCGCCGCGATTGTAGCGCAGCTGAGTTTCACTCGTTAGGTCGCGCGTTTCGTCCGACACGAGCAACGCGTTCCCCCCGACCCCGCCGGCCAGGATCGTCCGTGGCGCATAGAAGTTCACGCGATCGAATTGGAAGTTGCCCCCCGCTTGCGTCGAGAATACGAGGTTCGGCGTGAAGTCGTACTCGGCCTTGGCGCTGCCTAACAAGCGCCATGTGGTATTCAGGTCCTTCAGTTCCGACGCGTTTGCAACCGGATTTGGTACCGGCTCCGTTGTCGGCGACGTCCTCACCCACGCGCCATTGGTGTCGCGCGGGGCCTGGAACGGGGCAAAGATCAATGCGGCGAGCAGTCCATTGGAGCTGTTTCCCAGCGAGCCGTTTTCCACTGCGTTCGCCGTGCGCGCGACGCGCGTGCCGCTCAAGCTTGCTCCCACGCGGAACCGCGAGCTCACGTCGCTGTCCATGTTCAACCTGCCGCCATAGCGCTCGAAGTCGGAGCCGATGGCGATACCGTCCTGCGACGTGTAATTGCCTCCGAACAGATAGCGGAAACGCTGATCTCCTCCGCGCACACTGAGCGCGTGCGTGTGCTGGGCAGCAGTGCGCAGCATCATCTCGGGATAATTGAATGTCTGTGCCGCAGCGATCTGAGCGGGTGTGAAAAGTGCCGATAGGTTCGCGGCCGCCCGTGCTTCGTTGGCAAGCGTCATGTACTCCGCACCACCGAGCACGTCGATCTCCTTGGAGATCTGCTGCTGCCCGTAACTGCTTTCGACCGACACGCTGTGCTCCCCGCGCCGACCACGCCGTGTCGTGACCAGCACGACGCCGTTTGCGCCACGTGCGCCATAGATCGCCGTGGAAGAAGCATCCTTGAGTATTTCGATCGACTCGATGTCGCTCATATCCAGCGACATCAGCGGATTGTCCTTGGGGTCGCCGCTCTGGCTACCCTGTACCGCGGGGAGTCCGTCAATGACGTAGAGCGGCTCACTATTGGCCGTGATCGACCCGGTTCCTCGCACGCGTACGCGAGCACCGGCGCCAGGCATTCCCGAGTTGGTGATGACCTGCAGGCCAGCAGCGCGCGATTGCAGCGCATTTGTCAGCGTGACCAATGGGGCCGCTTTGGTCCTGAAATCTTCTTCTGTGATTGTAGCTACGGCTCCCGTTAGGTCGCGCCGGGTCGTCGTGCCGTATCCAATCGTGACGACGGCATCCAGCGGTGTGGCCACGGCCTGCATAACGAGATCGACCACTACTTCCTGCTCCTCGGCTACGACAGCGCTGGTGTCCCGCTGCGAGTAACCGAGTCGGCGCGCCTCGATGCGATACGTGCCGACAGGGACGCCCGCGATGGCATAGCGTCCGTCGGCACGCGAGACGGCGCCGTACCGCGTCCCTGCGAGCGATACTACGACACCTTCCAATGGCGCCGCAGATTGGGCCGCGCGCACCGTGCCGCGGATGGACCCCTGCATCCGGGGAGCGCGACCCGTTGACTCCGTGTGCCCTGGCACGATCAGGATCTGCCCCGTCGGCTCCAGGCGCGCGACGGCACCTGTACCTCGGAGCAGGCGTTCGAGTGCCGCTTGCACGGGCACGGCCGTTAGGTTGACTGAAATGCGGCGTCCCAACGGCACCACGCGCTGCGAGTACGCGATACGCACGTCCGCATGACGTGCCAACTCGTCCAACGCCTCACCTAACCGCACGCGATCCAACGTCAGGCTGATGATGCGCTCGAGAGGCGAGGTTGTCACGGGCGCCGCCGGCACGCGCCGCTGATCGGCCAGCAGCGTACGGGCCGAATCCGGGGATGCGTGTGCTCGCTGCGCCGACGCCGCACTCTGGATGACGCCTAACGCAATCGGCACGGGGACGATGAAGTGCGCAAGGGAACGTA
>DATFBW010000415.1:0-15718 GCA_035253645.1 Gemmatimonadaceae bacterium | reverse complement strand
GTGCATCATCATCTCTTCCATCCCCGTGGCCAGCCCTTCCGCGCGTTCGTCGAAGATGTTGTAGAGGAGCGGAACTTTACGAATGGGACTTGTGTGCGGCTCATTTGCCATGCGCGCCAGGTCGAACCAGTGATATCCATGCGTGCGCATCGCGACCGGTTCGCGATAATCGACCTGTGTGAAAAACTCTCGCATGCTGTCGGGGACGGATGCGTTGAAGCTTCCGATCCGCGCGCGTAGGGCGGCGTCCATATACTCGCGAAGGGGAACGACTTGACGCTCCCGCAGAAAGTCGAGGTACTCGGTAACCGCTGCGTTGAAACGACGCGCATGCTCAGCCTCGCTCGCGACGACGCTGAGCGGTGGTAGTGCGCTGTTGCGCGTCTCTTCGAGTCGGAGAGCGGCATGGGCGCGCGCCAACTCCCGGCGCATGATCGCCACTTGATCCTGCCAGTTGAACGGTACCATGTGCACGTTGGCGAGGTACCAGTTGTAATTCTCGATGCCGACCCCTGACGGTTCCGTCTTGGAAGGAGCTTCTACCTCGAGCCACGTGACAAACGAGTCGGTCGCGACACGGGCACGCCTAACGTCTTCGACCACGTCCGGGCTTGTCACAGCGATGCGCTGCTCGAGGTTTCCCAGGTCCGCGGACTGATCCTTCATGGCGCGCGTCCCGGCGATCCAGAAGTCTCGCGCGTTTCCCGTGAGGTTGCGCCGAGCACGCTCGAGAATGACAGGTACGGCTTGGAGCTTCTTGCGGAGATCGGTCGCAGCCGCCGCATCGAGCGGATACGTGTACGTCCACAGCTCGATCGCACCTAACGCAACGGGCCCTTCGCGAGCGGGCACGTCGCTCTGGGAAGGAAAGATGGCGACGTAGAACGCCGGGTTTCGCTCCCACGGGCGCAGCACGCGATGATCGAACTCCAGCCCATTCATCTCGGCCCTAACGAGATGGTAGTCGACTTGCTGTGGAACGGGCCAACCCGATGTGTCGATGGCGGCCAGACGCCGCTGGAACGTCGCCAGCTCACGCTGCTGCGTCGCCATCGCCCCGGCCGAGTAGTCGGCTACGCCGTCTACCAGCTTGGGCTTTTGAAACTCGCGCCACTCGGTAAACAACGTCACGAGGTCTTCGTATCGCGCGCTGCGGGCAGCCGGTGCACTACCATCGCAGGCGATTGCCAGGATCGTCGCTGTCAATGCCAGCGTTAGGCGCAGAGAGCGAACATCCATAAAAGCGACGCCGCGAGTATACACGGACTTGAAAGGGTGAGTCTCGCGGACTAATTGAAAAGGCGATAAGGAACTTGGCAAATGCAATCCGTTCATTGCGTGCCAAATCGAATGCCGAATCCCCATACGCTCGACGGTTGCGGAGTCGGCCGCGTGACGTCGTCGAACGTGCGTTCGTAGGCGGCGAACAAATCGAGGGATGCCGCGGCACCGATCGCGCGTGTGCCGAGCTCCATCCGCCAAGTCGGTTCGGCTGACACGCCGGTGGCTCCTGGGCCACGCGAGAAATACATCAGGGACCCCCATCCGCGCGCGTAGACCTGGCCAGGGCCCCAGGGCCGTGCAACGCGCACGCCGGCTGCGCTGGCGCCGAGCGCTCGTTTCCAGTAGGGAGCGGCGGTATTGCGCGGGGTCCGGTTGTCGGTCGTCGTCGCATACCGTTCGAGTCGCAACAAACCGCGCCAGGTGAAGGCACCTAACGAACGCTCCCGGCTCACAACGCCGATCTGAAGGCCGGTGAGGCTCAACAAACGCATTGTAGGCACATAGAATGGTGGCGGCGCGGACTCGTCAGGCGGATGTGAGTTGTCGATCTCGTGCCGGCAGCGGTGGAAAGCGCCCACGAACCAGTCGTACGCATGCATGCGCTGGGTGAACAACAGCTGCTCCTCCCAAATCGCCCCGCGGGGATTGAAGCCGATGCTGTTGAACGGATTTGCGGTCAGCTCATGTCCGACCACACCGACGAGCGACCAGCGTGCGCGCGACCGGTACAGCTCGATCACTCCGCCGAGCTTAACGTTCCACGCCAATTCATCATCGGTTGAACCGAACCCACGTTGGGCGTCGCCGTAGAACTGCAATCGCGACAGGAAGCCCGGGTTTCCGCTGTCCGTCACCGGAATCACGTTGCGGCTCACCATGAGCTGCGCATTGGCGGTCAGTGGGACGAGGGTCGTCACCAGGCCGAAAATGACGGAGAGCGCGCTGTGACACACAACGCGAATATAGCTATTAGTCGGGAAGCTCTTAGCTCTTAGTTTGTGGGCCAAGAGTTAAGAGCTGACGACTACCGACTATTTAGGCAGCCACCAACTCGCCTTCACGAGGAAGATGTTGTCCGCATCGGCATCGAACATGCCAGACCAATCGCGCGAGAAATCGAAGTTGCCTAACGGGATGCTATTGGCGCGGCTGTGCGTCCACGCCACATACAACACCGACCCTGGTCGATACTCCCAGCGGAACAGGGCACTCCCGCGCAACGACCGGAAGTTGAAGTTCTGATTCTGGACGGTGAAGCTCCGCGCCGGCCCGGTGCCATCGGGGTCGATGATGTAAGAGAGCGTGTCGCCACTTGGGCCTCTCGTTACCGCAACCGTTCCTTTGTCTTGTCCGAAAATGCTGAAGGTATTACCGCGTGGCGCGTCGAATTCCTTGAAGTTCGTAAAATCGCCACTGGCGATGAGCGGCTGCACATACAGCTCGAACGTCATCGTCGGTGAGAACGTGATGTTAGCGCGCGTATCCAATGCAAGTTGCTTCTGATTGAGGCCCGCGAGGATGTAGCGTGATCCGTAGAAGCTGGTCGCCGTGGAATCACGGACAGCGGCCACATACTGGAATAGACTTCCTGACGCATCCCATCGAGGCCCAACGGAAAGCGAGACGCGCGAGGATGGTCGATACTGCATGAAAGTCCCGACATTAGTCCCCCAACCACCGCTCCGATTCGTCGCAAGCCCCAGGTCGGAGCTCAGGCTAATCGGTTTGCGGCTGTCCGTCGAAACGTTCACTGAGAAGAAGTCACCACCCAAGCGCTCGACGACTGGACCACCGCGCAGCAGACGATCATCCATCACTGACGGTCGCCAGATATAGAACGTGCTCCAGTTCCAGAACTGCGGCGTCGTGCTCGAGAAGAAAATGTGCGCCTGTGCGTCTGTGACGTCGCCATCGAAGTTGTGCTGTCGTTGGCCGCCACCGATAATCGCGATGTCGCGGTACCATTTCCCAGGCTTGGACCAGAAGCGGAACAGGTTGCCGCTGTACCAGTGATAGTCGGCCCGCTGTTGAATGGCGACGTCATTCGTCTCGAAACCGGGTGTACGCGCGTTGTAAGACGCCTCCCACATCCAGTTCCCGGCGTCTTTCGCGAAGCGAGAATACACCGCGCCCCCGCGCATCGCCGTAGCCGTCGAATCGAAAGCGTCCGTGAAGAATCCGCCCGTAGCGCGTTGCTCACGGTCGGGGCGTTGGTAATAGCGAGCGCTTGAATGCTGCCGTGCGAAGACGACCGTGGGGTCGCCGGCGAGGTTGGAGATGGCGCTGACGAGCGACCAGGAGTACGTGCGGTTCTTCCACCACTTTTGAAAGTCGAGCCCGACGACCTCCGCGTGCCGCGTTAGGCGCGGAACGAACGGATCATCCAGCTTGCGCATCACCGAAGAGACGATCCCTCCTACGACCATGTTGCCACCCTGGAGATCTTTGCGCAGCCTTCCCAGGAAATAATTGGCGAGCGGCTCCACCACTTGGCTCCTGCGTGCGCCGTTCGCCAGCTCGACCTCGGCCTCTTCACGGTTCGTGACAGCGTCCATCAATCCGATCGTCCATCCATTGGCCGTGCGTCCGGTGATTTTCGCCGCACCGAGGATTGTCGTTGCATCGGGGACGTCGGCGAAGTTGCCGGACGAGTAGGCGAGGTCGGCTCCAGTCGGTGCGCGTCCCACGCGACGCGAATAGAACGCGCTGATCGACGAGACGTTGCTGCAGAAGAAGCAGCTGAAGCCGCCGAAGCCGAACACGCCGGAGCTCGCGACGAAGAACGGCCGTCGTTCGGGGAAGAATGACTCGAACGCCGTCAGGTTGACGACCGCCGGATCGACTTCGACCTGGCCGAAGTCAGGATTGACCGTGGCGTCCAGCGTTAGGTTGGAGCTGAGCAGATATTTGAGATCGAGCCCGGCACGCATCGACTGCTCGCTGCCTCTGTTGAAAGGATCCCCCGGCTGCGTCACCAGGTGCGAAGACTTCGCTGCGACGTAGGGCAGTAGCTCGAGGCTTCGTGAAGCCTTGCGGATTTCCAGACCTTCGAGGTGGCCGAAGCGGTTCGGCCCACCCGATTCATTCTTGCGCCAGAACGCCCACTGCTGCCACTCATTGCGGCGGTGGATGAAGCGGCGGATCTGCAACCCCCATGTTTGCTGCGGATTACTGCCGAAGCGGAGTTGATTCAGCGGGATCCGCATCTCGGCGCTCCAGCCCGTCGAGTCGATATGCGTAGCCGCTTCCCAGATCGGGTCCCAGCCGGAGTCGCAGCACGAGAGTCCGATGCCTAACGCGTCGGCTTTGGAGCCGGACGGATTCAGCTCGAAGAATGCGCGGCCGAGGTGGTCGTGAAAGCCATCGATGACGATATGGATCATGTCCGAGTTGAACCCCTCGTCACGCCTGACGAGGCGTGTCGTCACCGGCTTGCTGTCGTACAGCTTGGCGGCCACGTACAGGGCGTCGTCATCGAAGAGGAACCGGAACTCGGTACGTTCTGTCGGCGGTTTGCCTTCCTCGGGGTCAGTCTGTGTGAACTCGGTGACCGGCTGCGCCGCGGCCCAGGCGGCATCGTTCACATTGCCGTCGATCACGATCGGACCGTTTCGCTGCGTCGCCCGCGCGGATGGCACGGCGGCGTCGTGTTGACGGTCGCCGGAGCTGCGCGAGACGGGTTGTGGAGATTGCGCCTGAAGATACGACGACAGCGTTAGGCTAGCTGCCAGAACGGTGCGGAGGACACCAGAGAACATGAGGGCCGGGGTCGGTTGTTGCCGGGGATGCCAGCAATGCTAAGTTTTTAGCAACGCATGTGCTAGATTTTTAGCATAATACCGGCTTTTTGCAAGATGCACGCGCTGAATGCACTCCCCTTAGATGCCGAAAAGGCGCAAAACGGTTACCAGCACCGCATCGCCTACGGCGACAACCGTCGTCAGGTTTCCTGGAATGCTTTTGCTGGGACTGTCTGCAGATACATCCAGATCGAGCGTAGCTCGCCATCGCCGCGACGTCCGAAGGCCTTCCACGGCATGACTTCTTTGATCTGCGAACCATCGGGACGTACGCCTTGGCGCATGGCGCGCAGAAAGTCTGCTTCGGTCCATTTTCCGATGCCGGTCGGCGTGATGTTGGAGGCCGGAGGCATATCGGGACCGAATGCAGGCGCACCAGACAGGGATGCGCCATGACACCCTTCGCAACCCGAGATCGTGACGAGGTAGCGGCCGTATGCGGCACCAGTTGTCGTGTCAACGGACGTCGCGTGCGCGACTTTCGGCGTGGTGTCCGCCGCCAACGGCAGCTGCCCGGCGCCGAGGAGAAGACGTCCCACGATCCGCAATTTCGTGGGCGGAACTTCGCGATCGACAGGTGGCACCTGTTTGAGGTACGCGATCATCGGGCCCATCTCGGCGTCGCTGACGTGCGTGAATACTTCGCTGGGCATCACAATGAGTGATGTGCCGCCTCGCCTAACGCCGTGACGGATAGCAAGTTCCCACTCGGCGTCTGTCAAAGGCGGCGTGCGGCCGCCACGCCCGCGCGTTAGGTTCGGCCCCACAAGTAAGCCGAAGGGCCCGGCATCGGCGAACACCCTACCGCCGAGGTCCTCGGCATGGCACTCGGCACACGGCAGCGTGGAAACGAGATAGGCACCGCGCGCGATTGTAGCGCTGTCGCTGGAGATCGTCAGTGGCGCTTCAGGCGGGACGACATACGTGCGACTGAGCTTACGACTACTCAGGGCATAGAGAGACGCTCCTGCCAGAAGGATCAGCACAAGACACACAAGCAATACAATTCCAACCCACTTCAAGAAGCGTCTCAAGAGATGACCTCGTTATGTGGTGGGACTTTTGAGCGGCCAATTTGGACGGTCCTTGGCACAGTCCGCAATCATCGTGTCGAGGCGTCGCAGTCGAGTCTCTTCCCGCTTTGCGCTCGTGACCCAATGGATGGTGGCTTTGCGACGTGACGGCGACTGGCTCATGAAGTAGGTCCATGCCTTCTTGTTCGCTCGAAAGCGTCGCTCATACTGCGGCGGAAAGGTCGTAGGCCAGCTCTTTACGGAGTAACCTGCATTGGTTGGGTCACGCGCCTCGAATGCTGCGAGGCCCGCCGGTCGCATCAACCCAGCTTTCTTGAGCTCCGCCACTTTCTTGATGTTGATGGCGCTCCAGCCACTCCTGGGTTTGCGCGGGGTGAAGCGGATGACATAGCTCTGTTCATCGCCGGTGGGTCGGATGCCGTCGATCCAACCATAACAGAGCGCCACGTCGACCGACTGGGACCACGTTAGGCTCGGCTTCCCCGTATGCACTTTATAAAAGCCGACGAGCAATTCCTTTTTTTTGGAGTGGTTCTTCTCCATCCAGGCGTGAAACTCGGCGGGGGATCTGAAGAACTTGGGCCGCATCACGGGACAAAGGTCACGGGTCAAAGGTCAAGGTCAAAGCAATCGTGTTTTATGGATCGCTGTGACCTTTGACCTCTGACCTTCGATCTGTTCGTTAGGGCGTCACTCGCTTCGGCTCGAGTTTGGCCGCCCACAGACCTGAGTTGAAATCTGTAAAGAGGATCTGTCCCTTCCACGGCATCGCGTTCATTACAAACGACGCGTTGGCAGTGAAGCCCTGCGGATCGAACGGCTTGAAGACGGCGATCTCGCGACGTTGTTCCGCCAGGTTGCCTAACAACTCGCCCGAGACGTCGACGATGCGCACCCCGCCGTCATAATACGCCTGATACAACACGTCATCTTCCACGATGATGTCGTGGGAGCCGTAATCCTCCAAATGGTACCGGCCAACCTTCTTCGGATTCATCGGATCCGTGAAGTCGACGATGTGCGTATACCCGCCCGAAGTCTGCGCGACACCGCCCGCCGTTGTCATGGAGCCACGGTAATTCGTCCCTTCCCAGACACGCCCCTGACGGCTCATCTCTTCGTCGCCGATGAAGAGGTATGTCTTCCCCGTGGACTTCTGGAAATACGGGAAGATCTCGTGACCGCTGTTGATCGGAAACACGGCAATGAGCTTGGGCTTTTCGATCGTGCCGCCGTATTTCCCGTTGCCGACATCTACGACAACCGTGCCCACGCCACCCTGTGCCGAGTACGCGATACCGTCGCGCACCCAGAGGTCGTGGATCCGCGCGTTCGGATGCTTGTATTCGCTCACATATTTCGGGTTGTAGATGTCTTTCACATCGATGATCACGTACTTCTCACCGCCCGAGATCGCGAAGAGATGATCGTTGGTCGCGAACGCGTTATGCACACCGCCGGTGAGGTTCTGATCGAACGTGGACGCGATCTTGGGATGCGCTGGATTGGCGAGATCGAGGATGACCACGCCATTGACGCGGTTCGATGCACCTTCTCTCGTTAGGACACCGTAGCGGCCGTCCGGCGAGACCGTGACGTCGTTGATCGTTCGCGCATCGACCTTGATCGAGTCCGTCTTCACGATGTTGTTCATATCCGTGATATCGAACACGATCGCATAGCCATCGGCGCCCCACGTGCCGACCAGGCAGTAGTCGCGGCCGTCCTTTCCGGTCCACGGCCAAAGGTCGGAAGTATGTGTGCGGTTGATGTTCCCGCGGCCGGTTATCGTGATGCGCCGCCTAACGTCACGCGGCTTCACGTCGATGACCTGGCGCCCGATCGCGTTCCCCGACTGCGCGACGAGCGTGAAACGGCCAGGGTGATTAGCCGTGAAGACGTGACGATCCACGACGTAGTCGATGATGCCCGGACCACCGGGCGCCACCGTCGTGTCATCGGGCGTATAGATGTAGCTCCAGGCGATTTTCGCATCGGGCACCGCGGAGCCGTTTGCGCGCTTCGCGGTTGCTTCGAGTTTGAGCACGTCGCCGGTGTTGAGCACCGTCTCCTTGAGCTGCATCTCGACCGTCGCGACTGGATTCACGCCGACCGTGTGCTGCTTCTGCGCAGATACTCCCTCTGCCTCGGCGGAAATCGCAACCGTTCCGGGCTTGAGCGCTGTGACGTTGCCGAAGCGATCGACAGTGGCGACGCTTGGATCTGAGCTTCGCCACGTGACTGTGAGGCCGAGTCGGGGCGAACCGTCCGCGTGCGCGCCTTTCACGGAATGGGCGAGCATCGTCCCGACATAGAGGCGCGCCGGTTCCGCGGTGATTTCGATCTTGGACAGCGCCGGCCACTCGACGAGGATCGGGATTTCGAGCGTCACGGCCGCGAAGTCACGACCAGTGATTGACGTCGCCACGGCGGTATACGAGCCCGCTCGCCGAGCAGTCACCTGTCCGTCGCCAAAGGACAGAGCCATGCGCGGGGCGCTCAGGCGCACCTGGGCGTCGGGGATGACGTTCCCCTGAGCGTCGTACGCGGTGACCTTGATGGGCCGCGATTCGCCCGCTTTGAGCGTGAGTCGCGCCGGTTCGGCTACGAGCTTTGCGACAACCGGCTGCTGGGCCGCGAGGGAAGACGCGGTGATGAGCAGAGCGAACGCGATTGACTTCATAGGGGTTCGGAGTTGGGGTTCGGGGTTAGCCCCACGCGTAAAACATTACTCCCGAGATCGATTGAACGCTGCCCCGCAAGGCCCTGTTCTATCGGTACCCCTGGCGGGATTCCACCGAAGAGTGATTCGGCGCGGATGCGGCGGAAATAAGCCGATGCAGTAGCCCTGGTTCCCCAACCGATAAAAAAAAACCGGCGGTAACGGGTTGTTTATGCTGTTCGGAATCAAATCCGCCGTCAGACCGCTCGTTGGCGACGTATCCGCGAAAAACAGGCACTGTGGGACTTGTGTATATTCCCGGCTCGTTAGGCACGAGGGCCCATAAAGCAATAGCGACTGACCCGCCTAACGTGGGGTTACTCTTGCGAGCACCACCAGTTGTCATTGCGCACAGAGGCGCATTGAGCAGACGGCAGGTCAGCCGCCAATGCTATGATACGATTTTTTTGAGACGCGCGCCAGAGCGAGTTTTTTTTGTTGCTGCGCTCGGCACCAAACAAAAAGCTGGCCGCAGGTCGACGCTGATAAGGGACGGCAGAATGAAAAACGATCTACGCAAACCTGCGGTTGAATCCATTCTATCGCGCAGGTGGCGGCGGCTGCCACGCTGGTCGTACCTGTGGCACCGCTTCCATCAACAGTGACAGCGCTCGGTCCAGAGTCACGTCGCCCGCGTTCGCCCCTTTGTAGTGCCCGATGCGCACCACCGTCATGTCGTGCGTGGGAATGATGATCGTGCTTTGTCCGCCCGCACCGGCCATGTAATACGCGTCTTCTGGAATCGGGAACGTTTTTGTCCGGTTGAGCCAGAACATCCCGCCGTAAATGGGTTGCTCCCAAGCAGGTGCCGGCGTGCGCACGAAATCGATGAACGCCGCAGGAAGGATCCGCTCGCCGTTTGAAACGCCGCCGTTCAGGTAGAGAAGCGCCAAGCGCGTCCAGTCGCGTCCTGTGCCGAGCTCGTATCCCTGGAGCAAGAAGTTACCGTAAGGATCCGTCTCCAGCGTCATGTGCCGGATCCCGAGCTTGTCGAAGAGACGGCGCTGTGGATACGAGAGGTAATCCTCGCCGCGAGCCAGCGCGGCTTTTTTGATGAGATGGTTGAGCGTGAGCGGGTCGCTGTTGCGGTACCGGCCGATCGTGTTCGGCGTCCACTGAGCAGGGCGGGTAATGGACCAACGGTGCGCGTCGATTGCACCTGTATACACGTAGAGGTGATCCGGATATCCCTTGGCACGATCGAAGCCCGGATCCTGCGGAGCTACGAACCGGAGACCGCTCGACATGCGCAACAGATCCGCGATGCGGATCGCGCGGCGCGGATCGTTAGGCTGCTGCCACTCGGCGACCGGAGCCGGGGCCCACAAGTCGTAAACGCCCTGCTGGATGAGCTGACCGATGAGAGTTGCCGTGAGACTCTTGCCCATCGACCAGCTCGGGAGCCGCGTCGTACGGGTGATGCCGGGACCGTAGCGCTCGCCGATGATGCGCCCCTTGTACGTCACGACGAACGCCGCTGTGAGACCGGAGTCGAACGCGGCGGCGACGGCCTGCTCGAGCTTGGCCTTGTTCACTTCCGCCGGCAGTGGTTCGTTAGGCGGCACGTCACCAAGCGGCCAGGGCTGCGTCGCCGGGTCCGGAAGCGCCGATGTTATTTTGGCGGGCACAAAAAACACGGAGTCCGCGCCACGGGGGAGGGTGATGCAGCCCTGATCACCGAACTGGCGCGCTGTTCTCCGGGTACCGTTAGGCAGCGTGACATGGACCGCGCGCCTGGCGCGATCCACGACAGTATCGCGTGCCTGACGCCGCTCCTCCGCGGTCACGACGAAATGCCCGTCCTCCTCGGCGGCTGCTGCGAGGTCGCGACCGGTGACGAACAGAGCGGAGCAAAGGATCTTCGCGAAACCCGCCAACGCGTGTTCCAGGCCGTCGCCTGGCGGCACCTCCCACTTCGTCGGCAGCTCCTGCGGCGCCGCGCGCCCTTGGGCGCTTACCAGCAGCGGAGTCAGGGCGAACAACGCAATGCCGATCGCGATGCGCATGACTGACCTTCGATTAAAAGTCGACCACCAAACTAGCGCACCGGTCTGGTTCATGCGTCCTTAGTGGCCAGCCTTCCTATGACAGACACGACCGAACGGATGAAGCGCTTTAGGCGGCTGTCGCTCCCGACGCCCGTCTTCGCGCCGACTGTCACGACCGCCGAGATAGCGAGCGCCGATGCGGTGGAAGCCGAGCGTGCGCCCATAACACCGTCGACGATCGCGCTGATCATGCTCGCGTTCATCGCTACGTGCTTTGCGCTGTACGTCGGCCGCGGCCTCGTAATGCCCATCGTGATGTCACTCATGCTCGGCTTTTTGCTGCGTCCGCCGGTGCGCTGGCTGCGCAATCACCGAGTTCGCGAGCCTGTCGGTGCGGCGTTCGTGGTCATCGGCGGGGTTCTGATCGTCGTGCTGATTGCGCGCATCCTCGCTGCGCCTGCCAGTAGCTGGCTCGAGCGAGCGCCAGCGGCCATCGAGACGGTAGCGAAGAAGTTGCGAACATCGGGCGGTCCCGTCGCGCAGATCGAAGAAACGGCCGCCAAGGTGGAGCAGATCGCGTCAGGTGGCCAACCGACCGCGCGTCAGTCGGTGACCGAAGTGCCGGCGCGCACGCCGCTCCTGCGACGCATGTTCGGTCCTTTGACGGACCTCGTCGGCGGGATCTTCAGCGTGATCTTCCTGACGTATTTCCTGCTCGCATCCGGCGATCTCTTCATGCGGAAAATGACCGACATGATGCCGCGCGGCCGCGCGCGGATGCCGCGGGAGATTTCGACGGAGATCGAGATGTCCGTGTCGCGCTACTTGCGCACGGTGATGTTGATCAACATCGGCCTGGGATTGGCGACGTGGGGGGTGCTCGCCGCGTTAGGCATGCCCAACGCGAGCCTATGGGGGATGGTCGCCGGCGTGCTGAACATCGTTCCGTATCTGGGCGCCGTCGCTACGGCAGGTATCCTCACGCTGGCCGCGGTCGCCTCGTTCGACTCGTTAGGCAGGGCATTGCTGATGCCCGGAGCGTTCCTGCTCGTGAACATGATCGAGGCCAACCTCGTGACGCCGCTCCTGTTGGGCCGCGAGTTCCCGCTCAATCCGGTGGCGGTGTTCGTTGGCCTGTTGTTCTGGGGCTTCGTCTGGGGAGTACCGGGCGCCATTCTCGCGGTGCCGATGATGGTCACAATCAAGATCGTGTGTGACCGCGTGCCGGCACTGCATGCGTTCGGAGAGTTTCTCGGACCCTAGCGGTGTGGGCGATCATCCTGGCTGTCATTGCCACAGCGGTGGTGATGACAATTGCCCGCAACCTCATTCCAGCATCGCGCGGCGTCAATTACGAGCTCGCGGAGGAGGACCGCGTGGGCTCGCCGCAGTTCGCCAGGGATATGGGGAACCTGCTGGGGCCGCCGCTCGTCGCGGGCAATCGCCTAACGACGCTGCGGAATGGCGATGCGATCTTTCCCGCGATGCTCGAAGCCATCCGGAGCGCGCAGAAATCGATCACGTTCGAGACCTTCATCTACTGGTCTGGCGAAATCGGTGAGGAGTTCGCCGATGCGCTCGCGGAGCGGAGCCGCGCAGGTGTTCATGTCCACGTCTTACTCGACTGGCTCGGCGCCAAGAAGATGGAGGAGCGGCTGCTCGACCACATCGTCAAGGCCGGAGCGGATGTGCACCGCTACCACCGCGTGAAGTGGCACACGCTGGACAAGCTCAACAACCGGACGCATCGCAAGCTGCTCGTCGTCGATGGGCACACCGGATTTACGGGCGGGGTGGGCATCGCCGATCCGTGGCAAGGAGATGCGCAGGACGAGGATCACTGGCGCGATACCCATTACCGCCTGGAAGGGCCGGCTGTGGCTCACCTTCAGGCGGCCTTCATGGACAATTGGTTGCAGACGAGCGGTGAGGTGCTGTCGGGGGAGCTCTACTTCCCCAAGCTCGAGTCGTTAGGCGAGTGCTGTGCGCAGGTGTTCAAAAGCTCGGCGCGAGAAGGCAGTGAAAGCGTAAGACTGATGTTCATTATGTCCTTCGCCGCGGCCCGCGACTCCATCCTCATAGAAAGCGCATATTTCGTCCCCGATGACCGCACGATCGCAGAGTTGATCGCGGCGCGCAAACGCGGGGTTACTGTGGAGATCATCGTTCCAGGGCCCATTATCGACACGCAGGTGGTGCGCGCTGCGTCCCGTTCGCGCTGGGGGCCTCTGCTGGAAGCTGGCGTGTGGATCGGCGAATACCAGCCGACCATGCTGCACTGCAAGCTGATGATCGTCGACGACATGTGGGTTTCCGTCGGTTCCACGAACCTCGATGGAAGGTCGTTACGTCTCAACGATGAAGCGAACCTCAATGTGCTGGACAAGGATTTTGCGCGCGAGCAGAGGGAGATGTTCGAGGCGGATCGCGCGCAAAGCAGACAGGTGACGCTCGCGGAGTGGCAGAGGCGGCCCGTGCTCGTCAAGGTGCGCGAGACGATGGCCGGATGGTTCCGAAGCCAGATGTAGCGCGTTAGGCAGGGGTAATCGCGAGGACGCGCAGCGGGCTCCCGCTTCCGTTGACAAGCTTGAGCGGCGCAGCGATCACTACGCTCCCGGTGGGTGGCAGCTTGTCGAGGTTGCGCAGGCTGGCGAGCCCGAACTTCCCGGCGCCGTGCATGATCCCGTGATTCGGAAACGGTGGATCGAACCTCCCTGCCTGGCCAGCGTCGGTTCCCACAGTCTCCACACCAACGCCGAGGACATCGCGCTCCGTTGCCAGGAGCGCGGACGTCGTTTGATGGAACCCAGGGGAATGAGGACCATCGTCTCGCACATTGAGGAATGACGCCGCATCCGAGCGCAAGCTCCATCCCGTGCGCAACAACACCCACGCTCCCTTTGGAATACGGCCGTGCTGGCGCTCCCAGTCCGCAACATGTTCCGGCATCAACAGAAAGTCCTCATTGCGCGCAACGTCTGCCGTCACGTCGATCACGCACGCGGGCCCGACGAATTTGCTCACGGGAATCGTATCCGTCGCGTTGTTAGGCAGGTCTTTGCCGGTGATCCAATGGATGGGTGCGTCGAAGTGGGTGCCTGTATGCTCGCCCATGCGGATCGTATTCCAGTACCACGCGGGCCCTTTCTCATCGAAGCGCGAGATTACGTCCATCGTGACTCCCGGCGAGGACGCAAACATGGGTGGCAGGCCGATCACGGGCGTCGCGGGACCCAGCAGCTGCGTCAGGTCGACGATCGTTAGGCGCCCGGCCGCAAGCTCGGCGACGAGTTGGTTGAGCAGCGTCATGTCGTGCTCCGTGGTGCGGTTTCTCGCAGGTAACGCTGGAACTGGTAGCGATTCTCGAGGAGTGAGAGATCGGTCACGTAGCCGGCAGGCCCGACCGCTTCCACCTTGGCGACTATCGTCGTCAGGTCTTTTGCTGCCATCGCGTCGTCGAAAGCTTTGCGGAACTCCTCGAGCGTGCGCACCGTTGCTGCACGTGGTACGCCCGCCGCCGCCGCGACCGCCGCGATGTCACTCCCTGTCGATGTCGCCGTCGGGAATCCACCGACGGACAAAAGACTCTCGTTGTCGAACACGATGTGCACGAGGTTGCGCGGCCGGTAGCGTGCGAGCGTCGTGAGGCCTCCGAGGTTCATGAGGATGGATCCATCACCGTCGAAGACGACGACGCGTGACTCCGGGCGCGCGAGTGCGATGCCGAGCCCCATCGATGAAGCCAACCCCATCGCGTGCTGCAGATAGAAGAAGTTCGGACGATGGCCTAACGACTGAAGCTCCGCGGCGACGGCGCCCATGATCGTGACGACGACGCAATCCGCCAGATCCTCGTAGACACTCTGCAGCGCTTCGATGCGTTTCATAAGATGGCGGGGTCGGATCTTGAAATACGACATCTAAACCTTGCAGCGGCATCTTTCGCACGCGCGCGAAAAGATACCGCCGCGCGGTTTGGATGTCGTATTTCAAGATCCGACCACGCCATTCAGTCCTCCCACATGAGATCGCGGCATAGCAGGAGCGCGACGGGACGGCTGGCCGAGTAGGCCAGCGTTTGGGCTTTCGTTAGGCGCTTGGCGACGTGATCCGGCGATTCGAGTCTGGCGTGCGGAATCCGCAGCGCATCGAGCACGTGTTCCGTCACGCCGCCGCCTTCGGTTTGCCATGGGTCGCGCTCACCGAATTCACCGCGGTGGCTGATGAGCATGAGCAGCGGGATCCGATAGAGCTGGGCGCATGACACGATGCCGTTTACAGACGCGAGAAATCCGTGATTCTGCATGAGCATCGCCGACTTCACGCCGGCCAGATACGCGCCCGCCGAGATGCCGACTCCTTCTTCCTCCTTTGCCAAACGCACGAGTGTCATCTCGTCGTCCTCTTCGGCAAAGCGGATCAAATGCACGAGCCAGGTCTCAGGTAGAGCTGAGACGATACGAACACCTAAATCCTTGAGACAGCCGTAAATCAGTCTGCTACTCGAGGTGGAGACGGGCATTAACTACAGATCAGAGGTCAAAGGTCAAAGGTCAAAGCAAAGTCAAAGTCAAAGGTTCAGCGTTCAGCCGGATCGCGAATCGAATTGCCAAAGGTTGCCGCGTCAAGCGCGCACTACTCAGCCGTCGCAGCCCCCAGCACTGCGGTCATGAGCCACCAGATGCCAACCGTGAGAATTGCGGCCGGCACACCGAAGCGGATCCAGTAGATGAGCCAGAGTGGAATATGCCGGCGGCCGCCGCTCGACAGCTCCGCCAGCGCCGCGCCGCGGTCCAGACACCACGCGAATGTGACCACCGCCATGAACGCACCTAACGTCTGCATCCCGCTGCCGAAGGTCAGGTCCCACGGGACGAAGATCGCGTTGTT
>DATFBW010000414.1:0-6636 GCA_035253645.1 Gemmatimonadaceae bacterium | reverse complement strand
CCCGCCTGTCTCGTGCGCGTTCCCCGCTGCGTCACGCGCAATAAGCTCCAGCGTCGCCTTTCCGCCCGACATGACGGTGCGCGGCGTGACCGTAATAGTGCTCCTCGTGGGCGAAAATGGGCCTGGCCGGACACGAACAGTCGGCAGTGGACGAGTAACAGGTTCGCCATCGATCGTCGCGCCGATTGTCGTCGCCAACCCCGCAATGATGCCGCGGAACATCGCCGAGTAAGTTCCATCTCTATGATCGATAGCTGGGCTGATGCTTCCCGTGCTAAGCCCGCCGCTCGCGTGAAAGGCCACCGCGCGACCGCCGCTAGTGACCGCGCGCCCTTCCGCGTCCTTCGTGACAAGGGTGAGCCTAACGCTGTCGCCTGACACCACGGTCGCGGCCGCGACCGTGACTTCAGATTGCGCCGCCGAGACAGGACCCGCACGCTCGGGTGCGCTGGCGTCGCGACATGCTAGCACCGCGCCAAGCGTTAGGCAGAGGAACGTGAGAGTACGCGGCACGTTCATCTCAGTTGCACCGCACGCGGAACGATGTACTGACCGTGCTGCCTCCGACCACAACGATCGAGCGCGGATTGAGCCCGTCGTCCACCGCGCAATTCGCCGGCAGGTTTTGGAACGTGACGGTGTACGTCTGGGCGGTCAGTCCGGCGAACGTGACCGACCCGTTCGGTCCGATCGGCTGCGTGAGCAGCACGCCGGTACCGCTGACCTCCACCTGGTACCCCGCGGCTGGGATGCCGCTCCCGGTCGAGCTGGCGTTCACTACCAGATCGCCGGTGACGTTAGGCGCCTTCGTCGTCGCGGCGGCCGGTGCCGTCCGCGGTCCCTCGAGCCCGGCGCCATTCACCGCCGCAACCTCGTACGTGTAGGTCGTATTCGGTGTCAGCCCGCCATCGCTGAACGATGTGGAGGCCGCGCTGCCGATGAGGACTCCAGCGCGATAAATCCGATATGCTGAAACTCCGCTCTCGGCGTCACTCGCTGCGTCCCACGCCAGGTCGATCTGCGTGGTGCTGACTGCAGTCGCGCTGAGGTTTGCCGGAGCGGTCGGCGGTGTGCCATCCAGCGTGGTGGCGCTTGCGGTATTGCTTTGCGAGCCGGTGAGGCTTCCACCGTTCACCGCGACTACGTGATACGAGTAGGACGTATTCCCGCTGAGGCCACCGTCGCCGAACGACGTCGCGGATGTGCTATCGATGAGGACCCCACCGCGGTAGACGCGGTATCGGCTGACACCGCTCTCAGCGTCCGAGGCTGCAGTCCAGCTCAGATTGATGCGTGAGGCACTTGCCGCCACGGCTGTGAGGTTCGTTGGCGCTGTCGGGGGTGTGCCGTCCAGCGTGCGGACCGACAACACGGCGCTGCGCGGCCCGGCCACACCGTCCGTATCCACGGCAGCGACCTGGTATGCATAACGAGTGAACGACGTTAGGCCTGCGTCGCCATGCGCAAGTCCAACGATGGAGTCGATCGGCGTTGTCGACGTCGGAGTACCGGTAACGCGATAAAGCCGATAGTGCGCCACGCGCCGCCCTGGGGGAGGAGGATCCCACGCGAGGTCGACCCGGTCACTGAGTATCTGCGTCGCGCGCAGTCCGGTGGGTGCGGGCGGGCCGGGACAGTTCACCGCGAAGCTGACGAGCGTCGAGTCGCGTCCGCTGACGGTCCGGTTCACGCTGGCTGGCGCGTTGCAGTTGGGGTCGACGTCGGCCAGTCGGATGACGTGTGCTCCAGGCCTAACGTGCGCGATACCGACGGTCGCGTTGACGCCGATGGCTGCGGAGTCAGCGGAGCCATCCGCGTTCTCGATGACGACGATATACCCGTCGCGATCGGTGCCAAGGCCCCCGGACGTTGTCCTGACGTGCAGCCGCTCGACGCACTGCAACATAAACGGAGTGATTGCGGTGTCGGCGGTGAATACGGTCACATTACGCGTGAGGGGACCGACGGAAACGCAACGGTTAGGCAGGTTTTGCAGCTGGACAGTGTGCCGGCCGGAAGCGCCGCTCGCGTTGTACACGGGCACGAGCCCGCTCATCACCACCGAATCAGTTGCTCCGATGAGAGCCGGCTGCGTGGTGACCTGATCGGCTGCATCGTTGGCAGTAACCCTCGGCCGATATTGCACGGGGTCGGATGGCGCGCCTTCGTCGGGATCTGACGTCTGCGTCCGCATCAGAATCGAGCCCAGCGCCACGCACGTTAGGCGGAACTCGGTCACGGCGGTGTCGCCAGACGCGATCGCCGCCCGGTGTGTGGTGGGCTTTGCAACGGCACAGTTGCGCCGTCCCGGATCCAGAGTCGCGTCATGCAGCCCAAGTGTGCCTAACGCTGGATTCGCGGGTGACAGGTCGTCGATCACGGAATCGGGCGGTGCCGGGCCCGCGGGAAGGCTGAGCGAGACCGGCGGTGTCCCCTTGCCGGCACCGATCGTGTCACGGCGTGCGAGAACCAGCCGGCTTCGCGTCACGACATCCTGTCCCGTCGCGATGGTGCGGACTCGCATCGCGCCCATGGGGATGCACTCGATCGTGAAATCGACGCTGCTCGGCGCGTCTTTGCTCAGGAACAGGAAGCTTTTGGACCGCACTCCCACTCCATATGCGGTGGAGTCTGTCGCTGAACAGTTGCCCGCAAGATCATGCAAGGCGACCCTGTGCATGAAGTCGTCGCCCGACCGCACGTCCTGGAATGTGACACTGTCGTTAGGCGCAACCGATCCGTCTTGTGTCGACGTTGCCAGGTCGCGCCCGAACGGTGGGGGACCATTCGACGCGACGAGTCCCAAGGGTCCCATTTCATAGCGGTCTTCGAATGTGGGACGCAGCCGGATCGCAATCGCTTCAGGTTGATCCGGCCCGGTCACCGTCGTTCGCGCCGTCAGCGGCCCATCGCTGAATGCACGCGCGAGCGTGTATGGTCTGATGATCGGTATCTCGAACCCTGCCTCGGCGAGATCCACGAAGCCGAACACCGAGAGCTTGGCTCCGATGTTCACGTTGAGACCTACCGAGACCTTCAATTCGTGGTCCAGCCCCGACGGCGCCCCATCCTCGAACGACAGCGTTGTCGTCCCCTCGAGCTCCGCGTACGGCTCAAGGTTCACGAACGGACCGCCGACTCCATAGAAGAGAATCGAGTACTCGGGCACGAGGGCGACCTTCACGGCCGCTGATCCTTCAACGCCTTTGAATTCCGGCGCGGTCGCGTCGAGGTACGAGCTACTGCCGTGGATTGCGCGCCAGCCGCTGCTGCGCAACCACTCGGCGCCAGCCGTGACTTCAAAACCCTTCCTATACTTTCCCGCGAAGACTGCGTTGGCCCCCACTTCCACGCTCACTTCGAGCGCAATCTCCTTGTTGATAATCCCCACGACGGGAACGGGGCCGATGAAAAACGTGAACGGCTTCACTAGTCGAGCGAGCCGTCGTTTTTTCTTGGGGACGCTGGTCCAGATCTTACTGTCTTTTGAGCCTTCGATGCCTACCGTGAGCTCGTATTCATCGATGTTCAGGCCGATCCCGCCACGGAGTGCCGTGCGAAATCGCTGCACGCGGAAATTTGAAAAATCACCGCCGATCTCGAGGCGTGGCTCAAAGCTGATGTTGCCCTTTTTGATTGTGAATTCACCTTTGACCTTGACATCGCCACCGAGCTCCAGCGACACGGCGATATCATCGAGCGAGCAGCATTTTGCTCCCGCGAGTTGCACGTTAGGCGCGATTTCGGCGATCGCCCAAGGGCCCCAGCGGGCAGCGCCTTCATCGAGCGGCACTGACTCGCCCTCGCTAAAGCTCGTCGAGGCAAACGCTCCTTCGCGAACGGCTTCTTCCAGATAGGCTTGCGTCGTCTGCAACGTGATTACGTTGCCTGCACGCTCCACTCGGGTAACGCGGCGGAGAAACCCTCCATCCTCCGCCCCTACGATGATGCTCCCCGAATCGATTGCCGGCGCGCGCGGGCTGACGACGCGAAACACAAAAACGCCTGACGAGTCGTTGCGCTGTACGAGCTGCATCGCCGTGGAGTCGACGACGCGGGTGCAGTCGCAGAGCTGGGTGATGCTTACCTCGAGGTCTACACTGCCCGATTGACCTTCGGCGGTCGCGACTATCTGTGCCGTTCCTTCGGCACGTGCGACCACTGTACCGCGCGCATCGACGGTCGCCACGGAGGGCTTATTGCTCGACCAGACGATTGTAGCTGTTGGTATCACGAGCCCCTGTGCATCAAACGCTTGGGCCGTATACCGCACACTATCTCCTGGCTCCAGCACCTGGCGCGGCGCTGCGACCACCACCCTGGCGACGCTGCTGACCACCCTGGGCTGAGGCGGAGCGACACCCGCGTCATCCCGGCAGGCTGCCGCCAACAGCGTAATGCTCCCGAGCCACCAAGCGCGCACGCTCGGCCCCACTAACCATGGCTGCCAACTCTTCACGCGCCGACTCCACATTTTGATTGCTAGTCAACCGAACCGGTCCTATGATGAAGCGAGCGGGTCAGTTGGCAGTCTAGGCTGAGTCAAGGCTGGGAAGGAACGACATGTTCGAGCTCTTCGTGCTGGGAACGGCCCGCATCGACGGCGCGGGGGGACGATTAACGGGCGAGCCAGCCCAAAGGCATCGAATCGCTCTGCTTGCACGGCTCGCGTCGGCGCGCGATGCAACGATGCCGCGCGAGACGCTCATGGCACTCCTTTGGCCGGAGCAAGGCACGCGCGAGGCGCGGCATCTCCTCAACGTCACGGTGCACGTACTTCGCAAGGCGTTGGGAGACGATGTGTTGCGCACCGAGGGAGATGACCTGCGCCTCGACACGACGCTCCTCGCGAGTGACGTGGTCCGCTTTCGAAGCGCCCTGGCTAACGGCGATTTGACAAAAGCAGTGGAGTCTTACGGTGGGCGCTTCCTCGATGGGTTCTTTCTCGGCGCCGACGAGTTCGAGCGCTGGCAGGCGAACGAGCGGACAAAACTCGAAGGCGAGTACATGCTCGCGCTCGAGCAACTGGCAGAGCAGTCCGAGAAAGCAGATGCCTGGACCACGGCTGTTCAGATTTGGTCGACGTTGTCCGCGCGTGCGCCTCACAGCGAGCGCGTAGCGGTTCGCCTGATGTTGGCGCTGGAAGCGGTCGGCGATCGGGGAGGTGCACTTCGCGTGGCCGAATCCCACACGGCGCTTCTGTCCGACGAGTTTGGTGCCGAGCCGAGTCCGGAAGTCACCGCGTTGGCGGTCCGCATGCGCGACACGCCCGCAGCGGCGCGCACGAGCTCTGAACAGGCGACAATAGCTGCGCGGGGAAAGGTACCCAACGCCCGGCGCGCACTGTCGCGGGCGCGAATGTTCTGGGGAGGCGTAGGAACGGCTGTCGCGCTTACCTCAGTGATTGCATTCGCGTTAGGCCCGTGGCGCAACGTAGAGGAGCCCTCGGTCGCCGTACTGCCGTTTCTCGATCTCAGTCCGGGGCGTGACCGCGCCTATTTGAGTGATGGTCTGACCGAGGAGCTGCTGAACGCGCTCACGCGCATCCCGGGTTTGCGAGTCGCGTCGCGCTCGTCGTCATTCCAGTTTCGCGAGCCCGGCGTTGATGTACGCGAAGTTGGCCGACGACTCGGCGTCGCGGCAGTGGTTGAAGGGAGCGTTCGATTGGACAGCAACCGGCTCCGCGTGACGGCGCAGCTCATTGATACGCGACGAGGCTATCACCTCTGGTCAGAGCAGTACAATAGAAGCGTGGCCGACGTCTTCGCGGTGCAGGAGGACATCGCTCGCACAGTTGCCGCTTCGTTAGGCAACGAGCTCGTGGTGCCTGATACTCTGGTATCGCGCGGGACAGACAGCCCGCAGGCGTACGACCTTTACCTGCGCGGACGCCACGACTGGAATAGCCGCACGACCGAAGGGATGTGGCGTGCGTTGAGCCTCTTTCAGGAGGCAACGGCGATCGATCCGCAGTACGCGTCGGCGTACGCAGGCCTATCTGACACCTGGCAGCTTTTGCCTGACTACGGAAACGTGCCGGCGCGGCAAGGCCTGGCGATGGCGAAGACCGCAGCGCTTCGCGCCATAGCGCTCGATAGCTCGCTCGCGGCCGGATACGCCTCGTTAGGCGCCATTCTCGACGACTACGATCATGACAGAGCAGGGGCGGAGCGCGCATACCGGCGCGCGATATCTCTGAACCCGAAGTACGCGACGTCGCGCCAGTGGCTCGCGATCCATCTGGCCGATGAAGCGCGGCATGTGGAAGCAGCGGAGGAAATCGAGCGGGCGCGCCGGATCGATCCGCTCTCGCGAGTCATCAATACGGCTGTGGGCGCGGTGCGCTACTTCGCGCGTGACTACACCGCCGCGATCGCCGAGTACCGGGCGGTCTTGGACCAGGCGCCGGATTTCGCACTCGCGTGGGCGCTGATGGGGCGCGTGTACCTTGTGCAGAGCGTCATCGATTCCGCCGTCACGTCGTTACGACGAGCTGTCGAGCTATCCGGGGGTGACCCCAGCTACCGCGCCGTTTACGCAGCTGCTCTTGCAGCGAGCGGACAACGTGCGGCTGCCGAATCCGTGGCACGCAGTGTCATCGACGCGCAACCAGGATACGTACCGTATTGCGAGCTC
>DATFBW010000413.1:0-8617 GCA_035253645.1 Gemmatimonadaceae bacterium | reverse complement strand
TCGCGAACGGAATTGTGGCTGCCACGGCGGAGACGCCGCTTCAGGTCCCGATCGTCATCCGCCTAACGGGTACGAACGAGGAGCTGGCGCTCGAGATCCTGAAAAAACATGGGTACTCCGCGTCGAGCGACATGGATGAGGCCGTGCAACAGGCAGTGGCCTTGGCTAAGGGTGGAGGGGCCTATGAAGGCCAGGGAGGCCGCGCCGCGTGAGCATCTTTGTCGACCGTAGCACTAAACTCCTGGTCCAGGGCATCACGGGGCGCGATGGCTCGTTCCATTCGAAGCAGATGATCGAATATGGAACGCAGGTCGTCGCCGGCGTCACGCCGGGGAAAGGGGGCCAGCGTTTCGAAGGCGCCGTGCCGGTGTTCAATACCGTCGCCGCCGCGATTGAAGCGACGGGAGCGAATACGTCGGTGATCTACGTGCCGCCGATGTTCGCCGCCGACGCGATCATGGAGGCGGCAGACGCCGGCGTTAGGCTGATCGTCGCCATCACCGAAGGCGTCCCCGTTCTCGATATGACGAAGGTATATCCCTTCGTAAAGGAGCGCGGCGCGCGGCTGATCGGTCCGAATTGTCCCGGACTTATCACGCCAGGTGAAGCGAAGGTGGGAATCATTCCGGGCCGTATCTGCACTCCCGGTCCGGTCGGTGTTGTGAGCCGCTCCGGCACGCTGACGTACGAGATAGTTTATCAACTCACGCGTGCAGGCATCGGCCAATCGACATGCGTCGGCATCGGGGGCGATCCGATCAATGGGACCAACTTCATCGACTGCCTCCAGGCGTTCGAAGCTGATCCCCTAACGAAAGCGATCTGCCTGATGGGGGAGATTGGCGGAACGGACGAGCAGGATGCGGCTGCCTTTGTGAAGGCGAACATGAAAAAGCCCGTTGTGGGCTTCATTGCGGGGCAAACCGCTCCGCCAGGTCGTCGGATGGGGCATGCCGGCGCCATCATTTCAGGGTCATCGGGGACGGCGCAGGAAAAGATCGACACATTCGAACAAGCAGGAATCGCGGTGGCAAAACGGCCGATCGATTTTGTGCATCTTATAAAACAGGGGTTAGGTGTTGGGGGTTAAGGGTTAGCCTAACGCCGTAACACCTCATGTTCGGCCCTGGGCTAACCCCCAACCCCGAACCCCCACCCCTAAGGATTTGCGTATGACGACTCGTCGAGATTTCATGCGGAGCGCGGCAGTGTTAGGCGCCGCGAACCTGTTCGGAAGGTGGCCGCTGAGCTTCGCCCCGTCGGCCGCTCCGATGCGCCTGCTGGTGCTGGGCGGCACGGGGTTTATCGGCCCGCATTTGGTGCGGCACGCCGTTTCGCGCGGCCATCACGTCACGATCTTCACGCGCGGACGGCGGCAAGCAGATCTGCCTAACGAAGTGGAGCGGCTCCTCGGCGATCGCAATGGGCAGCTCGGCGCCCTGCAGGGCAAACGCTGGGACGCCGTGTTCGACGATTCGGCGACCGATCCCGAGTGGGTGCGCCAGTCCGCCATGCTCCTCAAGGACACCGTCGGCCAATACCTGTTCACGTCGTCGACCGGTGTGTACTACCCGTACCTCAAGCGCGGTCTCACAGAATCCGATCCCGTCAGTACGGAGTTGAGCGATCCGAACGATGGGTCTGCGAGCTACGGCGTGCGCAAGGCGCAGTGTGAGCGCCTAACGTTGGATACGTTCGGCGATCGCGGTATCGTCGTGCGTCCGACGTATATCGTTGGGCCAGGTGATACAACCGACCGATTCCCGTATTGGCCGCAGCGGCTCGCCCGTGGTGGAGAAACGCTCGCGCCAGGCAAGAAGGATGATCCCGTTCAGATCATCGACGTGCGCGACCTGGTGGAATTCATGCTCAAGGTTGTCGAGGAGAAGAAGGGGGGCGTGTACAACGTCGCCGGCCCGCAGTCGGGGCTCACGATCTCGCAGTTCCTCGACGGCGCCATCGGTGCGCTGGAGTCCAGCGCGAAGCTTACGTGGGTGGACGACTACGCGTTCCTCGAAGCGCACCGTATCCGCGCGGCGGTTCCATGGATCATGCTGCGCGACAACAACTATGGACACACGTCCATCAAGAATGACCGCGCCGTCGCCACGGGCCTAACGTTTCGTCCATTAGCGACAACGGTGCGCGATACTTTAGCCTGGTGGAATACGGTGCCGGCAGAGCGGCGTGCAAACCCGCGTTTCGCGATAACGCCGGAGATCGAAGCCAAGGCGTTGGCAGACTGGCACGCGTTAGGGAAATAGAGTCTTCGCCTCGCACCTCGCCCCTCGCACCTCGGAATAATGCCTGGCAACTTCACACTTACGATCATCAAGCCCGACGCGTTTGGAAACGGCAAGGCCGGCAAGATCATCGCACACCTCGAGACCGCCGGATTCAAAATTCTCGCCTCTCGCGTTATGCACCTGACAACGCGGCAGGCCGAAGAATTTTATGCGGTTCATCGCGACAGGCCGTTCTTCCGGCCTTTGGTGACATTCATGACATCCGGCACCTGCATGCCGATGATCCTCGAGCGCGCGGATGCCGTCGCGGAGCTACGCCGCGTGATCGGCGCCACTGATCCTGCGGAAGCTGCGGCGGGAACCGTGCGCAAACTCTTCGCGGAGTCAAAGGAGCGCAACGCGATTCATGCCTCGGACTCCGACGAAAATGCGGTGCGCGAAGCGCGATTCTTCTTCGCTGAAGTGGACGGCTTAGTCCAATAGCCAATCAAGAGTAACCTCGGACGGGTTCAATCATTCGCCTCGGTTCGCCAGGGCGTGCGAAAATCCGTGAATCCGCGCCGAGATTGATTAGAGGACTGTCTTCGGAGCGGCCTCGCCTAATCGGCGGATAAGCGGTGAAACATTTGGGCTTCCTTGTGTAAAACACCGGCAGCACGCTCCTTAAGCGTACTCATCAGTTTCAACAACATTGCTGCAGGTGATATCAATGCAGTTAGACAGAAAACGAAGCCTAACGGCACCGTTAGGCGTACTCGTTGTAGCTGTTATTTTGCAGTCCTGCACGGATGCTCCGACCGAGGCTTCTCGCATACCGGCCGGAAGCACGTTCGAGGCATCCGTGTTCTCTTCACAGATAATCTCGGCAGCAGCACTTGAGGTCGCCGCCGCCGCTCAGGGAAGAAACCAACGGGGTTTCGAAGACGAGATTCTCCGTATCGAGGCAGCCGTGCCTGGAATCGGCGGGATATTCATTGACTCCGGCGACGTGCTTGTAGCGCACGTTCGGGACGCGGGGAGTGAAAGTCAGGCCTTGACGAAGCTCACGGAATTGCAGGCGGCTGGCAAAGGAGTGTTCGCCGGGCTCGGGAACGTAAAGCGATCTGAGATCCGCCGCGGCACTTTCGCATTTTCTGAGCTAGTCGCAGGACAGCGCTCATTAGCAGCGCAGCCTAACGAGAAGCTCAGAACAGTCGACGCAGATGAACGAACCAACCGAATCACGGTAACCGTCAGCGATTCGGCCGGTGTAGCTAAGATCATTAGTGACGCCAGCCGACTCGGGATTCCGCACTCGGCCATTTCTATTCGAATCGACCCCATCGCACCTTCCGTTGCCATTGACCTAGCCGGTCGTCATCGACCGACGTTAGGCGGTGTCGCGCTATCGTGGTCCATTCCATTCACTCATAGTGAGAACACATGTAGCCTTGGTTTCAATGTCACTCGCGTCGATTCCGGGAGTACGCGGTTTTATACCACGGCCGCGCATTGCTTCAAGATCGCAGCGGGTTTTGAGCTTGGACCCTTCCACGTCGGTGACGGCAATTGGCTCTATCAACCGGGAAATACGTCTCAGGATGACTTGGGAAGTCTATCATTCATTGACCTGTGGGATGAATCTGGCTGCTCCGTACCGTTATGCACGTCGAGTGACATCGCACAAGTTCGCTACTACAGCAACATTGAGACGTTCAAGAGCGTCGCGAGAACTCAGGCCGTGAATTCGATTTACAGAGACGTCATCGGGACATTTCCGGTAGTTGCGATCACTTCTCCCGTCGTGGGATCATACGTCCACAAGGTCGGCTATCGCACTGGCTGGACGAGCGGACAAGTGTACAGCACGTGCGAATACGTCAACGTCAGTGTGAATCCACCACATGAGATCGGAGGCGAGGAGTCTTCGGCCATCACTGTACTATCGCCACGATTGGGATGAATACAGGGGCCGGCGACAGTGGAGGGTCAGTGTTCCATTGGTGGACTAACAACGAAATTGCGGCCATCGGCAACATTGTTGCGCACAGCCAAGCACAAGGTGGCTTGTGCACAAATCCGTGCTACACGTGGAGCACCCACTGGTCGTCGATTGAGACCAACCTGCGGCTTCCTGGCGGTGGCCTGATCCCGTACTAAGCGGTGGAGCCCTGATCCCGTAGTAGCCGCTGTTGAACATTTGGAGGCGATACGTTTCCCATGAATCGCGGCACAAATGTGACGTAGGGTCAGTGCAGGGGTTAGGTTATGGCGACGCCATCGAAGTCAGTCTAGGAGTGGACGAAGATGAGGCACCGAGGGCGAGTCTCCGCTCTGCTCATGGTCACGAATGCTTTCGTTGGTTGCGAGTACAGCTCGAAACCCGGCGGCGGCAGCGCCGCCGGGGATTCGGCGGATGGCATCCTTTGCCTAATCGCAGGGGAGACGTACTTGCCTCCTCCTGATCCACTAAGCAGACCGGCAAGATCCGGTCTCCGAGAAATTGAGAGTCTTGCCGATGTGACCGCGGCGGTGCCTGGCGGGTTTGCAGGCATAGTCAGGCTTCCGCACGGATGGGTCCTTATGCTTGTCGAACCGAAGCAGAGTCAGAACGCCATAAACGCCATCAAGGACCTAACGCATCCTGTTGTGATAGGACCTAACGATGTTATTAGCGTTGAAAAGGCTCGCTGGCGGCTGAGCGACCTTCTTGAATGGTACGCTTATATTCTTCCCAGGCTACGATCAGTTCCCATCAGTACTGCGAAGGTCGATCAGCGTGCGAACCGAATCGTCCTTGGCGTTCCGCACCAAAGGGCAATGGCAGCCGCGAAGAAGCGGTTGATGTCATTAAACGTGCCGTGCAAACTGGTGAAACTGGTGGTGCAGCCGTACGCTCGCGTAGCTGCAATGGATCACTTCAGGGAGGTTGCGTTCGTGAACGCTGGAGTCTCCGACGTGCCGTTTAGGGCGGACGATGCATCCGGATAATCCTGGAGAACCCCCGCGTTAGCATCTGGGTGAGCGGGTGACAGCTGAGCGCCGCAACCAACGGTTCGCAGGCTCCGGTGCCATTCGTGCACCCCATATCTGAGTAGGGCAACGTCTTTCTCGCAGCGCGTAACTTCGCGTCCCAGTATAAGTTGACCCCCGCCATGGGGGGCTCTAAATTCGTGCCCCATGCTGTCCTTCGACCTCCGCGCTCTTGAGGCGAAGGCGGTACAGGTGGCGGGCCAGTTGTCGGCTCGGGACCCTGTCTGGGACGAGAACGACATACGCCCCGTCGACGCGGTCCACGTCACCGGTCGCCTCTCGACCGCCGGCTCTGGCCGCTTCTATTTCAGTGGTCACATGTCGGGCCATATCGACACGCAGTGCCGCCGCTGTCTCGGCCCGGCGCGTTTGGATGTGGATGAGGAGCTTCACCTCCTTTTCGCCGAGGAGGGTGTGCCGGAGGCGGATGAGCCCGATGTATATCCGCTGTCGGCGCGTGCAAGCACGCTGGATTTGCGCCCGGCGATCCGCGAGCACTGGGTGCTCGCCGCGCCGGCGTTCGCGCTGTGTCGGGAAGATTGTAAGGGGTTGTGCCCGCGCTGTGGGGCCGACCTGAACGCGGGCGCCTGCTCCTGCGAGCCGGCAGTCGATCCGCGGTGGAAAACGCTGCGTTCGCTCCGCCCCGACGCCTAACGTCGGTGGCTCAACCTAACGAATCCGATGGCCGTTCCGAAAAGACGAACCTCCAAGCGAAAGAAGCGGACGCGCTTCACGCATAAGGCCGCACCCATCACCGCACTGCAGAAATGTCCGCGTTGCGGCTCGATGAAGCGTCCACACCGCGTCTGTCACGAGTGCGGGTATTACGCAGGGAAACAGCGAGTCGCCGCCAAGGAAGCCTGAGTTGGCTCGCATCGCGTTGGACGTCATGGGTGGGGACTTTGCACCCGATGCTCCAATCGCTGGCGCGCTCCTCGCCGCGCTCGAGACCGACGGAACCGGCGCGCACACTCTCCAGTTCGTAGGCCGCCCCGACGTCATCCGGGAGCGGCTCGACGCGCTGGTGGCGGGGGAATACGCACACGCGCGCGCGCACGCCGAGCGGGTGGAGATCATCCCGGCCACCGACGTCATCGAGATGTCGGAGAAACCCACGGCGGCGCTTCGCGGAAAGCCTGACAGCTCGATGGCAGTCGGCCTCAAGCTCCAGGCAGACGGCAAGTCCGACGCCTTCGTGTCCGCTGGGAACACCGGCGCGCAGATGGCACTGTCGTCCATCATCCTGCGCCTGCATCCCGGAGTCAAACGACCCGCCATCAGCACATTTTTCCCCACGGCGCGGGAGGCTGTCGTGGTCCTCGACTCCGGCGCCAACGTGGATTGTTCGGCGGAAGAGCTCGTGCAATTCGCCCGCCTCGGCGCCGTTTACGCAGAGGACTTGTTAGGCAGGCGCAACCCCGTCATCGGTTTGCTGTCCATCGGCGAAGAACCGGAAAAGGGAAACGCGGTCGTCAAAGAGGCGCACCAGCTCCTCAAAGAGTCCGGGCTCAATTTCCAGGGAAACATCGAAGGGCGCGATCTTCCAGCCGGTGCGTCGGACCGCGGCCCGTTTGATGTCGTGGTTTGCGATGGCTTCGTGGGCAACGTCGTCCTCAAGTTCTACGAAGCCGTTGCGCCCATGCTCCTCGGCGCCGTTAGGCAGCGTCTGGGTGTCGATCAGGAAGCACTCCGTGCCGCGTTCAAGCAGCTCGACTACTCCGAACATGGCGGCGCACCGCTGCTCGGCGTCAAAGGCGTGAGCATCATTTCTCACGGGAAGTCGTCTCCGCGAGCCATCAAAAATGCCATTGGCGTGGCCGTCCGCGCCGTCGAGTCACGCATGAATGAGCACATCGCGCGGCGCTTGAGCACCGCGACGGAGCCGCAGGCGACCGGGCAGGGGACCAGCGCATGAAGCGGCCCGTCGCGTACATGGCGGGCATCGGGAAGTATGCTCCGCGCCGCGTCATAAAGAACAACGAATTCGCCAAGATGGGGCTGGACACGAATGACGAATGGATCGTCCAGCGCACCGGCATCCACGAGCGCCACATCGCGGCGCCTAACGAGACAAACTGCTCCATGTCGGCGACGGCCGCGCGTACCGCCATGGAGCGGGCAGGCGTTCATGCCGGCGAGTTGGATGTAATCATCGTTGGTACGGCGTCACCAGATCGACTCCTCCCCGCGACCGCAGTCGATCTGCAGGCGGAGCTGGGTGCAACGCGTGCCGCGGCGTTTGATGTAGCCGCCGCGTGCTCCAGTTGGTTGTACGGCCTTATCGTCGCCGAAGGGCTCATGACGAACGGCAGCGCCGAGACCGTGCTGGTTGTAGGCACGGAAAAGCTCTCGGCGATTACGGACTGGAAGGATCGGTCGACGGCGGTCCTTTTTGGCGACGGTGCCGGCGCCGCCATTCTCAAGCGATCCAAGCAGCACAAAGGGATCCTGTCGACGTATTTCCGCAGCGACGGCACGCTTGCGGAGCTGCTGTATCGGCCATCCGGTGGGGCAACGTGTCCCTTCGACGAGAAGGTGCTCACCGAGCGCACGCAGTTCATCAAGATGGAAGGGCGTGAAGTCTTCAAACACGCCGTGCGATCGATGTCCGATGCCGCTGACCGCGCGCTCGACGGAGCAAAGCTCACGGGCAGCGAAATCGACCTTCTCATCCCGCATCAGGCCAACGTCCGCATTATCGAGGCGACGGCCAAACACGCAGGCGTTCCGATGGAGAAGGTCTTCGTCAATGTCGATCGCTACGGGAACACGTCGTCGGCATCCATCCCCATTGCCCTCGACGAAGCGTTGGCCACAGGGCGCATAGGTGAAGGAGCGACCGTGCTGCTGGTGGCGTTCGGCGCGGGATTCACTTGGGCATCGATGGTGGTGCGTTTCTAGGAATGGACGTCGTCCTGCTGTTCCCCGGGCAGGGATCGCAGAAGCCGGGCATGGGTAAGGATCTGTACGATACATACGAGCCGGCGCGTAACGCCTTTGACCACATCGATCGCGCGTTAGGCGAGCCCTTGTCCAGGCTCTGCTTCGCGGGCCCGGCTGCGACACTTACCCTCACGCACAATGCGCAACCGGCGCTTCTGGCGCACGGCGTTGCCGTGTGGGCGGCCGTGCGCGAACGCATAGGTCCTCATGTCCGTGTCGCCGCGGGACATTCGTTAGGTGAGTTCACGGCGCACACCGTGGCGGGGAGTTTTTCGGTTTCTAACGCGGCGAGCATTGTCAGACGCCGCGGGGAATTGATGCTCGAGGCCGGGCGAACGCGGCCGGGAACAATGGCGGCGATCCTGGGAGATCTGAACGAACCGATCGACGTCATCTGTGCGCGCGCCAGCTCCGAC
>DATFBW010000412.1:0-3314 GCA_035253645.1 Gemmatimonadaceae bacterium | reverse complement strand
CCGCTCGCGTATCGTTACGGAACGGGTTATCGGCAAGCGACGTCCTGGACCGATACGATTTTGGTAAAGACAGACGCCGGTACCGAGCGGCGGGCGTTGAGCTTTCGAAAGACTCATCACGGGCCCATCATCGCCGTGCGCGACGGCAAGGCGGTCGCGCTGCGGATGGCGAAGCTCGACGCCGACGGCTGGTTAGGCGAATGGTACGCCATGACGCGTGCGCGTCGCGTGTCGCAGCTCAAGGCCGCGATGCGCCCGCTGAATATGCTGTTCGGCAACGTCATGGCTGCCGACGCGGAAGGGAACACGTTTTACTTGTACAACGCGGCGGTGCCGGTGCGCGACCCGCGCTTCAATTGGTCCGCGCCCGTCGATGGCAGCGATCCGGCGACGGAATGGCGCGGCTATCACGCGCTCGACGACTTGCCGCAACTGACCAATCCGGCGACGGGCTGGATGCAAAACTGCAATACGACGCCATTTTTGCTCACGCGTAGCGGCAACCCGGATCCATCGCGGTTTCCACCGTACATGGTGACGGAAGGGGACAATTGGCGCGGACTCGTTTCGCGCCGGATCCTCGACTCGACACCGCGCTTCACCTGGGAACACTGGACTCGCTCCGCGTTCGACACCTACGTCATCGCGGCGGATTCGCTGCTTCCCCCATTGCTGCGCGACTACACCGCCGACAGCGCGAGCAGCGTTAGGCTCGCATCCGCGATCGACACACTGACGCGTTGGAATCGGCGAAGCGACACGTCTTCAGTCGCGATGACGCTATTCGATCGCTGGCAGGACGCGCTGCGCACGAGCGGAACGCGGCTCGCGGCGCTGGACAGCGCGCTAATCCGCCTCGAGCGCGAGTGGGGGACTTGGCAAGTGCGCTGGGGTGAGATCAATCGGTTGCAGCGTATAGATGAGCGCGTGGATCAGCGATTCGCGGACGCGCGGCCCAGCATACCTGTGGTAGGTGTTGGTGGCCAACACGGAGCCGTATTCACATACGCTGCACAGCCGTCGGCGGGCCAACGGCGGCGTTATGGAGTGGCGGGCGGATCGTACGTCAGCGTGGTGGAATTCGGTGCGACCGTGCGGCGGCTCGCTGTTCATACGATGGGAGCAAGCGGCGATCCGCAGTCCCCGCACTATTTCGATCAGGCTCCGCTGTACGCGCGTGGCCAATTCCGGCCGGCGTGGTTCACGCTCGAGGAGATCAAGGCGAATCTGGAGCGCGAGTATCGGCCCGGGAGACGGTAACCCGGGGATGCGGACCTCCCGCGTGACTCAGGTGGTGATGTGGTCTCGCAAGTCTGCTTCTACTCCACCACGGACAGACGCGAACGAACAGCAACGGACGCGGAGACTGTTACTAAAAAAAGCACAAGGTCCGTGTTTGTTGCTTTGGCTTTCGTGTGCGTCCGTGGTGCGCTTTTGATCTTCATAAGCCCAAGCAGGCGTTAGGCGTTGGAACAACTGCCCACTGCGGCGCTCCTCCCTATCAGGTGTTCGGAGGTGACCTGTGACGAAAACGGAGCTCGTCCACAAATGGTTTGAAGATCTGTGGGAGAAAGGCATTGAATCGACAATCGATGAAATGCTTGCGCCCGATATGGTCGCCCACGGTCTTGCCGCGGGAGATCTCGTAGGACGAGATGCATTTCGGTCGTTCTATCGCGCATACCGCGCTGCTTTTCCCACAGTTCGCGTGAACGTCCACCACGTGCTCGAGTCCGGGGATTACGCAACGAGTCTCGTCGACGTACAGGTCACCGCCGCCGACGGACGCGGTCCTCTTCGGCTCGCCGGCAGCTCCACGGTCCGAGTCCGTGACGGGCAACTTGTCGAAGGTTGGAACTATTTCGACTTTCTGACGCTGCTTATCGGAATGGGTGTCGTTGCGCCGGATGTGATGGAAACCGCCCTCACGTCCGCACGCGGGCGAGCGTAGTTAGGCACGCTGCAACCCGTCACCGCGGAGACGAGAGCTTTTGATCTTAGCGCATCAAATCCGGAAAGATCAAATGCTCCACCACGGACTCACGCGGACTGGTAAAGCGACAAGGCGGAGACCTTCTGTATTTTTTCCTTCATCCTTTCAGTTCTCTGCGGCAGTGCTTCGCGTTCCCCGCGTCTCTGCGGTGAAAAGCAATTATGCCTAACGCCTCAACGACCAGATTGACGTGCGGCGAAGAAACGGGCGATCCAGCCGCCCACGACATCGGAATCCGTAGGCTCATCGACTCTCGCGAGGGCGTCCTCGGCCACCTGCTCGCCAATACGTGCGCGGCGATCCTCGATGAGAGCGCGAGCATATGCCGCCGGGAATTCAGGATGCGCCTCGATCCCTAAAAGGTTCTGGTCCCATTGGAACATCGCCACGGGACAATGCGGCGCCGCGCCGAGCAGGGTCGCTCCGACCGGCAGTGAGGTGACCTGATCGCCATGCATGTACTGCAGGCGCACGGTGGAACGCGCAGGCGTCATCCAGTCCTGCCTGCTCACGACATTCATCGGCAGGACTCCCACCCCCCATCCTTCCGCCGCACGCTTCACCTCGACGCCTAACGTCCGCGCGAGCAGTTGATGCCCGAAGCAGATGCCGACGAATGGCCGGTCGGACTCCGCGACCTGCCTAACAAACGTTTCCACCGTGCGGATCCACGGCGCGTCGTCATAGACGGACGCGCGCGATCCGGTCGTGATCCAGGCGTCGCACGTCCGCGCATCCTTTGGCATGTGGCCCGCCTGCACGTCGAATCGCGTTAGGCGCAAATCGGGAATGTGCGGCGAGAGCAGGCGCCCGAACATCGGTTGATAACCACCCGCGATATGCCGGAAGCGCTCAGCGACCTCGTCGCACGCCAGCAATCCGATGTGCACGCGCGCGTCCCGCGTGAGATCAATCGACTGCAGCAGCGCGTTACGGGAGTGTCTGCTGGTACTTGATCTTGCCGCCGAGGATCGTGTACACGACCCGAGCGGTCGGGATCTGCTCCTCGGGAATGGTCATGATGTCCTTCGAGAGCACGACGATGTCAGCGAGCTTCCCCACGGAGATCGAGCCGAGATCTTTCTCCTGGAACGCGCCGTACGCACCGTTCAGCGTATACGATTTGAGCGCTTCCGCACGCGTTAGGCGCTGTGCCGGAACGAATACTGTGCCGTCGCGCGTCTTGCGCGACACCATACCGTAAAAGCTGGCGATGGGGTTTGCGTCTTCCACCGGCACGTCTGTGCCGTTCATGATGACAGTCCCGAGGTCCCACAGCGTCCGGAACACGTAGGATTCGTTAGGCGTGCGCACGGGTCCC
>DATFBW010000411.1:0-12372 GCA_035253645.1 Gemmatimonadaceae bacterium | reverse complement strand
CCATCTCGGCCATGTTGCCCGGATTGAAGGCGCGTGCTCCATCACCCCCTCCGCCCGGGCCGCCGGGGCCGCGACCTCCCCCCGCGCCGCCGCCGCGCATCGCCTGAATCATCTCGCGCATGCGGTCGGGGCCTAACGTGTAGCGCGCGTTGATTCCGAGCTGGAAGGGGACGCGGATTCCGTTGGCGCCATTGCGCGCGGCGCCGAAGCGTTCGTTCACCTCGTAGCGATAGCTCTGCGTGCCCGCGTCAAAGCCACGCACGTACAGCAGCGTGTTGTCCTGCCCGCGGAACTGACCCCACCCGCGCAGGTTCCTGGAGCCGTGGAAGAGCTCATCCAGCCCACCTAACGTGTTCACGGTGACCACGGAGATGGCGAGCCGCCGGTTCAGACCCCAGAAGTTGGGCCGCCAGTTCAGCTGGAAGTCCAGCGACGGCTGCCACACGCCCGTGCACGAGTTGCGCTGCGCCACCTGTCCCAGCTGTTCCGTTAGGCAGTTGCGCACCGCGTCAGGCGCCGTCGAAAGGAGCCGCTGCATCCCCGCGGCAACCGTCGGGTCGCTCGCTGTGCCGGGGTCGAACAGGAAAGCACGGTCATTCCGAGCGCCGTCGCCATTGATGTCATTCCCGACCATCGGCGTAAACGGGGAGCCTGAGGTCATGCGACCGAACGCCGTGACCTCCACGCCTTGCCCGAACGGCCACGTAACCGTGGTGACGAACGTGTGAGTGCGCTGAAAGTCGCTCGTCGCCCACTCACGCAGATTGGGGTTGCCGGCAGTCGTGGCATTACCGAAGCCACCGCCCCCGCCGCCGAAGCGCCCGAATCCGCCGCCGCTCCCCTGATCTTTCGCGCGAGCCAGCGTATACGAGACATTGAAGATCGCACCACGCGTCGTGATTCCACCTAACGAGACGCTCACCTGCCTCGAGTCGCTCTTGGAGTCGGAGCTGGTGACG
This sequence comes from Gemmatimonadaceae bacterium, assembly GCA_035253645.1. Lineage (GTDB taxonomy): Bacteria > Gemmatimonadota > Gemmatimonadetes > Gemmatimonadales > Gemmatimonadaceae > DASYRX01. The sequence continues at coordinate 11,413 of DATFBW010000411.1, read as the reverse complement.
AGCACCTGCCCGAAGTCGGGATCCACGCGCGAGGCCAGGAACGACGTCGCGCCCGTGGTGGGAACGATCGTGGACGCATCCACGAAGACCGGCCGATTTCCTTCGCCAGGCAGCGTGAAGCGCGCCGCGTCCAGCAGGTTCACGTCCCGGTAACCGGTCTGCGCGATGCCGCGCGCGTAGGACAGCTCGACGTTCAGGTTGTAGCGCTGCAGCAACGGCCGCTGCGCGCCTAACGAGGCGCGCCACGCGCGTGGAGCGGAGAAGTCGCCGCCGAACACTGCGACGTTAGGTCGCGAGGTAGGAATCTGGCTCGCCTGGCCCCCGGCGCACTGTGTGGGTACCGCCGCCGGATTGGCCACGAACTGCGACCAGTCGGCTTCCGGCACCGCGCTACCGATGCAGATCAGCTGCGATTCGTTGTTCGGCAAACCAGTCGCGCCGGCTGCAGCCGCTACGAGCTGTGTCGACGGTGCGCTGCGGAATTCACCAAGACCGCCGCGCACGATCAGCAGCGGAGGTCCAAATCGCGGCGGTCCGCCTGGCCGCGCACTCGGCAGCTGGCGGTTCATGGTCCATGTGAAGCCTGCGCGCGGACTGATCCTGAAATCCGTAGGCACGTGATCTGTGCGATAGCCGAACGTCTGCTCGACCGCAGGATTGAATTCCGGCGTCTTGCCGAAACGCGAACCTTCTGCGCGCGCGCCATACGTCACCTGGAAGGCCCGCGACACGCGCCACACGTCACCGAGGTAGATGGCGGCATTCGTTCCGGCCCCTTCTCGCAGGCGTGGCGTTAGGGTCCGCGTGAACATGGAGGCGTGTCCCGCTTCGAAGTCCGCCAGCGAATTGAACGTGAACGTCCCCCAGCGGTTCGTTGTCACGTCTTCAGTGAACTGCGACACATTGATCAGCGCGCCAAGCTTGAAGCGATGCGCCCCGTTGTCGGTGAGCCAGGAGACTTCGTTGGTTGCCTCGAGCGCCTTCGTTTCGCCGTCCTGCGGCAAGCCCGTATTTCCGCCGAACGTTAGGGTCGCGATCCCGGTCTCGCCGTTATCCAGCTCGGATGCGACCTGCACGCGGCCGGCTGGCAGAACGAGCAATGGACGCCCGGTACGCCGATCCCGCGAGCCATAGACTTTCAGCTCGTTCAGAAAGCGGCCGCCGAAATTCGACGTTACCGTCGCGGCAATGCCCCCTCCCCAATTCCGGTTGTTGCCACCTGTTTGCGGGAGCGACAGTGGTCCGATCCGCGAGGGATCCGTATCGCTCCAGCGAAAATCGCTGCGCAGCGAAAACGTCTGTCCGTTTTCGGTCATGTAATCGAGCCTAACGATTCCCGAGAAGTTGTCCGAGAGCCTGTCGTCGGCGGCGATCGCAAAGGGGGCTACGCCGTATTGCGTGAGCAAGCCGGTGAATCGGTTTACGGAATCCGGATTCACACCAAAGCGCGTGAGCGTTTCGTTGTCCGCGTTCGCCAGCGACGGGACAACGTCATCGCGACGCCTCAGCTGCAGGGATCCGAACCAGAACAGCCGGTCGCGAACGATCGGGCCGCCAAGTCCACCCGAGATTTGGTTCTGCGTATAGCCCTGCGTCGCGGGCGAAGGGTCCTCACCTTCGATCGCCAGATCGCGGTCACGCAGCGCGTACGAAAAGTTCCCCTGCATGCGATTTGTACCGCTCCGCGTCGTGGACGAGATCACGCCGCCTGAAAACTGGCCGCGCCCCGCGTCATACGTCGAGGTGATGACGCGCGTATTGCGCACGGCTTCCTGGGGAACTTGCGCCGCACCGAACGAAAGGCCGTCGAGCGTGATGTTGTTGGCGCCAGGCCCCAGACCCGCGATCGACACCGCGTTAGGTGTCGTGTCGTTCCCTGGAATGCTCACCACGCCAGGCGCAAGCAGCGCCAGGGCCGTTAGGTCGCCCGGGTCGATCGGAAGGCGTGCCGCTTGGTCCGTCGTCATCATGCGTTCGGTCGAGCCAGGCGTCGGACGTTCGGTATCGCGCGGGAGCTCTTGCCGCCCACGGATCGTGACGCCGGCGATCTGCGTGGGGTTGGCGGTCATGGTTATTTCGGCGACGAGCCGGTCTTCATCCGCCTCACGCGTGAGCATAAGCTCCTGTGGCGCCAGGCCTAACGCGCGCACAGTGACCCGGTATTGACCACCGCCATCCGGAAAGAGCACGGTAAAGCGCCCCTGCGCGTTTGTGCGCGCGCGGCGTGTGACACTCGTTTCGACGGACATGACTTCCACCTGCGCGCCTTCAACGGGGATATTCCCTTCCCGCCGAACGACACCCGTCACGATGTCCGTGGTGGCGCCAATCTGGGCAGCGGCGCTAGAGGCTGCGCTCGCGAGCGCAGCGACGAAGAAACACGCTCGCGCGATGCGAGCGAAGGACATCGACGTCATGTGAGAACGAGCTAGGGACGTGCTGCGTCGAACGGCTCAGGCCGAGCCTACCATTAGACGCAGAACAGGCGCGAAGCGTTAACCGGGCGACGTCGTCGCCTTGGTCGAAAGCCGCTGTTTCTCCTGCTGCACGTACCACTCCACCTCGCGGAGGAGGGCCTGGGCGTCGAAGACAACCCCATCCTTTATCGTCCACGCGACACCGCCGTGCTTCCACTGCTCGTTCCGGGGCACGAGACCATATACGCCGTACCCGCGGCCATACAGCACCTTGAAGTTGTCGATCGGGTTGCCGTTGATCACGAGCATGTCCGCGGCGCAGCCGACGCGGATCCCGCAGTGTTTGTCCCAGCCTAACGTTTGATACGCGTTCGTGGTCGCGATTTTTACGACATCGATGGGATGGATGCCCGCTTCCTGCATCAGCTCCAGCTCGCGGATCATGCCCACGCCACCGATGCCCCCTTCATCGCTTCCCGCCGTTAGGATTCCGCCGCGCTGATGGAACTCGAGGACCCATTTCATCCAGATCTGGAAGTTTTTCTTCCAGTTGATCTCGTCGGACGTCTTCCATTCGCGCTTGAATGCGCCGTGAACCGTGGAATCGGGACCGGCAGCCGCTTCGCTCGGATGCATGAGCGTTTCTTTGACCGGCATCGTCACGTTGCGCCACACGTCGCGGTTGTCCTCGTACACCGACATCGTAGGATCCCAGTTGGTCCCGTTCTTTATCATAGTAGTGATGACTCGCCGCAGGGCGGCCGAATCCTTGTCGGCTTCGGACCAGAGCAAACCTGCATAACGAAAGCGATCCAGCTCGTCCCAGTAGTTGTAGTCCGTCGGGAAGTTCTGCGAGCCTTTGAGCGCGGCGTCCGGGATGCCGTACCAGTGCTCGATGGACCGGACACCGGCGTTCGATGCCACGAGCGCATCACTCTCCGAGACCTTGAGGTCCGTCATGACCCAGATGCCTAACTTCTTCGACTCGTCCGCAATCGCTGCGAGCACGTCGGGGTAGTGACCGGGACTTTTGCTGACTTTGACGCAATCAGCGCCAAGCTCTTTGAACTGCCTAACCATGACTCGTGCCTTCTCTGGCGTGTTTCCTACATCCCAGCGCCTGAGCGGCAGCGGCCAGCGCTGACAGAGCACGAGTCGGGGCGCGATGAGCGTATTCGCCGCGCTCTGCGCGCGTTGTTCCGTCATCAGTTTGAGACCAGCTCCCGTGCCGGCGTCACGCACGGCTGTAACGCCGTGGCCCAGGTATAGGCGATAGGCATAGTCCAGCGCGCGCGTCCCGTATTCCCCGTTAGGACTCGGCAGGTGCGCGTGCATCTCGACCAATCCCGGCATCACGAACATTCCGGTAGCGTCGATCACGCGGTCACCGGTTGCGCGCTGGAAGTTGCGTCCGTACCCGGCCGTGTTCACCGCGTCCATGAGAACGATGTCAGTGATGACGCCGTTTTCGATGATGATGTCGAGCGGGCCTTCCGGCGGCATGGCGCGGTTCGACCCTGGGGAGCCGCGTCCGCTCAGGACGGTCGCGCCGCGGATGACGAGCCGATTGGCGCGCACACCCTGGGTGGTGCCTAACGCGAGAGGCGTGGCACCGTTGTTAGGTCGCAAGATGACTTCCTGGGCCTGCACCGCGACGGTGCTTACCGCGAGGGCGATTCCTGCTATCAACCGCATACGACATCTCCCGGGCTCGAGAACAACCACATCCGAATATGCGCTGGGTGGCGAAGGTCGTCTATTCGTCCCAGAGGATGCAGAGGACGCTGAGAAGTGCTTTTCACCGCGGAGAACGCAGAGAACGCGGAGGTAGCGCAGAGAACGGCTTTTAAAGTTCCCCCAGCCCCACCCGTCTTGGATCGCAATTCCTTACCGTAAGAAGCGTTTATTCACCGCAGAGAACGCACGCTTGCGTAGAGGAAGTGTGAACTAAAACCGGGGGGGGCGGGGGCCTAAAAAACGTGGTCCTCTGCGGACCTCTGCGTTCTCTGCGTCTCCGCGGTGAAAAGCACTTCTCTGCGTCCTCTGCGTCCTCCGCGGTGAAAGCAGTTCTCTGATAGACAGCCTAACGTCGTCATAAGCCTTAGCGAGAGACGCACTCGGAGAGGCCACGAGAACGGGTGGGGTTGGGGGGAAACAAAAAGAAGTTCTCTGCGCTACCTCTGCGTTCTCTGCGTTCTCCGCGGTGAAAAAGCTCTTCTCTGCGTCCTCCGCAGTGAAAAGCCGTTGCGATATGTGGTGAAAAGTCGTTTTCCTCTTAGTTTTGGCACGCAGCCATAGCGACCACGTCCCCGAACGCCAACCCTCAGCGGGCCCTAACGTGAACCTCGTCGCCCTCGATTGGTGGATCGTCGCAGCATCGATCGTCATCTCCTTCATTCCGGCGATCTTCTTCTATCGCCGAGCGAGCGCCAATACCACGGAGTTCTTCACATCCGGACGCGCTGCCCCATGGTGGCTCATCGGCGTCTCCATGGTCGCGACCACCTTCAGTACCGACACGCCCAACCTCGTGACGAACATGGTGCGCGAGGGCGGTGTCGCTGGCAATTGGGCTTGGTGGTCGTTCCTGCTGACGGGAATGTTGACGGTGTTCTTCTTCGCCAAGATGTGGCGCCGCTCCCGGGTCATCACTGACCTCGAGTTCTATGAGCTGCGCTATTCCGGCAAAGTGGCCACGTTCTTGCGCGGGTTCCGCGCCATCTACCTCGGTCTCTTCTTCAATTGCGTGATCATGGCGACGGTAAACCTCGCCGCCGTCAAGTTCGGGAGTGTGTTGTTAGGCTGGCCCGCGTGGCAAACGCTCACTCTCGCGGCTGTCATGACGATCTTCTTCGCTTCGGTTTCGGGATTGTGGGGGGTGCTTGTCACCGATTCGCTGCAGTTCGTGATCACAATGGGCAGCACCTTCGCCGTCGCTTACTTCGCGCTGCAGCAGCCAGAGGTCGGCGGCTTCTCCGGACTCATCGCCAAGGTGCAGCCGCAGCAGATCAATTTCCTTCCCGATTTCTCCAATAACTGGAACGTCGCGCTGGCAGTGCTCATCATCCCCCTCACAATTCAATGGTGGTCCGTTTGGTATCCTGGAGCCGAGCCGGGTGGTGGGAGTTACATCGCGCAACGCATGCTCGCTGCACGCAGTGAAAAGGACGCGGTCACCGGCACGCTTCTTTTCAACGTTATGCACTACGCGCTGCGACCATGGCCCTGGATCATCGTCGCTCTGTGCTCAATACTCGTATATCCAGAACTGAGCGACATCGCGCGCGCCTATCCATACGTGGATCCTGCGCTCATCGGCCACGACATGGCATATCCGGCCATGTTGCGCTTCCTGCCCGCTGGATTCCTGGGAGCCATGGTCGCCGGCATTCTCGCATCGTACCGCTCCACGATTGAGACGCACCTCAATTGGGGAACCTCATACCTGGTGCATGATTTCTACCGACGGTTCGTGAAGCCCGACGCGAGCGAACGACACTACGTATTCGTGGCGCGCATAACGACGGCGTTGCTGATGGTCACCGCGGCATCATTGACGTTCGTCCTCACCACCGCTTCGGAGTCATTCAACCTCATCCTGTCTATCGGTGCGGGCACGGGCCTCATCTACATCCTGCGCTGGTTCTGGTGGCGCATCAACGCGTGGAGCGAGATCGCAGCGATGATCGGCTCCTTCGTGATCGCATTTGGCTTCTTCATCGCGCGCAAAATGGGTTATGAGGTCGCGGCGCATATCTCGCTCATCGTGACAGTCGCAGCTACCACGGTGATCTGGTTGATCGCGACCTATCTGGCGCGACCGACCGACGGCGCAACGTTGCGCTCGTTTTACGCTTTGGTGCGCCCAGCGGGACCGGGGTGGAAAGCAATTCGTGACGAGATGAACCTGCCCGCCTCCCCCGATTCGCTCACGACGGCATTGTTAGGCTGGATTGTCGGCTGCTTCTTCGTGTACGCCGGCCTCTTTGGCACGGGGAGTTTCATTTACGGGCGGACCGGCCAAGGTCTCGTGTGGCTGGCGATCTTCATCGTCACTGGAATTGGGTTGATCGTGTTGATCCCGCGCTTGTGGAAGCAAGAGCCGGTCGAGCGATCGCCTAACGTGACTTGACGCCCTTCTCTCCCCGCGGCGATTGTCTGGCGATCTGCAAGCGGACCTTCAACGCACGCTGGGTAGCGCCTATACGATAGAACGGGAGCTCGGCGGCGGTGGCATGTCGCGCGTTTTCCTTGCACGGGAGATCGCGTTCAACCGAAAGGTCGTAGTCAAAGTGCTCGCACCGGAGCTCGCCCATGGTATTTCGGCTGAGCGCTTTGCGCGTGAGGTGCGACTTATCGCGAGCCTCCAGCACCCGAACATCGTTCCCGTGCACACGGCCGGGACGAGCGCCGGTCTGCCGTACTTCATCATGCCGTTCGTCGCGGGACAGTCGCTTCGAGCGCGCATGGCATCTGGAGCGACCCCTGTCTCGGAGGCCACGCACATCCTGCGCGACATTGCGAAGGCGCTTGCCTTCGCTCACAAGCACGGGGTCGTCCACCGCGACATCAAACCCGAGAACGTTCTCATCGCGGACGACACGGCCGTCGTCACTGACTTTGGCGTCGCAAAGGCGATCAGCGACGCGAGCAGTGTTCCGCGCAATGGCACTCTGACACACATCGGGACGATGCTCGGAACGCCTGCTTACATGGCTCCCGAGCAGGCAGCCGCAGATCCTGCTATCGACCACAGGGCGGACCTGTATGCGTGGGGTATCCTCGCGCACGAGTTGCTGTCGGGAGTGCACCCGTTTGCCGCGAAGCGAACGCCGCACGAGTTGCTGCGCGCACATCTCATGGAGGAGCCGCCGGCGCTCGAGGAGGCCCAGGGTATACCGCCGGCCCTGGCACAACTCGTTAGGCGCTGCCTGTCCAAGGATCCGTCGGATCGGCCGGCGAACGCCGCGGAAGTCCTCGCGGCGCTCGAGGCGAGCGGTGCGCGCGTCGAGCCATCGGTATCTATCGCACCCCCGCGCGAGTCGATCGCCGTGCTTCCCTTCAGCAACCTTAGTGGAGACCCTAACGACGAATACTTCTCCGACGGCATGACCGAGGAGTTGATCTATGCGCTCTCCAGGCTCAAAACCCTCCGCGTGACGGCGCGCACGTCGAGCTTCGCGTTCAAGGAAAAGGGGTTGGACGCTCGCACGATCGCAACGCGCCTCGGCGTCGCCACCATCATCGAAGGGAGCGTGCGCAGGGCAGGACAACGACTGCGCGTCGCCGCCCGATTGGTCGATAGCAAAGACGGATATGAGCGCTGGTCGGAGCGATACGATCGCGAAGTCGGCGACGTATTCGAGGTACAGGATGAAATCACGCGAGCGATAGTGACGGCGCTCCAGGTCGAGCTTGCGAACGAAGCCAGTGTACCGGCCACGAAAGCGCCGACGCAGGACACGCTCGCGCTCGAGCTTTACCTGAAGGGGCGCTTCGCCTGGAATCAGCGCACCGAAAAGAGCATACCGGAAGCCGTTCGCTACTTTGAGCAGGCTGTCGCGCGAGACCCGGAGTTTGCTCGCGCGTTTGCCGGCTTGGCCGACGCGTCGCTCGCCTTGCCGATGTATACCAGCACTCATCCTAACGAGGCGTGGCCGAATGCGCGCTCGGCGGCCACGCGCGCCCTCGCCCTGGACCCCACGCTCGCTGACGCGCACACGTCGCTCGCGTATGGCACGATGCTCTATGAGTGGAACTGGCCAGAAGCTGAAGCGAGCTTTCGCAAAGCGATCGCGTACAACCCCGCGTATTCGACGGCGCACCACTGGTATGCCGACTTCCTCGCGGGCCGCGGGCGACTCGACGAGGGACTGCGCGCGATGCAAGTGGCACGGGAGCTGGATCCGGTCTCGCGCATCACCGCTACGGAGCTTGCGTGGATCCTGCATCTCGTTAGGCGATCCGCCGACGCGCTCGCGCAAATCGAGCAGGTTTTGCAGCTCGATCCACATTATGCGCACGCGCATTTCATCCGCGGGCTGATTCTCATTGGTGCGGGCGACTACGAAGCCGCGAGCCTCGCTCTGAGCAAGGCGTTGGAATTGGGCGGATTCTACGCCTTCGCGCACGCCGCACACACTTATGCGTTAGCGCGCGTCGGGGATCGCACACGGAGCGATCGCCTGCTCGCGGAACTGGTTGCCCGTGCGCAGGTTGAGCGGGTAACGCCGTTCGCCTTCGCCGTGGCGTACACGGGACGCGACGATCTGACGGCGGCGATGACGTGGGTCAATCGCGGCATTGCCGAGCGCGACGAGCTGCTCGCCGAGAACTTCTTCGACCCATTGTTCGATCCGCTCCAGTCGCATCCCCAGTATCCGGACGTGCTCCGCCAACTCGGCGCCGCGCCGGCTGGGGGAAACGCCGCGTAGGGCGACCGAGCAACCGTCCGGCGCTTGCTGGTGTCTTGTAATGGAGGCCGATATATTGGACTCCATCATATAAGACACCGATGGTTCAGATGCCCGCCAGCGAGCTCAAAAAGGGAAGCGCCGAGTTCATCATCCTGTCGCTGCTCGAGCATCGGGCGCGCCACGGATACGAGCTCTCCAAGCTGATCGAAGCACGCTCCAAAGGCGCACTGCGATTCAACGTCGCTTCTCTATACCCACTCCTCTACAAGCTCGAGGAACGTGGATGGGTCCAGGCGAAGTGGGTCGAGAACCCGGGGGAACGGCGCCGTCGCCATTATCGCCTAACGGCGGAAGGTAAAAAGGTCCTCGCCGCTGAACAGCGGACCTGGGAAGAGTTCGTGCGCGCCGTCCGGCGCGTAGTGGCGCCTGAATATGCCTGACTGGAAGCGGATCGTTAGAGAGCGACTCGCCGCGCTCGACCTCGACCCCACGGTCGAGGCGGACATCGTCGAGGAGCTGAGCGGACACCTGGAGGACCGGTTTCACGAGCTCACGAGTCAGGGCATCCCCCCTAACGCGGCCGAAACAATACTCCTCGCTGATGGCCTGAGCGACCGGGCTCTGAGCGACGCCCTGGCCGGTCACCGCAAGCGCCAACACAGCTCGCCGTTAGGTGGAACTGAACGCCCCGGGTGGTTTGGTGGGCTTCGGGCGGACTTCCGTTACGCGGTTCGCGCTCTCCGTAAGCGTCCTGGCCTAACGCTGATCGCTGTGATCACCCTCACCCTCGGCATCGGCGTCAACACGGCGATTTTCGGTTACGTGAACGCACTCCTCGTGCGGCCGCTCCCCTTCGAACAAAGCGAGCAGCTCGTGACATTCTGGGGCACGGCGCCCGAGAAAGGACTGCCGGTTGTCAACTACCCGGAGGCCCTGTACGACTATTATCACAAGCGCCTGCGTGCGGTGCAGCCGTTGGCGATGTACGGCCGCAGCGATTTCACGTTCAGTGGACGCGGCGACCCGGAGCGACTGAACGGCGTGAGTGCGACCGCCGAGTTCTTTCGCGTCCTCCGCGTGACGCCGCAGTTGGGACGCACATTCCTGAACGAAGAGTACACGCGCGGAAACGAGCAGGCGGTGATCCTCAGCGATCGCCTCTGGCAGCGACGCTTTGCTGCGGACTCCACCATCATCGGACAGACGCTCACGCTCGACAACGTTCCGATGACGGTGGTGGGCGTCATGCGTCCCGGCTTCGAATTCCCCAGCGGGGCGGCGTTATGGACGCCGATGTCCATCGATCCCCAGTCGCTCAATTGCTGGTGCTATGACGCCATCGGCCGCCTAACGCCGGGCTCGACCACGGAAACGATGGCCCGCGAGGTCGATGCGCTGAATGCCGACTTCTGGGCCGAGCGGGAAGGGCGGCCGCGCGAGCCGCCGTCAGAGCGCCGGGGTACCATCGTGCGGCCGTTGGCGCGGCATCTGGTGGGTGACGTACGGCAACCATTGTTGCTCTTGTTGGGCGCCGCCGCGATGGTGCTCGTGATCGCCTGCGCGAACCTGGCTAACCTCTTGCTCGCGAGCACGGCCGACCGTCAGCGGGAGCTCGCAGTGCGCTGCTCGTTAGGCGCCAGTCCGCGGCGCATCGTCCGGCAGCTGCTGCTCGAGAGCTTCTGTCTGTCCACAACCGGCGCTCTGGGCGGATTGCTCCTTGCAGTCGTCGCGATGCGCGCGGCCAACCCGTTCATCGTCGAGCGCGTTCCGCATATCGGAAGCGTCGGCCTCGACGTAACGATGCTGCTGTTCACAGTCGCAACGGCGCTCGTCGCCGGGATGTTCTTCGGCGCCATTCCGGCTCTCCGTGGAGCCGGCGTGACCGTCGCCGCAGCCCTCAAAGAGGGCCTTCGCACCACGAGCGACAAATCCGCTCGGCAGCTCAACGATCTGTTCGTCGTGGCGCAGCTGGCCCTTTCACTCATGTTGCTGGTAGGCGCCGGCCTGATGCTCCACAGCTTGCGCAACTTGTTAGGCGTCGACCCCGGATTTCGAGCTGAGCAGGTGACCGTGGGCCGCGTCTCCCTCCCCTGGAACAAGTACAGCTCCCGGCCGACGCATGAAGCATTCGTCGCACGGCTGGTGGGAACCTTGCAAAACGTTCCCGGAATCAGCGCGATCGGCCTGAGCTCCACGGCGCCCTTCAGCGCGAATAACAATCAGCAAGAGTTCGTCGTCGAAGGAAAAGAGCCCGCCACCGGCGAACCGATTCCTGTGGCCAGCGTCCGCGGCGTCAGCGACAGCTATTTCGATGCGATCGGCACACCGCTGCTCAGCGGCCGCACGTTTACGGCGAATGATCGTACCGGTGCGCCGCTGGTCGCGATCATCGACAAGAGCACAGCCGATCGCTACTGGCCGCGGAGCAATCCGATCGGTGCGCGGATCGCAGTTGGTAGCCGCGAAAACATCCAATGGCGCACAATTGTCGGTGTCGTAGCCACCGTCAGACATCAAAGCCTCGAGCGGCCGCCCGATCACTACGTATACGGTCCGCTCGCACAGATCCCAATATTGTCG
>DATFBW010000410.1:0-8168 GCA_035253645.1 Gemmatimonadaceae bacterium | reverse complement strand
GGACGAGCGCGTCGGCTTCATGAACTTCTACGTGCGCACATCTCTGAGTCCCACCGAGTTACTGCGGACGATCCCCATGCTGATCGCGCGCCTGGATCCGAACCTGCCGGTCGAGGAATTACGGACGCTGCCGCAGCAGGTGCGCGAGAATGTCTTCATGGACCGGATGATCGGCCAGTTGTCGTCGTCCTTCGCGATCCTCGCAACGCTCCTCGCCGCCATCGGCTTGTACGGAGTGTTGGCGTACACAGTCGCGCAGCGTACGCGCGAGATCGGAGTGCGGATGGCGTTAGGCGCGCACGGCGGGACGGTGCGTCGCATGGTGCTCAAGCAGGTCGGCCTGCTCACGCTCATTGGAGGCGTGATCGGTATCGCCGCCGCGCTCGGGCTCGCGCGTGCCGCACGATCGCTCCTGTTTGGGCTCCAGGGTCACGACCCGGTGGTGTTGGGTCTTTCGGCACTACTACTCGCGTTGGTCGCGCTCGGAGCCGGCTATTTACCGGCGCGCCGAGCATCGCGTGTTGATCCAATAAAAGCGTTGCGGTACGAGTAACTGGAGCGAGGAGCAAGGAGCGGGAGACAGATATTGCCAGTCGGGCCATCCCCCTGCTCCTCGCTCCCCGCGCCCCGCGCCTTGCTTTCCGGCGTCCCTATTCAGACGGCCCGCTGCGCTTCCGCCAGTCGCTTGAGTCCTGCGAGCGCCATCCGCCGCACCGCGCGATATTTGCGCCGCAACATCATGCGGTTCAGCATCGAAGCGACAATCCCCCTCGGCCGATAATAGGTCTCGGTTCGCACACGAGTAACGTCGCCGCGCTGCGGCTCGATTATGAAACCAAAACCAAAGTCCGCGAAGTGGCGTGAGAATCCAAGTGTTTCGGATTCCATCCGCCACATGATGCGCTGGTGCGGTGTAAATTCGACGCAACGCTCGACGACGTCGCCGCTCCGGCCCGCGAAGCTCACGTGGCAGTGCCTAACGGCGCCTGCGACCTCACGTCCTGCGTCCGTCCGCATAACGAGCGGCATCCATTCGACGAGACGACTCCCGTCTTCCAGAATCGCCCATACCATGCGCGCGGGCGCGGCTACAATGATCTCGTCCGCGCCCTGCAGCACCGTGGTCATGCGATGACACCCTGTTCTTCAACGATCCGCTTGATCGCACCGAGCTCGTCGTCGAAAATCTGCTCCAAGTTCGGCATCCCGGCTTCGTCGGACGAGAGAAGAGCGGTCACCTGGTAGAGTGTCCTTCCTTCCGATAACGCCACGACTCGTGTCGGCCAGCGTTTCAGGATGGTCTTGCTCGGGCCGCTCCACCAATCGATCACACCGGTTGCTTCGTCCCCAGTGATTGTGAAGTACACTCTGCCCGCGGGCGATTCGACGTAAGCTCCGCCATCGCGATCGAGCTGCACACCTCCTTTGGCGAAGTGCACGGACCATTGCGCCAGGTTTTCCACGTTGCGGATGAACGCAAAGACGACTGGCGCGGGAGCATCGATGATGACGTGAAAACTGCGGATATCGGCAGTGGTATTCATGATGGGCCTCTGGACTGGTGTGTCCTCCAGAGTAAAATCAACTATGTCACTTTCTGGCATATTTGATCGGATCTTCGTTCATGCATCGGATCGATAGGCTGGATCTGCTCGCTCGCATTTTGCGCGACCGCCCTGGCATCGTCGCGGCGGAGCTGGCGCGCGAGCTTGGTGTGAGCCAACGCAGCGTATTTCGCGACCTCGCCCATTTGCGAGAGCGCGGTTACCCGGTCGAGGCCGATCGTGGCCGTGGCGGTGGCATGCGTCTCCACGCGAGCTGGGGGCTGGGCAAGGTTCTCCTGTCCAGCGAGGAGGCGTTATGTACGCTGCTCAGTCTCGCGGTGAGCGAAAAACTGCGCTTCCCAATGTTTGCTGCGGAGGTGAGCCGCGCGCGCAAGAAGATCGTGGACGCATTCCCGAGGGCAGAGCGGCGTCAGATTGGTCCATTGCGGGAACGCATTCTGGTTGGCCGGCCCGCTTCGGCTGTCGTGCGCAGCTCGTTCGCCGAGCCTAACGCGGTCGCTTCACGCAACATGCAGGTCGCGTTCGTGCGCGAGCAGGTTGTCCGCGCGGACTATATCAACGAGAAGGCTGTGCGATCGACGCGACGCGTGGAGCCGCACGCGCTTCTCATCATGTGGCCCGCCTGGTACCTCCTCGCCTTCGATCACCTGCGTGGTGAGCCACGCACGTTTCGTTTTGATCGGTTCGAGCGCGTGGAGCTTGAGGAGGTCGTCTTTCGGCCACGTCCGCGCGAGATCGCGCAGGCACTGTTGGGCGACTCGTGTGACGCGCCGGCCTATCCTGTGTGATGGCATATCAAACAGCGGCGCCGCTTTGAATCTTGCTTGACGCCGCGCGCGCCACGGTGCAAATCGCCAGCATCGCCAACGGTCTGTCCCTATGTCACACGCACGTGTTGCGCCGTTCGTCATCGCGGCACTTCTCACAACAGCGGCGTCTGCCCAATCGCCGTTCGATCGGCTTTACTTTCGATCCATTGGACCAGCCGCGTTAGGTGGTCGCATCCATGACATTGAGGTCCCCTCTCGCGATGCCAGCACGATCTACATCGGCGCGGCGTCGGGCGGGATCTGGAAGTCGACCAACAAGGGAACCACCTGGGCTCCCATTTTCGATAACCAGGCGGTCAGCACCTTCGGCGACATTGCGATCCACGACGGCGACAACAACATCGTGTGGGCAGGCACCGGCGAGCAGAACAACCGCCAAAGCTCGTCGTGGGGAAACGGCGTGTATCGCTCCACCGATGCCGGTCGTACCTGGACGCACCTCGGCCTCGCGGAGACGCGCCACATCGGCAAGATCCGGCTGCACCCAACGAACGCAAACGTCGCCTATGTCGCCGCGTTAGGCAATCTCTGGAAACCAAGTGCGGATCGCGGTGTGTTCAAAACCACGGACGCGGGCCGTACGTGGCAAAAGGTCCTGTTCGTGGACACGCTCACCGGTGTCGTGGACCTCGTGATGGATCCTAACGATTCCAACACGCTCTACGCGGCCGCCTATCAGCGGCTGCGGCGAACGTGGGGGTTGAATGGCGGCGGCCCGGGGAGCGGGCTGTACAAGACGACCGACGGTGGCGCGACGTGGACGAAGCTCGCGAATGGCATTCCGGCCGGCGATAAGGGGCGCATCGGTCTTGCCATCGCCGCGAACAACGGCCGCATCGTCAACGCAACTATCGAGCACGCCGGTGAAAGCGGGACATATCGCACCGAAGACGGTGGCGAGACGTGGCGACGGATGAGTGCTACGAATCCGCGGCCGATGTATTACAGCAAGATCTATCTGGACCCATCCAACAATCGCCGAGTCTGGGTTCTGGGAGTCACGAACTTCCGCAGCGAGGATGGCGGAAGGACGTTCCGCAACCTGCCGGCATCGCCAGTCTATGACGTCGGTCTCAAGACGGACCATCACGCCCTGTGGATCGATCCACGCGACGGCCGGCATGTCTTGTTAGGCGGCGATGGGGGCCTGCACGAGTCCTGGGACATGGGCGAAACGTGGCTGCGTATGAACAACATCCCGATCGGGCAGTTCTATGCGATCGCCGCGGACAACAGGGAGCCCTACAACGTCTACGGGGGCATGCAGGACAACCACTCCTGGATGGGACCGAGTGCGACGCGCCATTGGTTAGGCATCGTCAATGAAGATTGGCGGCAGATCGGCTTCGGCGACGGGATGTATCAGCAACCCGATCCGTTCAACGCGCGCTTCGTTTACAGCAGCTCGCAGAACGCCAACATTCAGCGCGTGGACATCGAGACCGGTGATCGGCTCGACATCCGGCCGGTGCCCCCAGAAGGTGAGAGGCCCTATCGCTTCGACTGGACCGCGCCGATCGTGGCGTCGCGCCACCGCTCCGGCCTCGTGTACCTGGGCGGAAATCGGCTCTTCATCTCGCGCGACCGCGGTAACAGCTGGACACGAACGGACGATCTCACCCGCCAAATCGACCGTGATACGTTGCCGCTGATGGGAGTCCTCGGCCGCAACATCTCGCTGTCTCGTTATGACGGCGAGTCGTCCTTCGGTGAGATCACGACGATCTCCGAGTCGCCGCTGGACTCCCTGATCCTCTGGGTGGGTACGGACGACGGGAACGTACAGGTCTCGCGCGATGGCGGCCGCACGTGGACCAATGTCGTAGCGAATGTTCCGGACGTGCCTAACGGCACCTTCGTGAGCCGCGTGGTGGCTTCCGGCGCGGCGCGAGGCACCGCGTACGTGGCGTTCGATGCGCACCGCGACGGCAACTTCGCTCCTTTTGTATATCGCACGGTCGATTTCGGCAAGACGTGGAAGCCTGTCATTGCGGGCCTGCCTAACGGCAGCTCGGTGCGGACCGTGCACGAGTGGCGCGGGAAGGCGCATGTCGTGTTTGCGGGGACGGAACACGGCCTGTTTGTGAGCACCGACAGCGCCGCCACGTGGCACAAACTCGGCCGCAGTCTGCCAACGACCCGGTACGACGACCTGCTGATCCATCCGCGGACGAACGATCTCGTGATCGGCACACATGGACGCAGCATCTGGATCATGGACGACGCGACGCCGCTCGCCGACTGGTCGCCAAACATCGCGCGTGCTCAGGGACACCTGTTCCCGATCCGTGACGCGACGATCTTTCAGTACTGGCAGGACTTTTCGAATCGCGCGCAGGGCGCGTATGCCGGCGAGAACCCCCCGGAAGGGGCGATCATTTACTACCATCTGGGACAAACGGCCGATGCGAAGGTCACCGTTAGGGCGCCTAACGGGAAGGTCATCCGCACGTTCGACGTTCCCGGCGACGCCGGGGTCATTCATCGTGCGGTGTGGGACCTCCGGCACGATCCACCGCCATTCGAGCGCGACACCGTACAGGCTCGGCGTATGAGTTTGCCCCGGCCGCCGCAGAATATCGAGGACCGCGGACCGTTCGTTTCACCCGGCACATACACCGTGGTGATCGAGGCGGCAACGTTCCGGGCTTCGCGTCCGGTGCGCGTCAAAGGAGACCCCATGCTGCCGCTCACCCTCGCACAGCATCGCGAGCGTGAGGCGCTGCTCGTCGAAGTGCGCGATCTGCAGCGCGAAGTGGCGCAGATCCTCACGAACGCCGTCACTCGTCGGCGCGATGCACAAACGCGAGGCGACAGCGCGGAAGTGAATCGTTTGACGGTTATTCAGCGCCGGCTGCAGATGGGAAATCGCGCGATTGCGTCGCGCCTCAATAGTCTCGCCGGCGGTTTCAACGGTGAAGGAGCGCAACAAGGCTCTTTATATCCGCTGACGGCGACACATCGCACGGAATTGGCAGACCTGCGACGCGCAATTGGGGAGGTGCGCGAGCAGCTGGGGGGCGTGCAAACCCGTTAGGCTGCCGTGACTCGCCTGACCGTCGCGATCGCGCAACCGGAGGCCGTCGACCCGGGCTCCGCGATGCACACCTGCGTCCGCTACGCGCGCCTCGCGGCGGAGGAAGGCGCCGGCCTCGTCGCGTTTCCCGAGACCTGGCTTCCGGGATATCCAATCTGGCTCGACGTATGCCGCGACGTGGCGGTGTGGGATCACGCACCAGTCAAAGACGTTTTTGCCCGGTACGCCGCGACGAGCATCGTTGTAGGTGGCAGCGAAACGGAGCAGCTTGCCGCACTTGCGCGTGAGCTCGGCCTAACGATCGTCATCGGGGTGTGTGAGCGCGTTTCTGCAGGGCGGGGGAATGGAACCCTCTACAATTCGCTACTCACATTTACGCCAGACGGCCGGCTCGCGAATCACCACCGCAAGCTCGTCCCGACCTACACCGAGCGCATGGTCTGGGGCCATGGTGATTCAGAGGGTCTCCAAGCTGTGGATACGCCGGCTGGCCGCATCGGTGGTTTGATCTGCTGGGAGCATTGGATGCCGCTCGCTCGTCAGGCGCTACACGACAGCGGAGAGACAATTCACGTCGCTGTATGGCCGACCGTGCACGAGATGCACCAGATCGCGAGTCGCCACTATGCGTTCGAGGGGCGCTGCTTTGTACTGGCGGCGGGAGCCGTCATGCGCGCGAGGGCGTTACCCAAGGAGCTGGAGCGTCACCCGGATAAAGCTCCCGAGGATGACTCGTGGGTCATGCGTGGCGGCAGCGCAATCATCGCCCCAAATGGATCGTATCTGGCGGGCCCAATATTCGAGCAGGCAACGCTCCTCGTCACCGAGATCGATCTCGATGACGTTAGGCGCGAGCAGATGACGCTCGACGTCAGTGGCCACTATGCGCGACCGGACTGTTTCGACTTCACTGTGCGCTCAGAAGAGCGCTAACCAGATCTACGCGGAGCTTCAGATGTCCCCGATCTCCCCGGCTTTCTGTGCACTGCTCGTGCTTACGGTCGCGATCCCTTCCGCCGCGCAGCAGGATACGACGCGCGGTCGCGAGTGGGATGTCACCGCTGCTCGCGGACAAACACGCGAGATCGATTTTACAACGAGCGAGGGGACGTGGATGGCGGTCGACCTATCCCCGGACGGGCGCTGGCTCGTGTTCGATCTCCTCGGCCACATCTATAGAGTGTCGGCGGATGGCGGTGAGGCCCAAAGCCTAACACAGAACAGCGGCGTCGCGATCAACTATCAACCGCGCTGGTCGCCCGACGGCCGATTGATTGCATTCGTTACGGATCGGCGCGGCCAGAACAACTTGTGGATCATGAACGCCGACGGGAGCAACCCCCGCGCCGTCTTCACGAACCGGGATGTCCGCGCGTATGAGCCGGCTTGGACCCCGGACGGACAATACATCATCGTTAGGCGCGAGTTCACGGGACGCGGCGGCGGCGGCAACGGCCTCTGGATGTACCACAAGGACGGCGGCGAAGGCACGGAGCTCATCGGCAATCAGGTACGGCGCGCCGAGTGGCCGGCGGTTTCGCCCGATGGCCGCTTCATGTATTTCCACGCCGCCGCCGGGACGAACAATACGGATGTTGTTTCCGGTGGCCTGCAGCTCCGCCGCTTCGAGTTCAAAACGGGGGCGATCGTCGACATCACAGCGGGGGAAGCCGGAGGTGCGGCGGCAGGACGCATATCGAGTGGCGGCGCGGCAGCTCCGGAGATTTCACCGGACGGACGATGGATCGCGTTCGCACGCCCCATCCCCGACGGCACGATCTCGTACAAGGGCCATCGCTTTGGGCCGCGCACCGCGCTCTGGCTGCGCGACGTGCGCACCGGTGCCGAACGCGTACTCATGGATCCCATCGAAACGATGATCGAGTCCGGGTCCAAAGCGTTAGGCGTGCTGCCGCAATACAAATGGACCGCTGACGGAAGGGGCCTGGTCCTGTCGCAAGGCGGCAAGTTGCGTCGCGTGGACGTGAGCACCGGGCAGGTGCGGACTATCCCGTTCACTGCCCGCGTCCGACGTACGATCTCGGAGATGGCGTATCGCTCATTTCGAATCTCGGACGACTCGCTCGGCGTCAAATTCGTCCGCTGGGCGACCGCGTCGCCGGATGGCAGGCGGCTGGCGTTTCAAGCCGTCGGCCGTGTCTATACCATGGACCTGCCTAACGGCAAGCCTCGGCGCCTAACGTCCGGGAATCCGGAGGCGCTGGAGTACTCACCGGCGTGGTCGCCCGATGGCAATTGGCTTGTGTTCACGACGTGGGACGATACCGCGCGTGGCCACGTGTGGAAAGCGGGCGTTTCAGGCGGGCTGAATGAGCGTCGCGCAGTACGCCTTACGAGCGACGCCGCCGAGTATATCCATCCGGTGTGGAGCCCTGACGGCCAGTCGGTGATCGTGGCGCGCGGATCCGGATCGACGCTGCATGGGCGCACGGTGATGCATAACGTTGCCTGGGATGTCGTGCGGATTCCCGCCGCCGGTGGGCCTGTCACCACGGTCGCTACGGCGAATCGTCCCTCAGGAGCGAGTCCCAGCGGAAACGCGCGCCGGCAGCTCATGCGTCCGTCGTTTGGGCCTGAAGGGCGTGTGTTCTATCCCGAGGAGCGCAGCCAACGAGCCGCCGGCGCTAGTGGCGGCGGTGAAGGGTTCACCGCACTCGTGTCCGTGCGCGCCGACGGAAGCGACGAGCGCGTCCACGTCACGCTGCCCTACGCAGA
>DATFBW010000409.1:0-11210 GCA_035253645.1 Gemmatimonadaceae bacterium | reverse complement strand
GAGGAACGAGGAGCGAACGAACGTCGGCGGCACTCGTTAGGTGCCGGAAGTAGGCCGAGTCCCTAATCTGTAGTCCTTAGCTCTTAGGCTTGCTTTGACCTTTGACCTCACAGTCTCCTTGCTTGAATCCTCTTCACCGCTTTCGTGATCACTTTTCGTGGCAAAAAGCGGTTGAAAAACACGGCCGTTTTTTGTCTCGCGCCTGTAATCACAATTCGCTTGTTGGCAAACATCCCTGCGAGCCCCTGCTCCGCCGCGTCGCGAGCCGTCAACTTGCTTGCGTAAGCCGGGGGCGCCGAGCTGGCGATGCCCGCCTTGGCTTGAAACTCGGTGGGGATGGTTCCCGGGCACAGCGCGTTCACATGAATCCCGGTCCCTGCGCATTCTTCGCTCAACGCTTCGGAGAATGAAAGGACGAACGCCTTCGACGCGTAATACACGGCCATGAGCGGCCCCGGCTGGAACGCAGCGACCGACGCCACGTTCACCACATACCCGCGTCCACGCGCCCGCATCGCGGGCAGCAGTCGCTTCGTCAGGTGCACGAGCGCCGCGCAGTTGACCTCGATCATCTCGAGCTCACGATCGACGTCCGTCTCGATGAAGTAGCCGTGCGTGCCGAAGCCGGCGTTGTTGACGAGAACTTCGATGTCGGCCGCGTTAGGCGCCAGCGCTTCGCAGAGGCGTTCCCGCTCACTTCGCCGCGAAAGGTCGGCGGGAAAAGCAACGCACACTCCGCCAGCACTCGTGATGCGTTGACATAACTCCTCGAGGCGGTCCTCGCGCCGGGCCGTCGCCACCACGCGATATCCGCGTACAGCCAGCAACTGCGCGAGCTCCGCGCCAATCCCGCTCGATGCGCCGGTGACGACGGCGACCTTGGATGAAGCATTCATCCCGCTAAGCTCGCCGGGGGTGAGAGCGACGCAAGGCTTTGACAGTCCAGCACTTTGATCACGCACCATACATCGGCTGCTTGCCCCACGCGGAGGCGGTTTCTACGTTACTCGGTTCCTTCCCGAGTAGCTCAGTCGGTAGAGCAGCTGACTGTTAATCAGCGGGTCGCAGGTTCGAGTCCTGCCTCGGGAGCTTGTTGGACGACAATTCCGGGGACCTCGACAGCATGCGTATCCTCGCCACGACCCTCCTTGCGCTCGTTCTCCCCACGGTCGCGCTGTCGCAGGCGCGATACGCCCGTGCGACCACCATCGGTCGCGTCGACTCCGTCAAATCAGCCGTACTTCAAGAGACGCGAGCCTACCTCATCTACACGCCGCCTTCGTACGACGACACGCTGACGGCTCCGCAGCGGTACCCCGTGCTCTATCTCCTCGACGGCGAGGCGCACTTTCACTCCGTTACGGGATTGATTCAGATCCTGGGGACTGGAGTCAACGGCACGTTTGTGATTCCGGAAATGATCGTCGTCGCGATCCCCAACACCGACCGGACGCGCGACATGACGCCGACGCGCGTTACCACCGGCTTCGACGGCAAGCCGCAGCCCGGACTTCGCACCAGCGGCGGGATGGCGAACTTCCTCACGTTCATCAAGACGGAGCTGATTCCGGAGATCGAACAGCGCTACCGCACGATGCCCTATCGCGTGTTCGTTGGACATTCGTTAGGCGGCATCACCGCCATCAACGCGCTGTATACAATCCCTGAGACCTTCAACGCGTACGTCGCGATCGACCCGAGCTTGTGGTGGGACAACACCGCCCTGCTGAGGAAAGCCAAGGACTTCATTCAAGGGGCGCGACTCGACGGGAAGGCGCTTTACGTTGCGCAAGCGAACACGATCAACGCGGATGACACGACCGCCAATCCGCACTTCTCGGCGATCACGCGCTTCCATGCCGTCGTGCAGACGTACAACAAGTCCGGATTGCGCTACGCGTTCAAGTATTACGACCAGGACAGCCACGGATCTGTGCCACTCATCTCGGAGTACGACGCGCTGCGTTTCATTTTCGATGGTTACGCGCTCGACCTTCAGAGAACGCTGGCATCGCCGCGAGTCCTTCCTGAGCATTTCCGCAAAGTCTCAGAAAAACTCGGCGCGGACTTCACTCCCTCCGATCGCCTGATTCAGCAGCTTGGCCAGATAGCGTTATCGCAGGATACGACGAGGGCAATGCAGTTTTTTGAGCTCGGAACGCAGCTCCATCCATCGAGCTTCAGAAACTACGACCGGTTAGGCATGTTGTGGGCCGCCAAAGGCGACAGAGCAAAGGCGCGGTCGTACTTCGAGCAGTCGCTCGCGCGGAACGCCAACAACGCGAACGCGAAGGAGCAGTTGAAGAAGCTCGCTCCGTAGCCGCAACCCGATGGCAGCGGACGTGCGAAAACGGCGTGCGCGCCGTTGTGTGTCCCGTGCGATTCGCTACAATTCTGAGCCTTTCCGAGGTTTGCATCCTGCCTCGGAGCTCACTTCAAGTAGTCGAGTCCAACATGTTGTCGACGCTTCCGCCGCCCCCGCCTCCAGTTCCGCCATTTCTTCCACCTGCACCAGCCGACCCCAGTCATCGCCCACTCATGCAGCCTCCCATGGTCTACGTACCTCCCACCTGGGAGTACAAACATCTCACCCGGCCGCTCGGCGCCTCTGCGCTCCCGGAGGAGGCTGAGCTGAACGCGCTCGGCGCGGAGGGCTGGGAGCTCACGGCTGTGATCAACGAGCCAGCGCAAGTTCACCTGTACTTCAAGCGCCAGCGAGATTGATGCGTTAGGCACATGTCCCGCACGGCAAAACGGCGACCCTCGCAGGTCGCCGTCGTTTTTCGTGCAGATGTCACTGCAGCGTTTTTGGCTCCGGGATGTGCCGCTTAATCGTTAGGCACCTTCTAGAGAGGACTCAACGACTCGATCGGTTCCGCCTCCGCCGCGAATTCTGCGGCCAGTCGCTGGAAGATGGCGAGGGCGTCCGGGTCGAAGTGGATGCGCGACTGCTCGCGCAAATACTCCTGTACCTTATGCTCGGGCCAGCCGGGCCGATACGGCCGATCGGAGCGTAATGCATCCCATACGTCGATGACGGCGAACAGGCGCGCGGCCCACGGGATCTCCTGCCCCTTCAAGCCACGTGGATAGCCACTGCCGTCCCACTTCTCGTGATGGGCATATGGTATATCGAGGGCCGGGCGCAGATAGGGCACGGGCGATAGCAGCTCGTACGCGAACGTCGGATGCATGCGCATGAGCGCCCATTCTTCATCGGTGAGCTTACCCGGTTTGAGTAAGATGGAATCCGGCACACCCATCTTCCCGATGTCGTGTAACAACGCGCCGCGCTTGACGTGGATGAGCTCCGTGTCGTTCATCCCGGCGAGGCGGGCAAGGCGCAGTGTCATATCCGCGACGCGCTGCGTGTGTCCTTCCGTTTCCTTGTCCCGCAAGTCGAGCGCGCGGGACCAGCCTTCGATCGTCGTGTCGTACGCGAGCGCGAGCTCCATGTGCGATCGCTGCAGCGCCTCGAACGACTTGCCGCTGTCGATCGCCATCGCGGCCTGACCGGCGAGCGCCTCGAGGAAGGTCAACCATGAATGGTTAGGCTGCAGGGCTTCCCGGTGACCGATCGCCAGAACGCCCACAAGTTGTCCCTTGGCGATGAGCGGCACGGCGTACAGGGCGCGCAAGCCTTCCGTGCGCGCGACCGGATGCAAGTCGTTAGGCGCCTCGCGCGTGAGGTCGGGATAACCAATGGTTCGCCGCTCGAGCGCGGCGCGGCCGGTGACACCCTCGCCCAAGCGCACACGCAACTGCGGCAGTGCGGTCGTGCGCGTCCCCGCCGACGCGGCCATCTCGATCGTATACGTCTGCGGCATGAACAACATGGCCATCGCCACGTCGACCTGCAGGCGTTCGCGCGTCTCGAGGACAACCGTCTTGAGCGCGACTTGAAGGTCCGTCGTGCCCAGGATGGCGAGGTCGATGGTGCGCAGCGTTTTGAGCTGTTCCAACTGCTGCTCGACCTGGTGCTTCCCCCCTGCGATAGCCGCGGCCATCTCGTTGAAGTGCTCCGCCAGCGTGCCTAATTCGTCACGACGGCCGGCGCTCACACGGCGTGAGTAGTTCCCCGCGCGGATCTCTTGCGTGGCCACTGCCAGCTCGGCGATAGGTTTGGTCAACGAACGCGCCGTCAACCACGCGCTCAGCGCGCTTACGAGCAGCAGCACGACCGCGACGAGCACGAGACGCCTGACCGTGCGTGTCGCCGGTGCGAGCACTGAAGGGAGATCGAACTCAACGGCGAGCGTCCATGGCGTATTCGTTAGGCGGCGCGCGTACGCCAGCCGCCCTCCCTCGGCGCCGTGCTCGTACTGCAGCACGCTCGATAGCGCGCTCAGCGGAAGGGGTGGGGCCGCGATTTCCCGCTCGAGATCAGTCCACAGATCTCCGCGTGCGTTCCCCAGGTGCAACACCGCACTGGAACCGATGAGACCACTCAACTGATCGCGATCGCGTTCCGAAGACGCGAGCCGACGCCACTGCACCACATAGCCGAGGACGGAGTCGCCGGCGCGGCTGCGCGCGATGATCGGGTAGATCAGACTGTCACGGTCGCGCGCGAGCCAGCCAGTTGCCGTCGAGCCGGTGTCCTCCACCAACTCCGTCAACTGGCGTACCGCGTCCCGGATAGGTACGGCGACTTTGCTGTTGCTGGCGTGCAGGAACCGGCCCCCGGTGTCGAACAACTGCGTCGTTAAATTCGCGCGGGAAGGCCCCGTAATCGTGGAAAGCGCGGCCAGGCGCTCCACATTGAGCGCGCGCGTCGGCTCACGCAGAAACTCCTGGACGACGGAGTCTTGCGCAGCCCTGCCTAACGCCGCTCGCTGGTTGGCTGCCGAAGCCTCGAGCCGCTGCCCCAGCTGGTCCGTCACCGAAATGAGACGTTCGCCGGCGAGGCCTAACGCCGAGCGCCGCACTTCGAGATACGCCGCGGCCCCGAACGCAATGATGCCAGCGCAAAGAAGGCCCGCCGTCAAAGCAGCGAAGCGGTACCGGATTGGAAGCGGCTTGCGTGCGCGCTCTTGCATCACACGACCCCTCGGAGAGCCAGATCTCATCATGAGTATCGGCTAACAATCCAAACTCTTGAGCCCGATCGCGAAACGAGGGATTGACTTCGATGCTTGGCGCTAAGTGTCTGCGCGACAATGCGTTGGATAGTCATGAGCTCTTAGCGCCTAGTCCTTAGCTCGAGCTACGAGCGTTGTTGCTAAGAGCTAACGGCTAAGAGCTAACGACTAAGAGCTAACGACTGACCTCGAGGAGTTTCGTAAACTTTACTGCCAGCTGCCGCTCCTGCGGCCCGCTCAGGGAACCAGTCCCCTCGCTGTCATTCAAGACGATAAAGAGGCCAGTGCCCGCCGCGTTCAGCCAGCCGAAGCGGTAGTTCCCGTCGATGCGGTCGGTGTCCTTGTTGTATTGGACCAGCGACTGGAGGTAAATGCGCGGCGTGAACGAATAGGCGAGTTTGACGCCCACGATCGACGTCGTGAAATCGCCCTCGGGGAGCCTAACGTCGTAATAGTTCATCCGCACGAAGCCGGCGACTTTCCCGAACCGTACATTGAGTGTGCTCATCGTCCCGGCGCGCCGGCCTGTATAAAAACCGCCGATGTCGACCCTTCCCTGCACCGACACGGGAGCCGCGAGGTTTGTGTTGTACGCAAAGCCCCACTCCGCATTCTCATAGCTACCCGAAGGGACGATGATGCCTGGCGAGATCTCGAACGGCGCGCGCAATCCTTCCCGCGTGAAGTTGAGCGCCGGCAGTTGAAAGAACGCACCGTTCGCGAATACAAAGTGGCTGTCGATGTGCAATAGACGCGTGGTGCTGTACCAATCGAAATCGAAGAACTCGCGATAGGTGATGTGCGGCCGGAACTCGCGAAACCACGGAACGCCTGGCGTTCTGATGTGATGCAGCACGCGCAGCGTCGCGAAACGTGTATTCCCTTTTGCGAGGAAACCGACTTCCGGGTTGAAGTCTTCCGCGACTTCGCGATAGGCGGCCCCCCACTCCCAGTTGCGGCCCGTATACGACGCGCTGGCGTTGTAGGCGTAGTCGTCCCCGGTGAGTCCTGGAGTGACCGTGCGCGCGACGTAGGCATCGAGCAGCAGCTTTTCCCCGACACCCAAGCGGCCATCCAGACCCATCGTCAGGTTATAGTCCTCTCGGTCGTCTGTGTTGACGCGGCTCACCAGGATGCCGCCGATGCGTGATTTGTTCGGCAGCTCCTTGAACGTCCGTATGACGCTGTAGTTGTTGCCGGAGAGAGTATCCTGATCCTGCGTCGCGATGTTCAGCAACCCCAGCGTCATGCCGCCCAGTTTCCCCGTTAGGCGGCCTCCGCCGAGGATGGGGACGGGGCGCCCGCTCGGGTCGATGCCGATACCGCGGCTGAAGAACAGCTCGACGTTTTCCGCAGTCCCCACCGAGAAGTCCCCGGCGTTCTCCAGGAAGAACGGGCGCTTCTCCGGAAAGAAAAGTGTGAACCGCGTGAGGTTGACCTGCTGGTCGTCGACCTCGACTTGCGCGAAGTCTGTATTGTACGTCAGATCGAGCGTTAGGCTCTGCGTGATGCCGATCTTGGCATCGGCGCCGAATTCGGCGTCGCTTCCGCTCACTGCCCGAACGTAATCCTTCCGCACCGACGTGATGCCATACGGCGTTAGGCTCGCCACTCGGCGCGCCGGTGCCTCGAGGCCCTCCAGCGTGCCGGCCAGCGACACGCGGAAGAGGTCGAACTGGCGCGGCACCGGGGCCCAAAATGCCTGCTCGTTCTTTCGCCGTATGTGGCGCGCGAAGTTGAGGCCCCAACGCTGCGCGCCTCCTCTGGGATACCGCAGGGTCGCGTATGGAATGCGAAATTCCGCGTACCAGCCCCGGTCGTCCGACGAAGTTACGACGCGCCAGTTGCCATCCCAATTCAAGTTGAGGCCACCGGCAAAGCTGCGCTGCGTTCGGTTGGTGAGGCTCTGCCCGAAAGCTTCCTCGCCTTCTTTTGTCACCTGGCCATCGTATTCGACGCCTAACGGGGACGTCCCGAACACAAAGGCGTTTTGCCTGTCGAGATAGGTGTCGAAGACGATGAAGAATGCGTCGGCGTTGCTGAGATCGACGTCCCGGCGTGATTCTCCCCTAACGATGCCGGCGGCGTCCGAATCGAACAGCCAGGCGCCCACGTACACGGCGTCCCGGTCGTACAGCACACGGACTTCTGTCCGTTCGGTCGTCGGCTGGCCGTCGAACGGCTCGTATTGCGTGAATGCCGTGATGACGGGCGCGGACAACCAAACGGAGTCGCCTAACGCGCCATCCATAACGGGAGCGCGCGGGGCCCGAACCGCTTTCGCCGTCGGCGGTGTGCCCCGGCCATTGACTTGTCCGCGCGCGAGGGTTGGAATGGCGATGCAGATGCCAGCCAACGCCAACCAGGACGCGCGCATACTCATCCTCCCGCGATCAGATTTTCGCTGGTTCCGCCGGGAGCGGAGGAGCCTGACGAAACGCTGAAAGGAGCATGGTGAGGGCCGCGTAGAGCACGACGATCACAACGAGCCAGCGAATCCACGTGAGTGGCAGCGATTTCACGACCAGGGCCGCAATGAGCACCGCAGGGACGCCGCCGATCGCGAGGCCTAACGCGGCCCGCTGGTCGTATTTCCCGGCTTTGATGAAGCGCATGCTGCCGATCGGCATGAGGAACGCGCACGAACCCATCATGATCGGAAAGGCGGCTTGCGGGTTCATGCCGAGGAGACTGACCAGAATCATGCACGGCGCATACAGTCCGATGCCGAGCGTCATGAGCGCACCGAGCGCGAAGTTGCCGGCGAGTCCCACGATGAGCTTGACGCCGCGAAGCTCCATCGCTGTCCCGCCGCCCGGAAACAGTCCGAGGTTGGTCATCGAGAACAAAATTGCCGCGACGAGCAGCGCGAAGCCCATGCCGATCTGGATGTGACGGCGAGGCCAGCGCGCCACGACCCCGGCCCCGGCATACGCGCCAACCACGGCGGCAGCGATCATGGTTGCGAGGGTCAGGAACTCGACCTGAATGAGAACGATGAAAATGAACGCCTGGATGACGGTCGGCAGCGTGTGGCCGACATTGAGCGTCCCCGGGATTTTTTCGTCCGGGACCACCTTGCGGAGCTTGAAATACGATGTGGTTGGTGCAAAAGAGCCGATGCCAAGCGTATCGAAGAAGTTCGTCACGTAGCCGATCATCAGCTCGATGGGGCGGGTCGCGGACCGTATCCAATAGTCAACGTAGCCAGCCACGATGAAGCCTAACGCGGCCAGCATGATCAGCTTGGGATCCATATCGCTCTAAGGTGAGGGAGGCGTCTCGAAGAGGCCGCTGTGACGGGCTTCAAGGTCGAGCAACAACCGCTTTCGCGCTAGCCCGCCCCCGTACCCGGTCAGTCCCCCGGTGGAACCGATCACGCGATGGCAGGGAATCACGATGGGTATGGGGTTGCGCCCGTTGGCGGCACCCACTGCACGAGCCGCGTTAGGTATGCCGAAGCGCTTCGCGATCGCTCCGTAACTTGTCGTGGTTCCGTATGGAATCGTGCGCAGCTCGCGCCAGACACGTTGCTCGAATGGCGAGCCGGCGGGCGCCAATGGAAGCGTGAAGTCGCGCAGCTCGCCGGCAAAATACGCGCTGAGCTGCAGGCGAACCGCCGCGAACTCGCTAGGCGCGTGCCGCAACTCCGCGGGCGCACTCGCGCGCAGTCGGCCGAGCGCCCGCTCCGCATTGAAGCTCAAGGCGGTGAGCGAGCCAGCGTCGGCAACCGCGAGGAGATCGCCAACTGGTGAGGAAATGCGCGCGTAAATCATGAGGGCGTCACCAAGCTACGCTCCTACGCACGCGAGCCCCTAGCCGCTGGGCTGTTGCCGCTGGCAATTTTGTCTGATCCCGATGTCGAGATCCTTATGAAGCGCGTCGTTTTTTACGTTGTCGCCCTGCCGATCGCCCTGCATGCTCAGGATGCGCGACGGCCGGTGACACTCGACGACTACTACAGGCTGGAGCAGGTGAGCAGTCCTGCGATATCTCCGGACGGGAAGTGGGTCGCGTTCGTTCGCACGACCATCGTGGAGCAGGAAAATCGCCGGCACAGCGAAGTCTGGCTGGCTGCTGCCGATGGCTCACAGCCGCCACGTCGCATTACGCAGCCCGGCTTCAGCGCCTCAGACCCCCGCTGGAGCCCTGACGGCAGCCTCCTCGCTTTTTCCTCACGCCGCCGTGCGGCGCCGCAATCGGGGAGTGAGAGCTCCGTGTGGTTCCTGCGCGTAGACGGCGGATTGGGTGAGGCGTTTCAGATTCCGGGCGTCAGTGAAATGCCCATTTTCAGTCCTGACAATCAATGGATTGCCTTCGCGCGGGCGACCCCGCCGCCGGCGCCTAACGCGGCGCCACTTTCGGACACCGAGCGCAAGATCGCCGAGCGATTCACAGGTAAAGCGGTCGAGTGGTTGAGCTACCGTTTTGACGGCCGCGGCTACCTCCCCGACCCGACCGACCCCCGGGCCACGCCGCCGCGCGAGCTGTATGTCGTCGCACGATCGGGCGGTACCCCGCGTCGCCTGACGTCCCTCGGCATAGACGTCTCAGGCATTGCATGGAGTCCCGATAGCCGGCGCATCGCGTTCGTCGCGGACTCGGGACAGCGCGACGAATATGTCTACGAGCGGGCCGACCTCTTCGTGAGCACGCTGGATGGCGGCCTGCAGCGCCTAACGAACGACGGCTACGATCACGACAGTCCCGTCTGGACGCCGGACGGGCGTTTCATCGTGCTGCGCCGGCAACAGGGCCTCTCTGCCGTGATCGCGTCGCGGCAACCGCATGGCGCACCGACGGATCTCTACCGTATTTCCGCGTCCGGTGGGCACCTGGAGAACCTAACGGCACGGTGGGACCTCCTTCCCGGGGCACCGCGGATGGCTCCGGACGGGGCGCATGTCGAATTCGAGGCTGGGCTCGGCGGCGAGTCGCACATTTTCCGTCTCGCGCTGAACGGCAACGCCATTTCGCAGGTGACCAAAGGCGCGCGCCGGATCGGTGGCGTGAGCACGACCGCGAAGCATGACCGGATCGCGTATGTCGGCACGGACCCGACGCACCCCGGCGAGGTGTTTGTCGCCAATGCGGACGGATCGGCGGAGCGGCGCCTAACGAGCTTCAATGGTGAATTTGTCGGTTCGCGCATCCTGCAGCCGGCTGTTCGCGTCGAGTACCCGAGCAAGGATGGCACACGCATCGAAGGCTGGCTCATCATGCCTCCGCGCGCCGACAGCATGCGCCCGGTGCCGCTCATCCTCGCGATTCACGGTGGACCACACGGTGCGTACGGAACGGATTTCAACTTCCAGTTCCAGTTGTGGGCATCCAACGGCTATGCCGTCTTGTACACCAATCCACGCGGCTCGACCGGCTACGGCGAGCAGTTCCTGTGGGCGACGTGGGGCGGAGGCTGGGGGATCAAGGATTATGACGACGTGATGGCCGGTGTGGATCACGTGGCGAAGCTTCGGCCGATCGACACTAAACGGTTAGGCGTGACGGGGTATTCGTACGGCGGCTTTTTGACGAACTGGGTGATTACCCAGACACCGCGTTTCGCGGCTGCCATTTCCGGCGCGGGCATTTCGAACTGGATCAGCGATTACGCAACGGCCGACATTCCGCGCACGAAGGAAAGTGAGTTCTTTGGCGCCCCCTGGGAACCGGAGGCGCGGAAGCTTCTCGAGCGTCAGTCGCCCATCTACTACGCCGGCAAGGTCGTGACGCCGACGATGTTCATTCACGGCGAGGCCGACCTGCGTGTGCCCATCGAGCAGGCGGAGCAGATGTACATCGCGCTCAAGAAGCGGAAAGTGCCGGCACGATTCGTTAGGTACCCCGACATGTATCACGGCGGCTGGACGCCGTGGAATACCGTACATCGTTACAACGAAGAGCTCAAATGGTGGGCTCGCCACTTTGGCCAAAACGTCGCCCAGTGACCTCAGACCTCGGACCTCAGACCTCAGACCCTGTTGTTGCGGTATTGATGGGCAGCAAGTCGGACTACGACGTCATGCAGCACTGCTGCCTAACGCTTCACGACCTCGGTGTGCCGTACGAGGCGCGCGTGATCTCGGCGCACCGATCGCCCGACTTGATGCTCGATTATGCGTCGAAGGC
>DATFBW010000408.1:0-6640 GCA_035253645.1 Gemmatimonadaceae bacterium | reverse complement strand
CGCGAACGCCGTGCGGCGCATGGGTCTCGTGTCGGAATCCATCGAGGAAGAGGAGCTGCGGTCGCTGCCGGGAGCACTCGCGATCGGCCATACGCGCTACTCGACGGCGGGATCGACGACGCTGGAGAACGCCCAACCGATCCTCGCCCGAGTGCGCGGCGGTCATATCGCCGTGGCGCATAATGGGAACCTCGTGAACGCCAGCGAGCTTCGTGCAGATCTCGAAGATCAGGGTTCGATCTTCGCGTCAACGATGGACTCCGAAGTGCTCCTGCACCGCCTCGCTCGCTCAGCTGGGGAAACGCCCGAGGCGCGGCTCGCCGAGGCGCTGAACGGTGTCGACGGCGCGTATTCCATCGTCGTTGTGATTGACGATACGCTCCTCGCCGCGCGCGATCCGCGCGGATGGCGGCCACTCGTTATGGGACAGCTCAACGGCGCAACCTGCTTCGCATCGGAAACATGTGCGTTCGACCTCGTCGGTGCGCGCCTAGTTCGCGAAGTCGCGCCCGGTGAGATCGTCGCCGTCAACGGCACAGGAGTCCGCACGCTGCAGGCACAGGTGTCTCACGAGCTCCGCCGCTGCGTTTTCGAGCACATCTATTTTGCCCGTCCGGATTCCTACGTGTTCGGCGGATCGGTCGACCGCGCGCGGCGAGCGTTAGGGCGGCAGCTGGCGCGCGAGCACCCTGCCCCGGATGCCGATCTCGTCTTCGCGGTTCCCGATTCGTCGAACGCCGCCGCGTTAGGCTACAGCGAGGAATCGGGTCTATTGCTCGAGCACGCGCTCATCCGGAACCACTACGTCGGGCGGACGTTCATCCAGCCGACGCAGGCGGGCCGCGATCACAAGGTGAAGGTGAAGTACAACGCCGTGCGTGAAGTGTTGGCCGGTAAGAGCGTCGTAATGGTCGATGACTCCATCGTGCGGGGGACGACGACGCGCGGGCTCGTCGCCATGATCCGGGCCGCGGGGGCGCGCGAGGTCCACATGCGTGTGTCGTCTTCCCCGATCACCGGACCGTGTTATTACGGAATCGACACGCCGAGTCGTGAGGAATTGATCGCCGCCAATCATCCGGTCGAGGAAATCGCGCGCCTGATCGGTGTG
Source organism: Gemmatimonadaceae bacterium (assembly GCA_035253645.1). Lineage (GTDB taxonomy): Bacteria > Gemmatimonadota > Gemmatimonadetes > Gemmatimonadales > Gemmatimonadaceae > DASYRX01. The sequence continues at coordinate 5,529 of DATFBW010000408.1, read as the reverse complement.
GATTCTCTAGGCTATCTCTCGCTCGATGGGATGCTCAATGCGGTCCCTGGGGGCCCGAGCGGATTTTGCCATGCCTGCTTCTCCGGCGAGTACCCGACGCCGCCACCAAGCGACCCGAACAAGCTGCGATTCGGCTGCGGGTGTTAGGCATGACGCAGACCGTGTATTTCTTCGGCAACGGTCAAGCCGACGGCACAAAAGACATGAAGGAAATTCTCGGCGGCAAGGGAGCGAACCTCGCCGAGATGACTCACCTTGGCGTGCCGGTGCCGCCGGGCTTCACGATCGCGTGCTCCGTGTGTGTCGAGTACCTCCGTACCGGCGCCTACCCCGCTTCGGTGCACGATGAAGTCCGACGGTACCTAACGAGACTCGAAGAGGCATCCGGCCGTCGCTTCGGCGACGCCACCAATCCACTCCTGGTCTCGGTGCGGAGCGGCGCTCCAGTCTCCATGCCCGGCATGATGGAGACGATTCTCAACCTCGGCCTCAATCCCATCACCGTTGACGGGTTGGCGCGCCAGAGCGGGAATGTGCGCTTCGCTTACGATTCGTACCGCCGCTTCATCCAGATGTACGGCGACGTGGTGTTAGGCGTGCCTACGCAGCAGTTCGAGCAGCTGCTCGCCGCAAAGCGGCTCGTTGCAAACGCGGCGACCGACGCCGAGCTGAGCGCCGAAACGCTGCGCATCCTCGTGGAGGAATACAAGGCGCTCGTGCGCAATACGACCGGCCTTGCGTTTCCCAATGATCCCGAGACGCAACTCTGGGGGGCGATCGAAGCGGTCTGGAAGTCGTGGACGCTCAAGAAGGCGGTCGACTATCGCAAGGTCAACAACATCCCGGAGACGTTAGGCACGGCCGTGAATGTCGTCGCCATGGTCTTTGGCAACATGGGCGACGACTCCGGGACTGGCGTCGCGTTCACGCGAGACCCATCCACCGGAGAGCGTCGGTTCTATGGCGAATTTCTCGTCAACGCACAGGGCGAAGACGTGGTGGCCGGAATTCGTACGCCGCTGGCCATCGATGAGATGGCGGTGCGGTTACCCGATTCCTATCGCGAGCTTGTCGCGGTCCAGGAGCGACTGGAACGGCATTATCGCGAGATGCAGGACCTCGAGTTCACAGTCGAACGCGGGAAGCTCTTTCTCCTCCAGACTCGGACGGGCAAACGCTCGGCGGCTGCAGCGGTGCGTATCGCGCACGCGATGGTCGACGAGGGCCTCATCACACCCAAGGAGGCCCTAACGCGCGTCCATCCGCAACAACTCGATCAGTTACTGCACCCAGTCATCGATCCTGCCGTTCGCTCGTCGCCGATCGCGACTGGGTTGCCGGCCAGTCCCGGAGCCGCGAGCGGGATTGCTGTCTTTGACCCTGACGTTGCCGAGCGCCTCGCAGCCGCGGGGGAAGGCGTAGTTCTCGTACGTGAGGAGACAATCGCCGACGATTTTCGGGCGATCGTTGCGTCGCGGGCCGTGCTCACAGCGCGCGGTGGAATGACGAGTCATGCGGCTGTCGTTGCCCGCGGCATGGGGAAGTGTGCGGTTGTTGGATGCAGGGACATCGTCATCGACGCCGACAAACGCCAGTTCGCTGTGAACGGAAAGGTCGTCGACGAAGGCCAGTGGATCACGGTTGACGGTGCGAGCGGTCGCGTTTTCGAGGGAAAACTCCCGACGGTGCCGAGCGAAGTCGTCCGCGTCACGAACGGATCGATGCGATCGGAGGATGCACCGATCTATCGGTCCTTCGCGCGCTTGTTAGGCTGGGCTGATGAGGCCCGTCGGCTGAAGGTGCGCGCGAACGCGGATACGCCCAAAGATGCGCGAGTCGCACGCGCGTTCGGCGCGGAAGGCATTGGTCTCTGTCGCACCGAGCACATGTTCTTCGAGGGCGACAGGATCACCGCGATGCGCGAGATGATCGTGGCTCGCGACGAAGCTGGTCGTCGCCGGGCGCTCGCCAAGCTGCTTCCGATGCAGCGGATGGACTTCGAGGGGATCTTTGACGCGATGAATGGCTTCCCGGTTACAATCCGTCTATTGGATCCGCCGCTCCACGAATTCCTTCCACATGGTGGTGAGGAGACCAAGCTTCTCGCGCGCACGTTAGGCCTCACGCGAGTGGAATTGATGCATATCGTGGACGGCTTGCGCGAAACGAACCCCATGCTGGGACATCGCGGCTGCCGGTTAGGCGTGACGTATCCGGAGATCACGGAGATGCAAGGACGCGCCATCTTCGAAGCCGCCGTGCGCGCCGCCCGCCGCGGCGTAGACGTGTGTCCTGAGATCATGGTGCCGCTCGTCGCCACCGTACAGGAGTTGGACCATCAGCGCGCTATTCTGGAGTCGGTGGCCGATCAGGTGTTGGGCGCCATGGGTGAGCGTATAGCCTATACGATCGGCACGATGATCGAGCTGCCGCGGGCGGCGCTCACCGCGGACGAGATCGCCACAAAGGCTGAGTTCTTTTCCTTCGGAACCAACGACCTCACCCAAACAACGTTAGGCATGAGCCGCGATGATGCAGGCCGTTTCCTCCCGGGTTACATAGAGCGTGGGCTGCTGCCGGATGACCCGTTTCAGACCCTGGATACGGCAGGTGTGGGAAAGCTCGTGCGCTACGCTGTCGAGCAAGGGCGCGGTGCTCGGCCAGGACTCAAGGCGGGGATTTGTGGCGAGCATGGCGGCGATCCGCGATCGATCGCGTTCTGCCATAGTATCGGTCTCGATTACGTCTCGTGCTCGCCGTATCGCGTGCCGGTCGCCAGATTGTCGGCGGCTCAAGCAGCGCTGAGCGTCGATACGCCGCCGTTAGGCATGCCGGTTGTACGACGGCGACGCCTGGTCGATATGCCAAGAGCGTAGCCCGGAGCTCACAGGTCGCTGCGACAACAGCATTTGACATTCAGGTCGTCTGCTTCGACTGTAGCTTTCGCGCCGTGCTCGTCTCCCACCGCCCGGCAACCGTAGGACAACTCTGACGAGTCTTCGCGCGCCCCGGCTCCGCTTATTTCGCCGCCCGAAGCAGCGGGCGGACGATCTGCTCACCGGGCCGCTCCGCGGTGAGTTGCTCGGTGCGGAGCATTTGGCCGAGCGCGCTCGCGCTATTGCCCGCGCACAGAAGGTCGTCACTCGTCGCGCCGGCCGCCGGCGCGCGCGTCTGCTGCTGCGGCTCAACTCAACGTGGCGAATTCTGGACAGCGCGCACGAACGCCTCTCTGCAGCCGCAACGCGCGGTGTCGACGTTGGGCCGGCCGCCGAATGGCTCTTGGACAACTTCCACGTCGTCCAAGAACATGTGCGCGAGGTGCACGAGAGTCTCCCGCACCAGTACTACCACGAGTTGCCTGAGCTTCTGAGCGGCTCACTCGCGGGCTATCCGCGCGTATACGAGCTCGCCATCACGCTCATCTCGCACACCGAAGGTCGCATCGACCTCGACAATGTCGACCTCTTTTTTGCCGCGTTTCAAGAAATCAAACCCCTCTCGATTGGCGAGTTGTGGGCTGTCCCAGCGATGCTCCGACTGGGGCTCATCGAGAGCGTGCGCCGCATGGCGCTGCGTACCGTCGAGCGGCTGGACGAAGTGGAAGAAGCGGATCGATGCGTCGAGCGAATTCTGCGCGCCAACGAGGAGGGTTCGGCGCCACTTGGCGAAGCGCTGAAGGAATTTGTCGATGCTCCACATGCACTCACACCCGTCTTCGTCTCCCGCTTCCTGCATCAACTGCGACTCGGCGCTGGAGCGTTCCCGCCCCTCGTATGGCTGGAGCAGTGGATCACAGATGAAGGGTTGAGCCCGGACACGGCGACGGCGGTCGCGACTCAGCGGCTGGCGCTCACCAAGCTCATGATGGCGAACAGCATAACGAGCTTGCGCGCTATCGCCCAGCGCGACTGGCGCAAGTTCGTCGAGGGCCAGAGCATCATGGAGCGTGTGCTTCGCAGCGATCCGGCGGGTTTCTATCCGCTCATGACCTTCGCAACGCGCGATGCATACCGCCACGTGGTCGAGCGGATCGCCAAGCGAACTGGCCGCAGCGAAGACATGGTTGCCCAGCGCGCCGTCGATCTGGCACGGACGGGGAGCTTGGCAGTGGACCGGGACCAGACGGATTCCCGGCGGGCACACGTGGGCTACTACCTCGTCGATCGTGGGTTGGCCGATCTCGAAAAGAGCGTCGGCTACCGGCCCACGTTAGGCGACGTGCGTCACCGCTGGGTGCTGCGCCATCCTAACGCGATATTTGTTGGGGGGATCGTCGGCGCCACGCTGGCGGCGCTCGCGGCGGTGCTCTGGTTCGTGGGAGCGGAGGCGCAAGCGGCGTGGCTCGCCGTCGTGCTCGTCGCCCTGATCCCCGCAAACGACGTCGCGGTGAACGTCGTGAATCAGGTGGTGACAACCTTTCTTCCGCCGCGGGTCCTTCCCAAGCTCGATTTACGCGATCACGGCGTGCCCGAGGAGTACCGCACCGCGGTCGTCATCCCGACGCTGTTTGACAGTGTGGAAGGGGTGCACGAAGCGCTGAGCAACCTGGAAGTTCAGTTCCTCGCGAATCGCGAAGCGCACCTGCACTTCGCTGTGCTGAGCGATTTCACCGACGCCGCGACGGAAACGGAATCCGGAGACGCCGCGATCATTGCGGCGGCCGAGGAGGGGGTGCATGCGCTGAACGCTCGGTATGCGCCTAACGAGCAGGATGCGTTCTACCTGTTCCATCGCCCCCGACGTTGGAACCCGCGACAAGGCGTGTGGATGGGATGGGAGCGTAAGCGCGGGAAGCTGGCCGCCTTCAATCGATTTGTGCGCGGCGGCGCTCGCGACGCTTTTTCAGTCGTCGTCGGTAATGTCGACGCAATCCGCCGCGTGCGTTATGTGATCACGCTCGACGCGGATACTCTGCTGCCGCCTGACGCTGCGCCTGCGTTGGTTGGTGCCCTGGCACATCCGCTGAATCGCGCCGTCTACGACACGCAGCAGGGGCGCGTGGTTCAGGGTTATGGCATCCTGCAACCGCGCGTCGGAGTCTCCCTCGAAAGTGCGCATCGCTCGCGCTTCGCGGCGCTGCATTCAGGGCATCCTGGCGTGGACCCGTACACCACCGCCGTCTCTGATGTTTACCAGGACCTCTACGGTGAAGGGAGCTTCACGGGTAAGGGCATATACGACGTTGATGCCTTTGAGCAGGCAACGCACGGGCGTTTCCCCGAAAACACGCTGCTCTCCCATGACCTGATCGAAGGAAACTTCGCGCGTGCCGGGCTCGCGACCGACATCAGCGTCTACGACGACTACCCGTCGAGCTATTTGACGTTTTCCCGCCGCAAACACCGCTGGATACGTGGCGATTGGCAGTTGCTGCAATGGCTGACATCACGCGTCCCCGGGCCGGACGGTCCTGAGCCCAACCGTTTATCCCTTCTGGCGCGCTGGAAAATCCTCGACAACCTGCGGCGCAGCGTGGTCGAGATCGCGCAACTCACTCTGTTGGGCGCCGGGTGGACGGTACTCCCGGGA
>DATFBW010000407.1:0-2038 GCA_035253645.1 Gemmatimonadaceae bacterium | reverse complement strand
CGATACAGCGCTCGTTAAGCGCCAGCGCACGACGGAGCCTTGCAAGCCGCTGTACATGGCCGAAGTCGTGCGGCGCGGGCGGCGGCTCGCGCGGATTCCGCTCAGCGCGGGGCAATTGACCGACAATTGGACCATCGCCCCGGCAACCACTGCGCTCGTTGACGTTTACCTCGACAGCGTGGTCGTTACGACAACCAACCTCACACTGCAAGCAAACCTGCGCGAGCCCGACACCGCCGTTAGGGTGGATTCAGTCATCGTCGGTCTCGCACTGGGTGAACGGTCGTGGAGCATCGTTCAACGAAGTCGCCCCGTTGTCGTCGATACCCTGCTTGGTCGCGGCAGCACGTGGGCACGCGCGCGCCAGCGTTTTGTGATCCCCGTAGACTCGACCTTCGCGCTCACGAGCAGCTGGCCAGTGATCGAGGTGTCGCTCAGCGTTCCCAAAACCGATGGGAACCCCTACGGATTTGCGTGGACGTATGCGCACGGTCCAAGGCCTTTCTTCAAGGATGTGCGCTGGTCGTTAGGGCGATAGGCTACTGGCGCAGCCGCCCCGGCGCTGCCTTATTCAGCTCGTCAAAACCGGCGAGGAGGCAGCGATGTTCGTGGGGCACATGGCGGTGGCGATAGCGGCAAAGCGGCTGACCAGGAAAACCTCGTTAGGTTGGCTCATCGGTGCGGCGACGGCGGCCGATCTCCTGTGGCCGTTCCTTTTACTCGCCGGAACTGAGCGCGTCCGCATCGAACCTGGCGCCACGGCATTTACGCCGCTGGTCTTCGAATCGTATCCTTGGTCTCACAGTCTGATCATGCTCGTACTGTGGGGCTTATTGCTGGGCGCCCTCGCGCGTTGGCGCGGTGTCGACTCGCGCGGGATGTGGATCGTTGCGGCGCTGGTCGTCAGTCACTGGGTGCTCGACGTGGTGACCCATGCCCCCGACATGCCGCTCTGGCCCGGTGCGTCACCCAAGTTCGGGCTGGGACTCTGGAACTCGATTCCCGCGACCTTGGTGATCGAGGGGGCGCTCTGGATCGCGTGCCTAACGCTGTTCGTCCGCGCCTTTCGGCCACGCAACTGGGTCGGAGCGTTGGCGTTCTGGTCGCTGGTCGTGATCTCCACGGTCATGTGGGCCAGCGGACCATGGTCGACGCCGCCGGCGAGCGTGCGTGCGCTCGGCTACTTCGCGTTGCTTGGATGGATCATCGTGCCGTGGGCTATTTGGGCGGATCGCGGTCACGTCGAGCGCGCGCCCGGATAAGCCTTTTACCGCCGCGGACGCAGAGGAACGACCACGCAGAGGACGTGAGGTTTGTTGTTCAATTCCTCAGTCCTCCTGCGTCCTCGGTGCAAGGATCTTCTCTCCGTCCACTGCGGTAACGTGCATGCCTAACGAGTAGGTATCGGCAGAGACCGCCTCGAGGGATCGGACTTTGCAGCGTTCTTTCCGCCACCAGATTCAGGCGGATAAAATGCGACCCCTCATAGCCTTCGAACGCATGTCGGCAGACGGGTACTTTGCCGACCGCGACAGCAAGTTGGACTGGACGGTGCCCGACGAGGAGCTCGACCGTTCAGCCGCGAAATCGATTAGCGAAGACAGCGCCGATACCCTGCTTTTCGGACGCAAGACCTACGAGATGTTCGCGGCGTACTGGCCTAACGCACTCAAGGAAGCGGGTGACGGCGGAGTTGAAGACCCGCATCGCCCGGGTCACAAGTCGAAGGATATCAAAGCGATCGCCGAGTTCATCGACAATGCCCAGAAGATCGTCTTTTCGCGGACGCTGAAGGATGTGAGCTGGAAGAATACTCGCGTCATCCGCGAGTTCGACCCTAACGAGGTTGCGGCAATGAAGCGCGGCGAGGGCAAGGCGATGATGATCTTCGGCAGCGGTGAAATCGTCTCCAAGCTGACGGAGAACCGCCTCATCGACGAATATCACTTCATCGTGAATCCAGTCATACTCGGCGCCGGCAAAACCTTGATCACCGATGTCTCAGACTGTTCGCGCGTGAAGCTCGTCGAGTCGAAAG
>DATFBW010000406.1:0-6508 GCA_035253645.1 Gemmatimonadaceae bacterium | reverse complement strand
GGTTGATGACGCATCCTGCCCGTGCTGAGTCACTGCGTCGCGGCCGCACAAATAACTCGTTAGGCATGGCGCGTCGCGCTTGTGATGTGCGCCGCAGCAGTGTGCGCGCGCGGAGCGGCACGCCTGCACGATCACCCGCTGCGCGTGATTGGTCTCACGAAGTGACCTGCTGGGCGCAGGTCTTGCGGTGCAGTCAGCGAAGCGCGCGCGCAGGAAGGCCAGCAAGGTCTCCTTGAACCGCTCCGGCTCGGCCCAATGGACGCCGTGCGCACTTCCCGGGATCACCACCCGCTGCGCGTTAGGCATCCAGCGGACCATGGAATCCGCAACGAGGAGGAAGTGCGGCCACTGGCGCTCCCCGGCCACGAACCGCTTCGGCACCGCACTCGGGTTAGCCCGAGTGTTCAACACCGCGTTCGCCACGCAGCTTGGTTCGCTCAGACGTACCCGTAATCAGGCGTTGAGATGGAGACCTGCAGGGTCAGTGGTAGCCCGCACGTCATTCTTGGTCGAAGGGGCCGAATATGAGGCTCGCGAGTGGTTTGTCGGCACGATGTCGGATCGCAGTTCTCGGACTGGCTGCGACCGCCGCGTCTCCGCACGGTTACGTGAACGCCCTCCCTCGCACTCAGCAGGCGCGACAAGCGACAGATTGCCCGGAGCAAGCAGCCTTCGTTTCAGCGCCGGTGCGATCCTTCACCATCAACGCGCCGCCCGACAGCGCGTGGTCGGTGATCAATACGGCGTTACAGCGATGGTATCGCGAGTCGTTCTTTGTTGCCACGCGCAGCGTCGCTGCGGCTCGTCCCATAACGCTCATCGTGGACGACGAACGCAGAAGCCTAACGAAGCAGCAGCGACGTGTGACCGCCGTCAGCGGGCGGACGTGCTTTCTCCAACGGCGCGTAGGTCGCCGCGACTACCGTATTGCATTTTCTATCGACGTTCGCAGCGTGACCGCACGCATGCCGCAGAGCGAAGTGCACGTGCGATGGCTCAGCTCCTATAAAGGCTCGTCGGAACGGACGTGGCGCGCCGATGCGAGAGAGGCCACCGACCACTTCGAAGCGCTGCGCCAGGTCATTGCCGCGAGCCTTCCCTCGCGAGCGAAGGGCTCATGAGAATCAATTGGAAGGACATCCGCATTCAGCAGACGGTTCTCGTTACGCTGCTGCTCATCGGCCTCGGCATGTATTTCGTTGTCGCCTGGTCACTCTATACGGGAGAATTCGTCACAGATGCCAGCAACGTCGATGCGTTGCATCGCGCCGGGCTGCATCTCTACGTGCCATACATCGGCTTGGCGTTAGGTGGCATCTTTGGTGTGAATCGCCTGCGGGTGAATGAGGTCGACGTTCACATCTTCCTCATCGCGTTTCTCGGCTTGGTGTTGTGGGACGCGCTGGGCATCGGCAATTTGCTGCTCGCGCGCTTCAGTGAGAGTTGGGCCGTGGAAGACGTCGTGCGCTTCAGCGAAGAAACGATGCAGGTGTTGTCCATCCTCCCTGCCGCAGCTATCGGCTACTACTTCGGCGCGCAGTCGGGGCAGCCGGGGAAACGCTCGAATGGACATCGCACGCCGCCGAATACAGCAGCTGTACCAGCGCGGGCTGGAGCCAGTCCTCCGGAAAGCACTTGAGTCGTTAGGCGCTACGGGAGAAGTCATATGAGCCTCCAGCTCTTCGCAGAAGACGTCGTTTTTCTGCAGCGCTTTCTCAAGTGCTGCGAGTTCTATCGCGGCGAGATCGACGGCGACTGGGGACCCAAGACCGACGCGGCAGTCGCCGAGTTCGACGCCGAGAGCGCAGTGATCGCCGCGGACCTTGGGATGTTCGACGTTGCCTCGGAGCGCTACATCCGCACCCTGCAACCAAAGGCGCAACGTGAGGCGCGAGCTTTTCTCCAGCGCGTGCTGCAGGCCGGGATATCGGCGCGCATCCTTTCGGGAACGCGAACATACGCTGAGCAGAATCGACTTTATCGGAAGGGCCGGTATGGCGACACGTCTCCGATTGTGACCAAGGCCCGGGGGGGCCGCAGCAACCACAATTTCGGGATTGCGTGGGACATCAGCATCTTCGAGAGTGGCAAATACCTCGGCAACTCCCCGCTTTACGCGCGAGCGGCCACGGTGGGCAAAGTGTCGGGCATCGAGTGGGGCGGAGACTGGACGTCGTTCGTGGACGAGCCGCACTATCAGCTGGCGACCGGCGCGACCTTGGCTGATGTGCGCACGAGCTTCGAGGGGGGAGAAGCGTTCGTCTAGCGCCTAACGACGATGAGAAATGGGAGTCCAGTGAGTGCCTTCAACGGAGCGTGCGCAGGAAGGCCAGCAAGGTCTCGTTGAACCGCTCCGGCTCGGCGAAATGAACGCCGTGCGCACCCCCCGGGATCACCACCCGCTGCGCGTTAGGCATCCACCGCACCATGGAATCCGAAACGAGGAGGAAGTGCGGCCACTCGCGCTCCCCGGCCACGAACAGCGTCGGCACCGCGAGCTGCTTCACCTTTTCGAACGCCGGCTGCGGATACCGGCCCGACGGGCGCCGACCCTCCAGCACATCACGGCCCGAGTATGTCGCAATCATCGCGTCGATTCATCGAGATCTGGTACAACCGGCAGCGCCGTCACTCCTCGTTGGGCTATCGCAGTCCAGTGCAGTACGAGGTCGAAGTGCTAAACGTCAGCTAACTCAGGTGTCCACCAAATCGGGGCAAGTTCAGCTTTCTACGCCGGAGCGGGCAGCGCGGTCTCGTAATACCTGAGCACAAAGCGGGTTACCAACGGCAGCTGCTGCCGGCTGCCTCCAATCCGTCTGTCACGGTTCGCATGGCTGCACGGCGCGTGTTTGACTCCGCGCTGAGCCAGGGCTAGCGGTAAAGGCTCTGGGAGACCGGCCGGACGTCGTGGCTGACGTCGTGGCTCGTGACGAACAGAAAAAAACTCTGCGGCCTATCGTGCGTGAAATCCCGTTATACGCGCTCGCGGCCGGGCGTTGTTACTTCCGGTAACCTCTGCTTCCCATCCAGAAAGGACTAAAGGCGCCTCGCGACGCTACCGTTGCGCGCACCATAAGGGGGGTCGATGTCGAACTGCTGCAGTTTTGGTGCGCCATCAATCAGGTTGCTGACAGTTTGCCGCCGCGATCGCGTTAAGTATGAGTTCGCGCTCATTTGCGCACTGGCGCTGAGCGCCTGCGCGGATGAAGACACGACCGCACCCAGGCGCAGCTCTAAACTGGAGCTGTTGCCTAACGCCACTCACCAGTTGGTGGGCGGCACATTTAGCTTACCGATACCGGGTACCAGCGCCGCCCCTCAATTGGGTGGCGCCCCTTGGCACGCGACCGGATTCAAGGTGATTCGTGGCGTTAACGTACGCGTAAGCATGCCGTCCACAATGACTGCGACGTACAACACCCCGCCGCCCGAAAACTGGACTTGTATTCCACCTTACGTACCCAACGGCGACGTGAATCCGGGCTTCAACCCTTTTCCTGGGCAGAGCTTGTTAGGCACAATAGGCTATACGATCACTCCAGATGCCGCCGGAACAGTCGGTTCAAATCCGACCGTTTACGGCAGCTGGACGCAAGTATCTGGTGGTGGCTGGGCTGGAGTGGCGTACCACGGTTCTGAATCGCCAGACAGTGGGTATCTGTCGTTCCGCCGTCACGAACTTGATGGGCAATGCAATTCGTTTGTCAAATACACACTCGCAGGCGATCAAACGATCACGGTCGATTTCCCAGAGATTCAGGTGATACCTGATCGTGCCTTTATTCTCTCCGGAGCATCTGTGCACTTCGCGGCGAGCGCGTCGGGGTTTTCGCCAGCGGCCAACACTTGGGCTTGGACTTGGAAGACTGGCACTGGTTCCGTGAATGTTTCGGGATGTCAATCCTCGCAGTGCGACTACTCACCGTCCACCACCGGATACATGCTCGTTGCCGCAACGGGCACAGACAATCTCGTGTATGGTGGGCAATCTGGTTCCGTCACGGTGGTTACCGGTCCAGGCGCTATCTCTTTGTCATGCCCCGCATCGGTGGTTCGCGCCGTCTCAATTTCGTGCACGGCATCTCCACCGGCGGGAGGTACGCTGGCTGTCACGGGTTGGTCTTTCGCTTCCTCAGTCGGTAACTACCACGTCAAGCGATCCAACGACACAACGAACACGGTGTGGGGAGGAAAGCTGGTTGTTTCAGGCACCGTTATGGTCGCGGGATCAATTAGCGGCGTCCCAGGTTATGGCACGGCAGTCGTTCAGGTACAGCCACGCAACTGGGTCAGCGATACAACGCCTCGGAGTCACACCGTTCAAACGCCCTTGACGGGTCCTCAGTTCAGCTCGCGCCCGATCGCTGATTCTCTGCTTGGCCATACCGTACTGTTCCTCCCATTCGATTCGCAAAATCCAGAACGCTGGCTTGCGCCAACTATTGGCGACAACGGCCCTAATCAAGGGTTCGGATACCTGATAGCGCTGCCCCCGAAACCGGCCAGCGAGTCAGGCGTCAACACCAAGGCGATCAACGATACGAGTGGGTTTTATCTTATTCAGGAGAACAAGCGCAAGAAGATCGGAAGCTTCTGGTTTTGTCCCAAAAGTACTGTGACGGGCGTCTTACAAAATCTGGTCGCGCGCCACGAAGGTGCCTTCCCGCAAGCTCAACTCTCACAGCACCCCTATTCGCATCCACGAGTTTTTCAGCACTGGGTTGATTCTCTTTCGCGCCTGCGTTTTGAATCTGTAGCTGCACCGCAAGACGTGATGGACATTGAAACAATTCGGGCACAGATCGATACGGTTGCGTCGTTCTGGGCAGACTCAATTCCACACATGCAGCAGTACAACTACGTGAACTACACGTCGCTAGGGAACTGCGATCATTTCCACTATGACTATTCATCGTTGCCCCCGTGAGCGCAGGCGTACGACTCTGAGGCTGGTAGCCGCTTTGAGTTTGTTATCGCCGATCTTGGCGCCGACACTAGCGTCGGCGCAGAGCGAGGCTGCGCAGTGTTCGGCAGGCGCCCGACACGTTAGCGAAGGCCGCTCAGAGCTGGCGATCGGGAAGCTTGAGAAGTGCGCGACAGCAGGCCCCGACGCCGTTTCGCGCGGTTGGGCGCGAACTACGAATCATGACGAGAAGGACGTCGAAGCTCTGGCCGCGTTGTCTAAAGTGCTCCGCGACGGCAGAGTCTATGGGGCTGCTTTCGCAGTCGCGGAGGATGCAAGCCGACCGACCTCACAGCGCCTAGCCGCCCTCGAAGTGCTTGTGTCCCACTATAAACCTGGTCTCTGGGCCTCGAGGGACTACCTAACAACTTCTGCAATAGGCGATCCAATCCCGCACGTCATGCACCAAGTTACGAGGACTGGCAGCACGCCACTTCCCCAGTCGCGGGCCGCGGACCTTCCTACTCTGTTTGCAAAACTGTCGAAAGGTGACCCCGATCCGACAATTCGGGGTGCGGCGCAACGCCTACGCGCAGCCTTTGCGCATAGAGAACCAAGCCATACACCGCTCGAACCAGGCTCGGTGCGGCTCGAAGGATGTGGAGCCATCGTCGTTCTGAAGTGGACGACAGACATTACGATTTCTCTGCGCGTCCGCGTTCTGGGAACCGATGTCGACAACACGTACACACCCAATGCCACTTCGAGGCAGAACCCGAAGCAGGTATCGCTGAGTCTTCCAGATGGCATTGTGGTGGCCTACTTCGGGAATCGCGAGGTTGCTCGCCTGGAGGATCGTACGTCTGGGTGCGGATCGTTAGGCGCGAAAGACGGCTAGCTGACTACCGAACCTTACGCCGTAGCAGCCAGCGGAGCATCGTCTGGTATTAGCCGGGGACGAAGCGGTTCACCAACGCAGCTGCTGCCGGCTCACGTCATCCATCTCCCACAACACGGGAAATCCGGGTGTCCGCGGGAGACGCAGCAACATGCCGGCGGAGTCGTTTCGCAAGCTGCGGCAATGGTTGACGAATCCGGGCAACCGAGTTCGCCTTGGCGAGGATGTGGCGGAATTGGTCCTATCATGCGTGTGGTTTGACTCACTCAGACTCGTGAGAGATTCCATAGTTCATAAGGGCGCGCGAGCCGTTGTTTTGCCTCAGCTCGATAGGATTGGCTTTCAGATCGATAGTATGAACCTTGTGGGTCTGCACCTCCGACCGGTGATGCTCACAGAAAACCTGGTGGATCTGGAGCTCTATGCCGCGCTGCACCTAGGTCAGACAATCGGCTTTCTAGAAACACTCGCCGAAACGGTGCTAGTTAGGCATGCGGTCCCCGCAATGACAGCTGAAATGCGGGCGTGTCACCCCGCCTTCGGCATTCTTAAGGGTTGGATCACGAGACTTAGTGACAAGCTTGCTGCTGCTTGAGATCGCATGTTTTCGACCTATGATCCGGAGGACCGTTGAGCTTGCGCGGTACTACGGCGCAGGTCCAAGCGTCATGACGAGGCTTTCAGGATCACGGTCGCATGCGCCTCCT
>DATFBW010000405.1:0-3315 GCA_035253645.1 Gemmatimonadaceae bacterium | reverse complement strand
TCTTCCGTAATAGAACGTTCTAATTCTTTGATCCTGTCAGCCTTCTGTAGTTGAGCGTACAACTTGCCGGGATCCGTTTTTCGTTTCTCGGCCATCTCTGCGATGCGATCGTCGATGTCTTTCTCGCTCGCGCTCAGCTTTTCACGTTCGGCGATCGTTTCCAGCACGAGATCGCGGCGCACCTGACGCTCTGCGGTTGGAGCGAACTGCGTCGCGAAACGGTCTCGTTCTTCGTTAGGTATGCGGTACAGCTCGGCATACCCCTGAACCACTTGCGCCACCCAGCTGCGCGGGACGTCGAACGCATTCGCGCCGATGATCTCGTCAAGCAGTTTTTGCCGCACCTCGGCGTCTGCCTCACGAGTCGCCGCCTCGTGCAGGTCGGCTCGCACGGTCGCCTGTAACGCTTCCAGCGACTCGAAGTCCCCCACCTCCCGCGCGAACGCGTCATCCAGACCCGGGAGCACTTTGCGCTTCACGTCGGTCAGCGTTAGGTGCACACGCTTCGTCTTGCCGCGCTGCGTTTCATCGGGAAAGTCATCGGGCCAGCGCACCGGACGCTCGGCGCTTTTCCCGGGCTCCGTCTCCATGATCAACTCTTCTATACCCGGAATCGCCGTCGCGGAGCCTAGCACGATTTTGTACTCGCGCGGCTCGGGCATTTCGCCACTCTCGTCGGTCGTGCTGAGCTGGACCGTGACGAGATCTCCTTCTTTCGGGCGTTCATCAACAGGCGTCCAGTTCGCCCGTTGCTCACGGATCTGATCGATCTGCTCGCGCACGTTTTCTTCCGTCACGCTCCGTTCGCTGCGTGTCACACGGAAGCCCGCTAATCGAGCGAGTGAGATCTCAGGACGCACCTCCACGTGCAGATTGAAGGTGAGCGGCTCGCCCTCGGTGAACTTCAGGTCGTGGATGTGCGGCTGTGCGGCGACCTTCAGCTTTTCGCGCTCGAGGATCTCCTTGTACGCTTCCTGGACGATGGCTTCGATGGTTTCCTGGCGGATTGCGTCTGCAAAACGCTTGAGCACCATCTGCGGCGGTGCCTTGCCCGCGCGAAAGCCGGGAAGCCGCACGCGAGATGCATAACGACGGGCCGTGCGTTCCGTCGCGGCCTTCACATCATCGGCCGGCACGGAAACCTCCAGCAAACGCTCGGCGCCTTCGGTTTTCTTCGTTTCTATTTGAATGTTCATTTCGATGACAAAAGCTAACGAGTGGGCACAGACGGGTCCAAGTTTCAGGCTGGGATTTGCGTGGGTTAATGCGATGCACCGCGGACCCAATTATCACGCCTCACGTACAACGAGCGCATGAAAACACCGCACCGAAGGTCTCGCATGCTGGGCATCGCGCTGGTGGCGCTGATTGCAAGCCTCGGTCTGAGCCGTGCGAGCCACGCGCAGGATTCACTCCGCGTGGTGAACGATACGACTCGAATCCAGGTGCTCCGCCTGAGCGACGGCAGTGTGATCGTTGGACGGGTGCTGGAGTTGCGAGGCGATTCGGCAGTGGTGCGCACAGCGGCCGGACAACTCACGATTGCCCGCACGGCTGTCACGAGTGTGCGCGAACGGCCCGCGCGCAGCATGCGAGGAGGCGTGTACTGGCCCGAGGATCCCAACGCGACGCGACTCTATTTTGCGCCGACGGGCCACATGCTGGAGAAGGGAGAAGGCTACTTCTGCGACATCATGCTGTTTCTGCTGTGCCTAACGGGCGGCGTGAGCGACCGGTTTACGTTAGGCGGCGGGATGTCGATCGTCCCCGGCATCGACATCGCGGACAACGTCTTCTATCTCACGCCCAAAATCGGGATCGTAACGCAGGAGAAGTTCGGGCTCGCGGTGGGCGCATTCGCGGGCTGGACCGGCGCCGTGACCGACGAGTCCGGCAGTTTCGGTATCCTTTACGGTGTGAGCTCGTTCGGCGACAAGGACAGCAACTTCTCGTTAGGCCTGGGGTGGACGTACTACAGCGATGACTTGGCGGACACGCCGCTCGTTCTCGCGGGCGTCAAGTTACGGATGACACGCGGGTCGTCCTTCGTTTCGGAGAACTACATCCTGCCCAATTCGGAGGGCGGGATCATTTCGTACGGCGTGCGTTTCTTCAACGAGCGCATCGCCGGCGATGTGGGCCTCTTCCGGTACATAGGCTCAGATAGCGAAGGGCAAGGGATTGGGCTCCCCTTCCTCGGCCTCGCCGTGAAGTTCAGGTAACTGATAGGTCAAAGGTCAAAGCGCGGACGGCTAAGAGCTAAGAGCTATTAGGTTGGCAACTATCTTCCCCGAGCTCAGCACCCCGGGTACCCCGGCTCCGGGATGGGTACCGGCGCCGACGAAATACAAGTTCCTCACGTCTTTACTCGCGTTATGCGGCCGAAACCACGCGGACTGCGTGAGCAGCGGCTGCAGCGAGAACGCGGCGCCCAGGTGACTGTTGAGCCTATCGCGAAAGTAGCGAGGATCGATCTGGCGCTCGGTCACGATGTGCCGCGAGAGGCCAGGCAGATAACGGTCTTCGAGATAACGCACGATCCGGTCGCGATAGCCGGGCGCTTCCACCTCCCAATCGATATCGGCGGCCAGGTTCGGCACCGGCGCTAACACGTACCACGTATCACACCCGTTAGGTGCCAGTGACGCGTCGGTGGCGGTTGGGCGGTGCAGATACAGCGAAAAATCGTCCGGCAGATGCCCACCGGAAAACACGTCTTCCAGCAGGCCGCGGTAACGCGCCCCCATGAGGATCGTGTGATGCGCCATGTGCTCGTACCGCCGATCGGTCCCGAAATAGTGCACGAAAAGGGACATCGAATGCTGCTTGCGCCTAACGCGCCCGGCAGTTCCATTGGAAGGCAGGAGTCGGGTGTGCGCATGCGCGACGTCCGCGTTGCATGCGACCGCGTCGGCAGCGATCGTCCCGCCAGTCGTTAGGGTCACGCCCGTCGCGCGACGGCCCGTGCGATCGAGATTGATCGCAGCGACCTCGCGTTCCAGCAAGAGCTCGCCCCCGAGCTCACCGAAGAGCCGCGCCAAAGCAGCGACAAGCGCGCCCATCCCACCCTTCGCGAACCAGACGCCCCACCGCTTTTCGAGAGTGTGGATCAAGGTGTAGAGCGCGGGCGTCGTGAACGGATTTCCCCCGATCAACAGCGGGTGGAACGAAAAGACCTGCCGCAACTGTGCGTTGCGAAAACAACGCTCGGCAATCGTGGCGACCGAGCGATGTGCCTGAACGCGCACCAGATCCGGCACAACGCGCAGCATGCTCGAGGCGGTCGCGAATGCCTGATCGATCAACGGCATCGCG
>DATFBW010000404.1:0-4190 GCA_035253645.1 Gemmatimonadaceae bacterium | reverse complement strand
GTGTCCCATGCGCGTGCGCTGAGCGATGGAAACCTCGGGATACGTACGACCGGTGAGCTGCCCGGCGAATTTCAGGAGCTGGCGGGAGCGATGAACAGCGCCTCGGCATCGCTCGAACGGGTGAGCAGTGTCGCTACGCTGACGGCAGACGACGTCGCCGCATCCGCGCGCGACCTCGCCGGCGTCTCGGAGCAGATCTCGGCAGCCGCGACCGAAATGGCGGCATCGATGAGCGAGATCTCGACAGGCGCAGACAGCCAGGTGCGGCAGATCCGCACGGTCGACGACGCACTGCGCACACTGCGCGCGAGCGCCGACACCGTGCGCCGCGGCGCGGGGGAGCTCACTGCACTCGCCGGGGGGATCGAAGATCAGGCGCTTTCCAAGCGCCAGGAGATTGCGCGCGCGTTAGGCATCCTGACGGATGTGCGCACGAACGTGCAGCGGGCCGCGACCGAAGTGGTGGAGCTGAACCGCGCTGCCGATGATATCGAGACGTTCGTATCGACGGTGAGCCGCATCGCCGAGCAGACGGACCTGCTGGCCCTCAACGCCGCGATCGAAGCCGCGCGGGCAGGCGCGGCGGGGCGCGGATTCGCGGTCGTCGCTGACGAGGTGCGTAAGCTCGCCGAGCAGGCGCAGCGCGCCGCGGACGACGTCGTGCGCCTAACGCGGGCCGTCACCGCGCAGATCGACGCCACGACCGAAGCGATGGGCCGGAGTGCCGCCCGTGTCTCCGAAATCGAATCGCTCTCGCGCGAGGTCGATGAAGCGCTGACGACAATCTCGACGTCCGCGGAGCGGACGCGCGCGGCGGCGGGAGCCGTCGCCGCCGAGGCCGAGCATAACGTGGAGACCGTTGGCGAAGCCGTCACCGGCATGGCGTCAATCGCGCGCACCGCCGAAGGCCACGCTGCCGCGGCACAGCAGGTGAGTGCGTCCACGCAGGAGCAGAGCGCCGCGTGTGAGCAGTTGAGCTCAGCCTCGACGCAGCTCGTGCAGGGGTCGCTGCAGTTACGTCAGGTTGTGGGTACGCTGCGCATCGAGTCGCGCAACGATCACGGGATGGGCGGCGGGGACGAAAACTTCTTGGGATCGAACAGCGCCGGTGGCAGCGCCACGTTGACTCTCACATCCGAATAATTCTGCTGCAGCAAGAGCCGCCCGTCGCGATATACAGTCATCTCTTTCGCGACAGGGTAGCCCCCCGCATCTGAATACGCGCCGAATCGTACGTCGCTTACAACAGTGCGCGTGCCGCGACTCTCGCGCTGAATAACGCGCTCGACCAGGAGTGAGTCAGCGTCGACCCAGAATTGGCTCGATGTCGTGTCGCCAGCTGCCGCGCCGACAACCCAGATGCGGTCACCGTGCGAAGAATCCGTCCGCACCTTGCTCAGATCGAAGCCTAACGCGCCAAGTTGGGAAATGGTCGTGTCGATCGGCTGGGCATAGACATCGGCAACGAGGATCGTCAGCGCATTCCGGCCGGCCTGCTCCGCGCTCAGTTTCCCGTTCACGAACGAGTAGATGCGCCCGCCGACGTACAGCACGCCGCTCTGCTGCTCCAGCGGCATATAGTCGATGCGCTGACGTCCGGGGACCCCAATGAACTCACGCCACAAGGACTGAGTTTGGCGCCCGTCGGTGCTGTAGAGGGCGTTGCGGAGGGAGATCGTAAGCGAAGAGTACCACTTTCCGGCGTACCGCGAGTTCATCGCTCGGACCAGCGCGCGGCCATCGCTAATGGCAGGGGCGGCGGCCCTCGGGGCAGCGGCAGGTGGAGCTGCGCTCCGACAGCTCACCGCGCCAGCCATGATGGCCACACCGACTATGACGATCGTTTTTCGGTGCCGCAGAGCGATTGGCATGTCAGAACTATGGGTGACGTTCACCCTAATTCTAAACGTTGGTCAACAATCAACCGTGTGCTTCGAACGAATCGGGGAGCCCTCAGCCTCGAGTATCGACCTGAGCGAGGGATCAGCACGATGAGTGGCACTCTCAGCTGGTAGTTTGGATGGGTACTGAAGGCACGGCGGGAGGCGGCTAGCTTCCAGACATGGCGACCGATCAGCCGAAAACGGTGGTGCTGTTAAGCGGCGGGCTTGATTCGACTACTGCTTTGGCCGTTGCCAAACGAGACGGATTCATCCCGCACGCTCTCACATTCCGGTACGGTCAGCGTCACGAGCAGGAGGTCGACGCAGCGCGCCGAGTGGCTCATGCCCTTGGCGTCGCTGGTCATGTGGTGCTGGACATCGGACTCGGCGCCCTTGGCGGTTCGGCTCTGACGTCTGGAATCGCCGTGCCCAAGGACCGAGACCTTTCCGAGCAGGGCGAAATTCCAGTCACTTATGTCCCGGCGCGGAATACGATCTTCTTGTCGTATGGGCTTGCCTTGGCCGAGGTCCTGGGCGCGAGCGACATCTATATAGGTGTCAACGCGCTGGACTACTCGGGGTATCCGGACTGTCGCCCCGAGTATATCGCGGCGTACGAACAGATGGCGAACCTGGCCACCAAGGCCGCCGTGCAAGGAAAGCACCGTCTCCGCATTCACGCGCCCTTGATCGATTTGACGAAGAGCCAGATCATCGCGCTTGGGGTATCGTTAGGTGTCGACTACAGCCTAACGAGCAGTTGCTACGACCCTGCGGCTGACGGCCGCGCGTGCGGGCGCTGTGACGCGTGTCAGCTGCGGCGCAAAGGTTTTGCAGAGGCCGGCGTTCCGGATCCCACGCTATACATCGGGACGCCCGGTTACGGAGCAAGCTTGTCGCATTCGTTATGACGTATACGGTCAAGGAGATCTTCTACACCTTGCAAGGGGAAGGGGCGCAGACGGGCCGGCCAGCGGTCTTTTGCCGCTTCAGCGGATGTAACCTGTGGACTGGGCGCGAACAGGACCGCGTTGGCGCCGAGTGCAATTTCTGCGATACCGATTTCGTGGGCGTGAATGCCGACGGCGGTCGTTATGCAACCGCGCACGATCTGGCAGATGCCGTGCGCGCATGCTGGCCTAACGACATGCCTGGCCGGCCGCTCGTCGTGTGTACGGGTGGCGAGCCGCTACTGCAGCTGGACGACGCGGCCATCCAGGCATTGCATGCCGCGGGCTTCGAGGTGGCCGTGGAGACGAACGGAACGCAGCCGGCGCCGGCGGGCATTGATTGGCTGTGCGTGAGCCCGAAGGGAAAGACGACGCTCCACCTAACGAGTGGTGACGAGTTGAAGCTCGTGTTCCCCCAGCCCGACGCTCTACCGGAACGCTTCGAGCACCTGCATTTCCGGTACTTCTCCCTGCAGCCAATGGATGGCCCACAGCTCGAAGAAAACACCCGAAGCGCCCTGGCTTATTGCCTCGCGCATCCCCGATGGCGCCTGTCGTTGCAAACCCACAAGCTCCTGGGCATTCGTTAGGCAGCACGTCTACAATCGTGGGGGATCTGCGCACTTGTGCGTTGTACCGGGCGCTTGTATGCTGGGATTGTGCATCTCGCATCGCGCATCGCGCACGTCGCATCCGTTGTTATCGTCGTCGCATTTCCATTGTGCGCTACATCACAATCGCGCGATGGCCGCAAGCCGTTTGCTGCGATGAGCGCATCGGCGCAACGCCTCAAGAGCTCAGTGGCGGAGAAAGTGAACCGCATGGCGTCGCGTCCGGTCGAAGTACATGACCCTTCGGTACTCTACCTGCCCGAGCACGTGTTGCGCGATTCCCTCGTTTTTCTCGCGCGCCAGCAGATTGGCCGACGGTATGTGCTTGGCGGGACAACTCCCAAAAGTGGCTTCGACTGCAGTGGTCTGGTGAAATTCGTTCTCGCCGCGTTGCGACTGGGCGTGCCGCGCACGGCGGCCGAGCAGGCGTGGAGTGGCTTTGCGGTGGTGCCTGATACAGGTGCGCTGCTCCCTGGTGATCTCGTTACGTTCGGCAACGACGTGCGCGCAGATCATGTCGGGATCTACTCCGGTGCGGGCAGATTCATTCACGCGAGTGTGAAAGCCGGCAAAGTGATCGAGACGTCGATCACGCGGCGCGAGTCGCCGCTCATCCGCAAGTGGACCGGCGCGCGGCGGCTCCTTTCGCTGAACGAACTAAAGATCGGTTGAGGCGGCGTTAGGCGCTTCTGGCCGCCCCGAAGAGGGTCCTGGCTGGCGCGTCGGCTGCTGCACGCGCAGTATCA
>DATFBW010000403.1:0-2666 GCA_035253645.1 Gemmatimonadaceae bacterium | reverse complement strand
ATAAAGACAACGCGCTCAAATCCAACGTCTCACCCAAAACATCGAACTCCGGACCGATCTGATACTCGAATGCCGCCAACGGACACCACTGGATGCTCCCCGGCCTGGCTGCCTGCACGGGAGCACCAGTGCCCAACTGGCTTGCGCTACCGCTCGAAATCTGATAACCGACGCCGGCGCCAACCGAGAACGCGCTCTCCTTGATTCCGTCGATATCGACGTACGCCGCGTTCACACCGAAGAACGGACCCGCGCTCCCCCACGATATGCCACCGCCGATCGTCGTTATGTCACCCCCCGCCGTCAACCCCGCGTTCAGTTGCATGGGAGATCTGGCGAACGAAGGCTGGCCCAAACACGTCTGTCCCTGTGCCACAAGTGGCACCACGGAGATCAACACAAGCCCCAGCATGAGTGCACGACGCACACTTCCTCCTTTGTTGAAGCTCAAGTTAGGCAGTCCCTTCATGTTAGGCAGTTGCGCCGAGCGGGCGCAAGCCTAACGTGCGGAGTGTTACCGCTTCGGAGCGCGCTTATGCCAGGCGGCTTCCAGCGCGATTGCGACGACGCGCTTGTTGGCTTTGGACAAGGTCACCGTCGTGCTGCCTGACGCGCCCCAGCTGCCAGCCGCCGGTGCAAATGCCTGCGGATAGTCCCGCACCAACAGCTGCTGATCTTGTGGCGTCAACATCACGACCCCGCAACGGTCGTTCGGATATCCGAGAGTCGCGAAGATCTTGCCGCCGACACGAAAATCCGCGTGACCCATATGCACGCCTTCGACGGCATCGGGCAAACTCAGCGCGATACGGCGGAACTCGCCGGGTGTCATACCGTCACCGCCTCGTTAGGCGCGCTCGGCGCGTTATCCGCTGTTCTTCACGCCGGGAGGTTTCTTTGTCGTAATGACGATGACGCCGTTGGCGCCGCGTACGCCGTACATCGCCGTGTCCGTCGGGTTTTTCAACACCTTGATCGACGCGATGTCGTACGGATTGATCCCGATCAAAGCACCGCCAGGGCCGGGTTGGAACGGCACCTCGTCCAGGACATACAGCGGCGCGTTGCTACTATAGAATGACGAAGGGCCGCTCAGCAGCTGGACAGCGATGTGACCATCAGGTGTACGCGTGATCGATAGACCGGGAGCCCTCTGCTGCCAGATTCTCTCGATGGGCTCGATCGTCCTGCGCGCCGAGTCTTGCGCCGCCTCGAACGCAGCCTCGGCCGACCCCGGCGGCGCGTCTCGCCGTGCGCCCGAAGCACACCCTGATGCAACTGCAATCACGACCCATGTGGATCGCACAGCCAATGTGGACAGCATAGTCCATCGCTCCTTACGAGGAGTCGCGTCGGGCGCCTTCCCGCCGTTCTTACACGATTGACGCTGTCCACCGCGGAAGCAAGCGGCCGCCGATTCAGCGTCCTGTGTCGGTCAGCCCGTTCAGCTCGGTGAACCAAGAAACCACCCGGAATTCCAGACTACCTTCTCGGCTCATACCGCATCGCCACCGCCCCCGAGCCGAGCTCCAGCCGGCTCACGAGCTTCAAGTCGACATGTTTGGATAGCCCCGCGAACAATGTGCGCCCGTGGCCCGCTATCCGGGGATGCACCACGAACTCGTACTCATCGATCAAGCCCAGCTCTGCCAGAGCCATCGGCAGAGTCACGCCTCCAGTGAATAGTGCCTTGCCCGGCTCCCGCTTGAGCTGCTGAACAGCTTCCGCAAGATCGCCGCGCACGAGCTCCGCGTTCCAATCGACATGCTTCAGGGTGCTCGACACGACATACTTTTTTGCCGCGTCGATCGTGCGGCCGAAAGGCTTCATCCAGTCAGGCTTCGCTTCCGTTGCAGGCGGCCGCCACGCTGCCTCCATCATTTCGTAAGTCACCCGGCCGAAGAGCAGGGCACCGGCCTGCGCGATGCTCTCCGTCGCGCGGCGATGCAACTCTTCGTCCGCGGGAATTGCACGATGATCGCAGCACCCGTCCAATGTGACGTTGATGGAATAACGAAGGGGTCGCATTACGTGTGAGCACCTCCGCAGGACGGCACCGTCGCGGTGGCCATGCGCTTCGTGGTAAGCTGTTTGACTCGGGGCATCTCCATGATGTACGTCTTGGTTCAGTAACTTCTGAGGTTGCTGCCTAACGCGGCGGCGGTAGCTTGCCTTCAATCTCCTCGTAGATCTTGCGCACGGCGATCGGCGCCTGTTGCTCGCGCAGGAACCACTCGGTGTATCGGCCCCAGTTTGCGTGCGCGCCCGCGTCGGCGGCGGAGTGACCGAGGCTGTGGAGCCGCTTCACTTCGGCAATCACGTAGATCAGCGCGTCGCGAAACGCCACGAGCTCCTCACGCGATACGCCGGGGCTTTCGATGAAGCCATGTCCGGGCACGAAACGGTCAACGTCCATCGCCAGCGCGCGATCCACCACACGCACCCATTCCGATGGAAACGCGGAGCGCATGGCAGGGAACACTCGATTGAGGTACGCCTCACTCATGAATAGGATGCGCTCGCGCGGCAGGTGCACGCTGAGATCGGTCCCCGTATGCGCGCGGCCGAGAAAGACAACCCTGACCGTAGTGCCGCCGACATCGATGAGTTGCTCGTCGCCGCTCATTCCCGCGCGCGTAATCATCGTGACGTCCTTCGGCAGGGTG
>DATFBW010000402.1:0-3085 GCA_035253645.1 Gemmatimonadaceae bacterium | reverse complement strand
AGGAGGTGACGCTGCGGAGCGATCTGCGGGCCGTCTCGCCGAATTTCCTGGATGTGCTCCAGATCCCTCTGGTCCAGGGCCGGAACTTTACGCGAACCGATCGCGCGGAAACTCCGCGTGTCGCGCTCGTCAATCAGACGCTCGCCAAACGGCTCGACGCCTCAGGCAACGTCATCGGGCAATCGATCCGGATCGGCAACGCGGTTACGTCGCCGCTCGTGGAAATCGTCGGCGTCGTGGCCGACACGCGCTGGTGGGGCACGACGCTGGATCCGTTGAACGAGGTATACATCCCGCTCGCGCAGGATCGCGCGTCGTTTGGGTTCACGATCGTGCAGTCCAGCCTCAGTGCGACGGAAGTGACTGCTGCGGTCAGAAAGTCGTTCTATGCGGCGATGCCCGGCGCGTCGCTGACTGCCGACCGGCGTGCGATTCCCCTCGAGGAGCTGATCGGCCGCTCGATTGCCGGTCCTCGCTTCAGCGCCGCGCTGATGGCGTCGTTTTCCGCGACCGCGTTGATCCTTGCGGCCATCGGCCTCTTCGGGATGGTGGCGTACAGCGCGTCCCAACGGCGTCGCGAGCTTGGCGTCCGCACCGCGCTCGGCGCGCGACCGCGCGATCTCATCGTCACGAGCGTCCGCGCCGCCATTGTCCTCACCGCCGTCGGTATCGCGACCGGCCTGGCAGCGGCCGCCTACCTGACGCGATTCGTCGAGAGCCAGCTCTACGCGATCGCGCCGCTGGATTTGCCGACGTTTGCCACCGCCGCGATCGTCATGCTGCTCGCCGCCGCCTGCGCGGCATACGTACCGGCGCGAGCCGCCGCGCACGCCGACCCAATGCAGTCGCTGCGTTACGAGTGACGCTCGCCAGATGCCGCGTCACGAACGCGCCGCCGGCAAATCACGGAGGTCACGAAGCTCGCGAAGATCGCGAAGAGGTCAGGCCCAGAATCCGCGAACACGGGCCGCGCGCGCCGGCCGGCGGCCGGCGCTGGCGATGACACCAGGCCGTGGAAGCAAGCGCTGTTCGATCGTCCGAGAGCTTGCTTTCACGTCCTTGTGTCATCACCAGCCGCGCGTTGCGCGGCGCGCTGCGTGCGCCTGCAAGCGCACACTGACAGGGAGGTGCAAGTCCTCCCCGGGCATACGCTCTCCGGCCCGTAACCAACGGTAACTGCGTCGCCGCGAGGCGAGGTGGAGAGCAACCAGCGGTGAATGACCAGTCCGTAGGATGACGAACTCGATTCGGCCGGGCGTACTCGGCGAGTCTGCGCAGCCGAGGATGAAGCTCTGTCCCCAATGGGGCGCTCGTCGCGCTGAGGGGTAGCGTGGGAAAGCGACGACGAGGGGGCGCCAGGTGGTTGGAGACGGAATGGTCATGACGGCAGTGTGCGTGACGCAGGGAGACCTGCTGGCCGCAAGAGCGGTGTTCATGCGTGGCCGGCGCGCCGAAGAGCCGAGCCAGCAGGAGTCAGAGCGTCCATAGGAGCGAGGAAGCGGCGTAATGGCCGTGGAGCAAAGGGACGCAGGAAGAGGAACCCGTGACGGACGAATCTCCGGCATACCCATCAGCCCAAGTGCCACCGGCTAAGCAGGCTGATGCGATCCGCGCCCGCTGGGCCTGGGTCGCGCCGGAGGTCTGGACGGAGCGGATGCTGATGGCGCTCGAACAGGGCGTCAAAGGAGGACGCTGGTACACGCTGATGGACAAGGTCACTGCCCTCCCGACCCTGCGCGCCGCCTTCGCGCGTGTGAAGGCGAATCGTGGAGCCGCGGGCGTGGACCATGTGACGGTTGCGATGTATGAGGCACGACTCGAGGCGAATCTCCCCGAGCTGTCGCAGGCGCTGCGAGACGGCACCTATCGTCCGCACGCGATTCGACGGCACTGGATTCCGAAGGGCCCGCGCGAGCGGCGCCCCCTCGGCATCCCGACCGTGCGAGATCGCATCGTGCAGACCGCGCTGCGGCTCGTGCTGGAACCGATCTTCGATGTGACGTTTGCCGAGCACAGCTACGGGTTTCGGCCGGGACGCGGCGCGAAAGATGCGTTGCGACGTGTCGCGACCCTGCTGCAGGCCGGCTATCACTACATCGTCGACGCGGACCTGCGAGCGTACTTCGACACCATTCCCCATGCACCACTCCGGGCGCGGGTGGCGGCGAAGGTGAGTGATGGGCAGGTACTCGCCTTGCTCGATGCGTTTTTGCACCAGCCGATCTTTGAAGGGCTGGCGCAGTGGACCGTCGAGGAGGGCACCCCCCAAGGCGCGGTCATCAGCCCCCTGCTGGCCAATCTGTATCTCGACCCGCTCGACCACGCGATGGCCGCGGCGGGCTTCGAGATGGTGCGATATGCCGATGACTTCGTCATTCTGTGTCGCACACCAGAGGACGCTGAGCAGGCGCTGGCCAGCGTGCGGCGCTGGACTGCGACAGTGGGGCTGCAGCTGCATCCCGAGAAAACGCGGCTCGTGGACCTGCAGCGGTCGGAGGGCTTTGACTTCCTCGGTTATCACTTCACGCAGCGGTATCGTATCCCGCGCACGAAGAGCCTGCGGAAACTCAAAGACGCCGTGCGCAGGCGGACTCGCCGCACGCACGGTGCCAGTCTCCCCACGATCGTGACCGATCTCAATGCGGTGCTCCGGGGCTGGTTTGAGTACTTCAAACACAGCCGGGCGCACGCGCTTCGCCCAATTGATGCCTGGGTGCGGATGCGATTGCGCGGCATCCTGCGGCATCGGCTGGGGCGACGCGGGCGCGGCCTCCGCTTCGATCATCATCACTGGCCGCGACGCTTCTTTGAGGGACTTGGGCTGTTCTCTCTTGTGGCCGCCCATCGCTCTCTCCGTCAGTCCTTGCCGAGGTGACTCCTCGACTGGAGAGCCGGATGCGGGAGACCCGCCCGTCCGGTTCGGAGGGAGGGGGAGCACACGCTCTCCCTACCCCTATCTCCGTACTGCTTATAGCGCCCGGGCGTCTCCCCTTCTCCCCTTCTCTGTGTTTTCCTTTTACGTCGACAGGCACGCGCGCGCGAGTCGGACGTACGCGTCCACCGCGGCATTCAGCTCGGCGAGCTC
>DATFBW010000401.1:0-4884 GCA_035253645.1 Gemmatimonadaceae bacterium | reverse complement strand
TACTCGATCACAACCCCGTCGGCCGCGCCGTAGTCTTCCGCCAGGCACGTGAACGGACGCTCGCCAAAACCAAAGGCCATTATCCCGCCCCGCTCGCGGCGATTGCCGCCGTGGAAGCGGGCTTCTCGTTAGGCCGCAAGCGGGGGTTCGACGAGGAAGCGCGACTGTTCGGCGAGCTGGCGACGGGCGTCGTCGCGCGCGAGCTGATCTTCCTCTTCTTCGCCACGACCGCGCTCAAGAAAGACCCCGGAGTTCCGGCACCAGCCCCCGATCCGCTCCCGGTCGACAAGGTTGCCATATTGGGCGCCGGCTTCATGGGTTCCGGCATCGCGGCGCTGGCCGTGCAGCACGGCACACTCGTGCGGCTCAAGGACGCGGAGCACGCAGCGGTTGGCAAAGGGTTGGCCAACATGCGACAGCTCATCCACGAACGCCTGACGAAGAAGCAAATCACTCGGCAGCAGCTCGACGACTATCTCGCGCTGGCTGGCGGGACGATCGACTACTCGGGCTTCGGCAACGTCGACCTCGTGATCGAGGCGGTATTCGAAGACCTTGCGGTCAAACACAAAGTGCTGCGCGAATGCGAAGAGGTGCTTCCCGCGCACGCAGTCTTCGCGTCCAACACGTCGACAATCCCCATCGCCAGAATCGCCGAGGCTTCACAGAGACCTGAGCGCGTCGTCGGGATGCACTTCTTCTCTCCGGTGCATCGCATGCCGCTGCTCGAGGTGATCGTCACGCCCCAAACGGACGCCCAGGTCGTCACCACCACCGTCCATTACGGCCGCGCGTTAGGCAAGACAGTGATCGTTGTCAACGATGCGCCGGGCTTTTATGTGAACCGGATCCTCTCGCCCTACATCGTGGAGGCCGGACGCCTGCTCGACTCCGGTGCGCCGATCGACGCGATCGATGAAGCGCTGGTGCGCTTCGGCTTCCCCGTCGGACCCATCACGCTTCTCGACGAAGTGGGCCTGGATATCGCCGGGAAATCGGGGGCCGTTTTCTTCGAAGCGTTTGGTGAGCGCATGGCGCCCGCGCACTCACTACGAACCGTCGTCGAAGCAGGACGGATGGGTCGCAAAGGGAAGAGTGGCTTCTATCGCTACGATGAGCAGGGCAACAAAGTAGGCGTCGATGATTCAGTCTACCGGCTGTATTCGTCGGGGGTCGTTCGCCCCGATGTGTCTCAAGCCGAGATCGAGACACGCTGCGTTATGGCGATGCTGAATGAGGCGGTGCGCTGTCTTGAAGAAGGAATCATCCGTTCTCCGAGAGACGGAGACGTAGGGGGCGTGTTTGGAATTGGCTTCCCGCCATTTCGCGGCGGCCCATTTCGCTATATCGATGCCCTGGGGGCGGACAGAGTCGTCAAGGAGCTGGAGGAGTTACATGGCCGCTTTACCCCGCGTTTCGCCCCTGCTGAATTGCTCGTCGCCATGGCGCGCCGAGGAGAAAAATTCTATCACGCCGGGCGACCAGTTAGTTAGAGCGGTGTGACGTGGGTCACATTTGGCTAAACGGAAGTTTGATAATAGGTTAGGTGCATTTTGAGGAGCTGGCGGACGCATCTGCACCCCGATTTTTGTTGCTCAATTAGTTGACGGATGCCTGAAACGCAGGGTCTACCCATTCAAAGCGACACCGACGCCATGATCGTGGCGAGTGTGCGGGCTGGAGACGCAAGCGCATTCGCTGTGCTCGTGACGCGATACCGGCACCAGTTCGGCCGTTATGCGGTACGAATGTTAGGTAACCGGGAAGACGCAGAAGAGGCTTTGCAGGATGCCTTCGTCCGCGCCTTCAAATCGCTCGAGACGTGCGAAGATCCGGCGAAGTTCAGTTCGTGGTTCTTCCGCATTCTCGCGAATCGTTGTCGTACAGCCGGTGCGCGGCGGGGTCGGCGGGACCGCACGTTCGTGCGCGATGAAATCGCGCTGAGCGGCGCGGCAGAGGAGCATCCGGCTGAGCGAGATGCGTGGCGCGAAGAAATCGAACGTGCGTTGATGCTGTTGGACGACGATCAGCGCGAAGCGTTTCTTCTCAAACACGTCGAAGAACTGGGGTACGAAGAGATGGCAGTGCTTACGGGCGTTGGCGTCTCGGCACTCAAGATGCGGGTCAAGCGGGCGTGTGAACGCCTGCGAGCAATGCTCCAAGAGGTGCAAGGTGTCTGATCACGAACACGACGCGTTCATCAACGAAATTGCCTCCGAGCTCAAGCGGCCCGTCCGCTTCTCGGAGAATTTCGACGCGCGCGTGATGTCGGCGATCCGCACCTCGCACCTGAGCGTTGTGCGTGGCGAACGGGCGCACGCGACATCGCGGCACCGTCGGGTGCTGTTCCCGGCGCTTGCTTCGCTAGCCGCCGCCGCCCTGGTGTTTGTCGTTATGCGCGCGCCGAGCGACGAGGGTGTAAACACAGTCGGCGCACCCGGCGACGCGCAGATCACGCGCGTTGCCGATGCGGGCGAGCGCGTGTTCCTGCAGGACGTCACGATTTCGGTCTTTCTGCCAAAGGCAACGAGCGTAGCAGTCATGGGGGCATTCAACGACTGGGACGCTGCTCGCTCGCCGATGGTTCGCGAGAAGGATGGCACGTGGACGATCACGCTGCGCCTCCTTCCCGGTTCGTATGAATATCAGTTCCTGACAGACGGCAGCACGCGCATGACCGATCCCACTGCGCCGGCGACGGACAGTGAATTCGGCGAAGCGAATTCCGTGTTGACCGTGACGCCGAGGACGCCGTGAGGAGCGTTAGGCGCATCGCCGGGCTCACCGGATTCATGGTCGCTGCGACCGCGGGGGCGCAGCAACCATCGCCTAACGAGCGTCTGACGGGCCGCCTCGACGAGGACACACGGGCCCAGGTCGTGGCGCTTGTCGATTCGCTACGCCGCGAAGAGCTTCCAGTGGAACCGCTCATCGACCGCGCGCTCGAAGGCGCGGCCAAGCGGGCCGACGGCGCGCTGATCGTGCGTGTCGTGCGCGGCTACGCCGGGCACCTCCGTGTCGCGCGGTCCGTGCTCGGGAAAGCCTCGTCCGATCGTGAGATCATTGCGGGCGCCAACGCGCTCAAGGCCGGCCTCAAGAGCGAAGAGCTGTCGCGTGTGCGCGCTGCTCGCGAAGGAGTCAAATACGCCGTTGCGTTCGATGTCCTTACGGGTCTCAAGAACCGCAACGTGCCAAACGACACGGCTGTGCGCGTAATCGGGTCGCTCGTGAAGCTGGCGGCGAACGATCAGCAGTACGTCACGTTGCTCGATCAAGTCGATCGCGCCATAGCCGATGGTGCCCCTCCAGCCGTCGCAGCGTCGACGCAGGGGATTACGGTGGAACGAGCCATTCTTGCCAACGCCAACAATAGCAATGCTCCGGGTGCGGCATTACCTTCTGCGCGCGGCGCGGTGGGTGATCCTGCGGTCGGACGGCCGTCGCAAGGAACTGCTGCTGGCGTGCAGCCCGAAGGCGCAGGCGCACCGGCACCGCGTGGTAAGGCCCAAAAACCCCGCAAACCGTAGCGCCCTATTCAATCGAGTCGCACGCGCGGCGGGGCGGTTGCCCTCGCCGCGCAATTGTTTTGTATGAGCCTCTTGCTGTCGTCACATGCAACCGAGGCTCAGCCTACGCACACGCGTGACGTAGGCTTCGCGGTTGTTCGCTTCGACCAAACCGGCGATCGCCTGTTCAGTGATCGCGCGCTCGGCGCGCTGACCTTGAACGAGGGTCTCTTCGCCCAGTCGACGCGCTCCCTGTCCTTTGCCAACGCGCTCGTGTCGTTCTTCGAGGACGCCCGGTGGAGCGTTCAGGGGACTCTCGCGGGCGCACGGTACTCGGAGCCTGTCGCGACACCTGCGGGACTGAACCGCCTGTTCGGCGATTATCAGGGGGACTTCACGCTATCGGCATCGACGACGGCGCAGGACGGCTTCATGCCATCGCTGCATCTCGTCGGCCAGGGTGGAGTGACGCTAACGTCGCCGCGTCACGCGCTCCGCACCGCGATCGGCATGGCGCGCACATTCGACGGGACGCGTTGGCGCACCACGGTCACGGGAAGCTCGCGTTTCTGGATGGAGCGGGGCCGGTCTCGTTATGCGCTCACCGCGACTCCGGTCCAGTTGCAAGGTGGTGATATCCTGGGAGACCTCGAGGCGGAGATGATATGGGAAGGAAGTCGCGGCCTCCTCGAGCTGACCGGCGGGTTACGGACCGGGGAAGTCGTTGTCGGCAAGAGCACGTGGGGTGGATTCACCGCGAGTTGGCGCCTTGTCGACGAGTGGTATCTCGCGGTCAGCGTGGGGAGTTATCCCGTTGACCTTATGCAGAGTCTTCCCGGGGGACGCTACGCGGCGCTCTCCATGCGAGTGCCGCCGCGTGGCTGGGGGATTCGCGCGCGACCGGCACCGAGAGCTCCGGTCGTCCCGCCGCCCCCTTCACGTCCCGAGTTACCGACCAACTATCCAACAGCCATCGTCGTTGGCGAGGCATACGATTCACTGCATCTGCGCGAGGTACGCGTGTGGGCTCCGGGGAATCCGCGCGTCGAGCTGCTCGCGGATTTCACGGAGTGGATCCCGGTACCCCTCGTTAGGCAGGCCGCCGGCGATTGGCAGGGATATTACCGCATTCCGCCGGGCGCCCGCCGCGTCAACCTCAGGTTGAATGGCGTGGAAGTCATCGTTCCGCTCAACGTCTCGGCGATCGATGATGAGTTTGCGGGACGGGTCGGCGTACTCATTGTTAAATAGACAGGGGTTGGGGGTTAGGGGTTGGGGGTTAGCCCGAAGTGACCTAACGACTTGGGGTGCCACCACGACGCCCAAACGAATTGGGCTAACCCCTAACACCCAACCCCCAACCCCTAGGTATTAGGAG
>DATFBW010000400.1:0-9836 GCA_035253645.1 Gemmatimonadaceae bacterium | reverse complement strand
ACGAACACTCCGCGCTCGTAGCTGTCGGTATTGAAATAGATCACGGCTTTGTCGCGCAGCTCGTCGGCGTGGTGCTCGGCCCATTCCGTGGAGCCAAGGAGTCCCCATTCTTCACCGTCCCAGAGCGCGAAGACAATTGTGCGTCGCGGACGCCAACCGGTTTGCGTCAGGCGCGCCAGCGCACGCGCGGCCTCCAACAGGCCCGCCGCACCGGATACCGGATCGCGCGCGCCGTTGACCCAGCCATCGTGATGGTTGCCGACAACGATCCACTCGTTAGGGTCCACCGCCCCCGGGATGCGCGCGATCACATTGTAGAGCGGGCCGACCTTCCAGTCCGAACGCGACCGCACACGCACACGCGCGGGCCCCGGTCCGATGCGATAGTCGATGGGCAGCCCGCCTTTCCAGTTGTCGTTAGGGACGGCGTTCCCGCCCAGAGCCTCGAGCAGCGGCTTCGCATCTCCATACGAGAGAGGCACGACCGGGATTGTCGGCAGACTTTTCGCTTCGGTCCGCGGCAGCCGGCGACTTCCTTTGACCGAGCCCCACCCAGGTGAGAGCGGATCGCCCGCGTAGATCGCCGCGTAGTCGAGCGCTGTGCCTCGCTGAACGGCATCTGCCGGACGCCAAGGTCCTACCGGATAGACGTCGCCCCGCGTGAAGCCGTCTTCCTCCGGATCGGAGTAGATGATGCACGCGACTGCGCCACGTTCGACAGCCTGCTTGATCTTGGCACTGCGTACGCCGCGACCGTACTTCACGATCACGATCTTGCGTCGAAGGTCCACTCCAATGCTGTCGAGATATGCGTAGTCCTCGGCCAAGCCGTAATTCGCAAAGACAAGCTCTCCCTGCACATCACCATCAGCGCCGTATGCGTTGTATGTCGGCAATTGGCCTTCATCGCCCGAGTCCTTATCCTCCGGGAGAATGGGCTCCTGCATTTTGGCGACGAAGCGCGTAGGGTGCAGCAACTCGACGCGCCGCTCGATCGGCGTTGGCAGCAGCGCCTCGAACTCCTCGATCGAGGCCTCGAGACCCCATTCGCGAAACTTGGCCAGGGCCCATTCGGCTACGGTCCGTGCCCCCGGAGATCCCGCGTGATGGGGGGCCTCCGACATCGTGCGCAGATACTGCCGCACGAGCGCGGTATCCGGCGTTTTGCGAAGTGCCGTTTCCAGAGCGCGCAAGGAATCGAGCTGGTCCGGCGGATACCCACGAATCGAGGACGACGGAGGTGTTTGGCGGCATGCGGCAAGCGACGCAAGCGCGCCTAACGCGAAGACGGCATGGCCAATGCGTGTCATGATGAGTAACGAAGCGGCGAGGTGAGCTTTGGTACGTTCTGACTTCGAGGAACGCGCGCGCAAACCGAAGGTCCGCACCTTGTTCGGCCGCGCGGCTCGCCTAAAGTGCCCTCGGTGCGGCAGCGGGGGAATTCTCAAATCGTGGTTCAGGATGAAGGACCGCTGCCCTTCTTGCGGCTTGGTCCTCGATCGGGGTGAGACTCAAGACTACTGGCTTGGCGCCTACGCCATCAACATGGTCGTTGGCGAGCTGACTGCCCTGATCGGGACGCTTATTTACATCTTCGCAACGTGGCCCCAGATGGAGCATGCGGTGTGGGTCGGTGTGGGGCTGGCCGTCGCGATGCCGGCCTTGTTCTTTCCTTTTTCGCGTACTTTTTGGCTGGCGTGGGATCTGGCGTTTCGTCCCGCCGAACCCGGGGACGCGCCACGCGAGCCCGCGCCTAACGCGAAGCTCAGGTAGCCGATCCCGCGACCGCTCGCCGTTGCGCCAGAACGGCGCGCACAGCGTCGAGGCCCGACCCGACGCTCTCGAGGGCCACTGCGACATGGTAGATCAAGTCCGCGGCTTCCGCCGTCGCTCGTGCCGCGTCGTTATCGGCGCAGGCCGCGATCAATTCGGCGGCTTCCTCTCCGAGCTTCTTCAGGCGTCGGTTGCGATCGCCCAACAGCAAACGGGTGTAGCTCTCGGTTGCTTCCGCCGCGCTCGCACGTTGCCTGATAACATCTGCCAGAGCCGCGAAAGCATCTGCCGCGAGCGCTGCCGCGCCAAAACACGACCGCGATCCGGTATGGCATGCAGGCCCGGCCGGGATAACGCGAGCGAGCAAGGCATCTCCGTCGCAGTCGCGCGAGAGCGATACCACACGCTGCGTGTTGCCGCTCGTCGCTCCTTTGTGCCACGCGCCGCGAGCCCGTGAGAAGTAGTGCATCTCTCCGCTTGCTGCTGTGCGTTCGACAGCCTCGCGATCCGCGTGCGCGAGCATGAGCACGGCTCCCGAGGTGGCATCCTGCGTAACAACGGTGACGAGCGCGGACCCTTTCGTAAAATCCAGCTCGTCCACCAGGCTCGCGTTAGGCATATACACCCTCGGTTCGCTCGGCAGCACGCACGAGAATGCCTGCCGTTTGTAAATGTGCTTTGAGAGACTGTACGGTATACGTGCCATCGTGCAGCACTCCGGCCACGAGCACAGCGTCCGCGCGGCCGTCGGTCAACGCTTGCACGAGGTGCTCCGGGGTCCCTGCTCCGCCCGATGCGATGACCGGAACACCGACACGGTCGGCCACGGTACGGATGAGCGCTGTGTCGTAACCGCTCCGCGTGCCGTCACGATCGATGCTCGTCACCAACAGTTCACCAGCCCCTAACGCAACGCACCGCTCAGCCCACGCGACAGCATCGAATGGCGTCACACTACGCGCACCGTGCGTCATGACCCGCCATCCACTCTCATGCCGCCGAGCGTCGATGCTCACCACCACGCATTGAGCGCCAAACCGCTCGGCTGCTCGCGTAATCAGCTCGGGCCGCTCCACCGCTGCAGTGTTCATTGCCACTTTGTCGGCTCCGGCGCGCAGCGTATTCGCGATGTCGTCCACCGTTCGAACGCCGCCGCCAACCGTAAGAGGAATCGCGAGGCGCGAAGCCGTCTGGCGCACTTCTGCCAGGAGCGTCGGGCGGCGTTCAATGCTCGCCGAGATGTCGAGAAATACGATTTCGTCGGCGCCTTGACGCTCGTATGCCTCGGCCATCGCGGCCGGCGTGCCTAACGGTCGCAGGTCGACGAAGTGCGTGCCTTTGACGACCTGGCCGCCGTCGACGTCCAGACAAACGATCAGTCGCCGGGTAAGCATACGTCTTCGAGTCTGACGGGTCCTTTCGTGCTCATCTCGGCGCTCTGTTCTGTCAACGCCTCGCGCAGCGCCATGCCGAGTGCCTTGAATGCCGCTTCGACAATGTGATGCCGATCGCGCCCGCGTAGAACGCGTACGTGCAGGGTGCACTGGGCGTGCTGCGCGAACGACCGCATCCAGTGATCGTACATCGCGCTCGGTAACGGACCGCGATAGTACACTCGCCCGCCGAGATCCAGCGTCACTTCGACGAGCGCATCGTCCATCGGCACGACGCGATGGCCGTACCGGGCGCACGCGTTAGGCGTCGCTCGCAGGACCGCCGTGCCGACAGTGATGGCTACGTCTTCCGCGATGTGATGCCGGAGATCGCCATCCGCGCTCACCTGGAGGCTCGCGCCGGCGTACCGCGCCAGGGTGGCGAGCATGTGGTCGAGAAACGGAATCGCGGTACTGATGCGGGACTCACCTCCCGCCCTCGCGAATGCAACCCGAACGCGTGTCTCCCTCGTTTCCCGCACGATTTCACTCATTGCGCGAACTCCTCTGCAACCTGTGCCGCATCCAGAACGCCAGTGTGCAACGCCATCCCAATGATGGCCGCGCTGACGCCGCACTCCGCCAATGCCGACAGATCGGCGACTGAGGCAACGCCGCCTGCCGCTTGCACGGGCCACCGCGACGCGCGGCAAACCTGTGTGAAGAGATTCAGGTCGATGCCCTCCAGTCGTCCCTCGTTATGCACGGCAGTCACGAGCACGGCAGCGAGGGGGATTGCGTTGACGGCCTGGACGAACTCCGTCACGTCGTGATTCAGCGCGCGCTGCCACCCGCGACTAACGACCCGTCGCCCCACGACGTCGGCCGCAACAATGATTTTGCCGGGGTGCTTCTGGGCGACGCCTTCCAACCACGTGAGATCTTCAACTGCGCGGGTGCCGAGAACTGCATAACGAGCGCCGTCCCCGAAGGCTGTGGCGAGTTGCTCTTCGCTGCGAAGGCCGCCGCCGAGCTGCACGTCCATGGACGTGGCTCGCATCAGGTCGCGCGCGAGCCACGCGTTGGATCCGCGGTCCGTCGCCGCATCGAGATCGACGATGTGCACGCGCGAAAACCCGCATACCTCCCAGTCTCGCAACGTCGCAACGGGATCGTAGCTGCGAACGCGTTCATTGGCGTAATCGCCGCCTACCAGCTGAACGCTTGCCCCTTCGCGGAGGTCGAGTGCTGGAATTGCGATCATGCGACCTCGCGCAAGAACCCAGCGATCACAGCGAACCCCTCGCGTCCGCTCTTCTCCGGATGAAACTGAAGGCCGAGCGTGCGTGCCGTTCGGATGGCGGCGGGGAAACGCGCGGTTTCGTGTGTCGTCCATGCCACGACCACCTCTGCGGTCGTCGGAGCACAGGTATAGCTGTTCGCGAAGTACGCCGTTTTGAGGGCTGCGGCGGTGATGACGGGCTCACGGACGTCGTCGAGCGTATTCCAACCCATGTGCGGCACGATCCGGCTCGTTAGGCGCCTCACGTCGCCGGCGACAAGTCCAACGCCATCTCCGGCCCCCTCCGCGCTCGTGTCGAAAAGCAGTTGCATCCCCAGGCAAATCGCGAGACACGGGTGTCCGTCGCGCAGCGCGCGCAGCAAAACTCCACGCACGTCGGCAAGGTGCGTAGCCGCTCCGGGGAAGGCGCCGACTCCTGGCAACACCAGAACGGAGCCCGCGAGCAGCAAACGCGGATTCGGTTCCACGACAGCGTCTGCTCCGGCGGAGCGCAGCGCCCGCACGAGCGAGTGCAGGTTGCCGGTTCCATAATCCGCGACGATCGCTTTCATGCTGCGTCTCTCAGCGCATCCGCGACTTGCCTCATCAGCGGAATGGGCGCCACAGTGATGCGCACAGCGTCGCCGATCCCGGGGAGCGCGACCAAGATGCGCACGGCGATGCCCGAAGCTGCCAGGCGCTCGGCCGTCCGACGTGCGTTCGCGACCGGGACGAGAACAAAATTGGCGCGTGACGGCACGGGAGCAAAGCCACGCTCCGTCAGCAACCTAACGAGCTCCGTCCGGGCTTCGATGGCATCGCGCACGCGCGCGTGCACCCAGTCCACATCTTCGGTCACCGCCGCGCGCGCGGCACGGAGCGCGGCCGTCGAAACTGCAAAAGGCCCGCGCGTCTTTTCGATCTCGCGCACGAGCGCGGGCGAGGCCACGGCATAACCAACCCGGAGTCCCGCGAGGCCAAACGCTTTCGAGAACGTCCGCACAACGATGAGTCGCGGCTGCTCTGCCACCAGATTTACGATCGATTCCCCCGAAAACTCCGCGTATGCCTCATCGATGATGACAGGCCCTCCGAAGCGCTCGAGCAAGAGGTGCAACTCGGCCGGATGCGGTTGACTCCCCGTGGGATTGTTCGGCGCGCACACGTACAGCATGGCTGCTCTCGCAGCGAGCAGCCCGTCGGTGTCCAGTGCACCGCCGGCATAGGGGACCGGAAGCGGCCGCAGGTTGTTCGTTATGGCGAAGTAACGCGCCATCATGAACGTGGGATCAGGATAGGCAATGCCCTCACCTGGCTCGCAGAAGGCACGAAAGGCACAATTGATGACGTCGTCCGCGCCACATCCCAGGACAATCTCGTTAGGGGAGACGTCGAGGTACCCAGCGATCGCCTCACGCAGCTCGGGGCCCGACGACGACGGATAGTGTACGAGATCCGCCGGATCGAGCGCGCTCAGTTCACGCAAGGCGGCCGGCGGAACCCCGAACAGATTCGTGTTATCGGCGAGGTGCAACGGCGCGGGGGGTGAGTCCGCCACTACGGGCACAATTGCAGACAGCGCAGCACGCGGCACGAAAGAAGCGTTAGGCATGCTCATGCTAGAATCCGGCTGCCCTCAGCGCCGCAGCGGCGTGCGCGTCGAGACCCTCGGCGCGCGCCAACGTTGCGGCAATAGGGGCAATCTCGCGAGCGGCGGCTGGTGCGACACTTTGTATCGTCACCCAACGCATGAAGAACTCGGTTCCGAGTCCGGAATGCGTGCGTGCATATCCCGCGGTCGGTAGCACGTGATTCGCACCCGTTAGGTAATCGCCGTACACGACCGAGGCACCTCGCACAAAGACGCTCCCTGCATTGCGCGCAGCACCGGCCCAGTGCTCTGCATTCCGCGTCGCCAGGAGCAAATGCTCAGGAGCATACTCCTCGGCGAATGCGAACCCTTCCTCGAACGACGTGGCTTCGAGCAGGGCACCGTGACGCTGCAGCGCCGCGCGGATCGTCTCGGCTCGTTGGAGCGGAGAAATCCCATCACTGATGGCGTCGGCGAGACGCTCGGCCACCCCGCGACCGATCGCAAGAGCCACGACTGCGCTGTCGCAGCCATGCTCGGCCTGGGCTAGCAGCTCGGCCGCGACTGACGCGAGATCAGCGGTGTCGTCGGCGATCACGAGCAACTCGCTCGGCCCGGCGGGGAGATCGACACGCACCTCACGCATGAGCTGCAGCTTGGCCTCGGTCACGTACGAGTTGCCGGGCCCGGCGATGCAGTCGACCGACGGGATCGATGCGGTGCCTAACGTCATGGCCGCGATCGCTCCTGCACCGCCCACCGCGAATACTCGCGAGGCGCCCGCGATCTCCGCGGCGGCAAGAAGCACATCCGCCGGCCGGCCAGAGGCCCCCGGAGGCGTACAGACGATGATTTCATCCACTCCCGCTACCCGCGCGGGCACTACGCCCATGAGCAGCGAGCTCGCATAGGCAGCGCCACCGCCAGGGACATAGATGCCTGCGCGCGCAAGCGCGATCGGACGGCGTACCACGCGCACTCCGGGCTGCACCTCGAGTTCGATGCGCTGCGGCAGCCATGCCGCGTGCACGCGAGCGATGTTCTCCGCTGCGCGTTCCAACGCAAGGCGGACTGCGGGAGGAATGGCACCTAACGCGCGGTGCCATTCTGTGCGGGGAACTTCGAGCTCCGAGAGCTCCACCTTGTCCAATTCGCGAGCTTGCGCCCGGAGTGCGGCGTCGCTTCGAGCCCGGACATCGGCGATCAGCGCGGCAACGGTTGCTTCGGTTTCGGAGCTCGCCGGTGCCCGACGCGCCAGGATCGCGTTACGGATCTCCACGGCCAGGTCCGAGAGCGCGCCCCTCGCTCGATACTGGAGCGGCATCATGGCACAAGTCTCTCGATTCGCGTGACGAGGATGCCTTCCCCGCCTAACGACTTCAATGCCGCCACAGTGAAACTCAGCTGATCCGCGGGGACGACCGCGTGCACAGCGACAAAGTGCCCGCCATTCAGAATCTCCGTAACGGTCGCTCCGTTCAGTCCCGGAAGAACGGTCCGCACCCGGTCCAAAGCGTTCCGTGGCATATTGGCCATCACATACCGCTGATCGCGCGCGCGTACCACCGATTCGAGAGTGGAAACGAGCGCAGTGACCGCCGTCGCCGCATCGGCGCTTTTCTCTTCCACGCGTGTAATCAGCCGAGCGGAGGACTGTTGCAGCGTCACGAGCTCACGTAATCCGTTCGCCCGCATTGTCGCGCCGGTGCTCGTTAGGTCCACGATGGCGTCGGCGATGCCAAGATGCGGCGCGGACTCGACCGCTCCCGATATGGGGACCACCTCCACGTCCGAGCCGTGCATCCGGAAAAATGCCGCCGTTAGGCGCGGGAACGTCGTCGCGACGCGCGGGCGTGCTCCGAGCTCGTGTAACGCGCGAACGGAACTCTCGTCAGGCACGGCTAACACCAGGCGGCAACGGCCGAACTTGAGGTCGAGCCGGTCTGCGAGAGGACGTGTGGACTCCGAAACGAGATCCCACCCCGTGATGCCGGCGTCGGCGGCGCCATCCGCGACGAGCTCAGGGATGTCCTGCGCGCGCGCAAAGACCGCCAGGTAGCCCTCACCGCAGTACGCGCGCAACGCGCGATCCGAAGGAGCTCGTGCGTCGAGCCCAGCATCTTCGAGCAGCGTACGCGCCGGCTCGGCGAGTCGGCCTTTGTTTGGAAGTGCGAGACGAACCATGCAACGAGTCGTGGTGGCGGGTGGAAAAGCAAACGGCCCGTTCAATTGAACGGGCCGCGGTGAACCAGGCGTGCGATTACGCGATTAAGCGGACATCATAGCGCACACGCCATCACCCGCGGCCCCCTGGGCCGTGGTGCACGTGGTGGCGATGATGGCGTCGTTGCGTGGTCACGAGGGCTAACGTACCCCGGGCCGGCGGGGGCGTCAAGGCCGTTAGGCGACGGACTCCGCCCGAGCCTTGCGGACCCGGGCGCGTTCCTGGAGCACGGCGACGACGCCCGGAATGATCGACACGATGATGATGGCGATAATCACGAGTGAGAAGTTGTCACGCACGATCGGCAGGCTTCCAAAGAAGTATCCCGCCAGAAGCATGGAGCCAACCCAGACAACTCCGCCTGCCACGTTGTACACAGCGAAACGGCGATACGACATCGCTCCCGCGCCGGCAACAAACGGCGCAAATGTGCGGATGATCGGAACGAAGCGCGCGAGGAAGATCGTCTTGCCGCCATGGCGGATGAAGAAATCGTGCGTGCGGTCTATGTGAGCCTTCTTCACGAGAGGCATTTTCCCAAGCGCCGCTCTTTCACCGAACACGCTGCCCGCCCAGTAGTTCACCGCGTCGCCGACAATGGCGCAGATCGTGAGCAGTGGCAGCAGGATGCCAAGGTTCAATGTCGAACCTGCGGCGATAGCCCCCGTTGCGAAGAGCAACGAGTCACCCGGCAGGAATGGCGTGATGACGAGCCCAGTCTCCGCGAAGATGATCAGCGCCAGTATGACATAGGTCCATGCACCCGCGCTCGAAACAAGAGCAGCGAGGTATTTGTCGAGGTGCAGGACGTAATCGATGATTGTTTGCAGGAACTCCATCAGGCTGCTTTGCGATCGCTGGCGGGGACAGCGCTCGCGGGCTCACTCGGATAGGGGTGGGTGAAGGAGGACAGCATGCCTGTGAGGAAGGTGAGAGTCGTCCCGATCAACACGTACCATGGCCACGCGACACGCGCGAGCGGACCGAGCGCGTTGGCGAGCGAAGGATAAGCAGCGGAGAGTTGTCGTGCGAAGACAACGAAGCTCATCGCTATGATTCCGACAACCAAACCGTAGATCGCGTCGCGCTGGATGGCACGAGGCCAGAAGTTGCCGAGGAAAAAGGTGCCCAGCAGTCCGCCGTACGTGAACGACGCGATGCCAAGCGCGACGACGACCACCGGCGTCCCCTGTTCGCGAAAGAGCAAGGCGCCGCCCGTGAGACCGATCCCCCAAATCAGCGCGAAGAGCTTACCCGCGCGGAGCGTGCGTGGATCGTTAGGCGATCGTTTGGTGATGGGCAGGTAAATGTCGTGCGTCGTTGCCGCGGCCAGCGAGTTGATCGCTCCCGAGTGCGTGCTCATCGTTGCAGCGACGATGGCGGCGATGAGCAGGCCAACGAGACCCGCGGGCATCTGCTCGACGATAAACGTCGGGAAGATGGAGTCTGGTGCGCTGAACGTGCGTCCTTGATACAAGACGAAGAGGCCGACGCCGATCATCAAGAACAGCGTGAATTGAATGAACACGACGATCCCGCTGCCGATGATCGCGCGCTGGGCATCCCGGAGGCTCCGCGCCGAGAGCAGTCGCT
>DATFBW010000399.1:0-4824 GCA_035253645.1 Gemmatimonadaceae bacterium | reverse complement strand
GTACGCGTGTGACGCCGTAATCTTGCGACAAAGTACCGCTGCGGGCCGAGCCGCGCTCGCCATCTCTGAGTACATCGCGGCTCTCGTTAGGCGCGCAGAGACAAGACCATAGCTACATCCGCTTGAGAGGGGCTGGCGCGGCGCGCAAATTCCTCGACGTGCACGTCAGGCACTTTCCTCGCTGGGACTGCAAGGTCGAGATCCGGCAGATGATCGACGACCCACCCCCTCGTGTAATCGTTAGGCACTCCTACCGAGATGGTCGCACCTCGGTTGGCTGAGGCGACGCATGAGCCGTATTTCTGTTAGGAGCGCCTACCCCTTTCGTGCGTATCACTACTACCATACTGAGCCCCCTTCCCGCCCACGCGTCGGCTCGGCGCGTTCCGCAGTGGGTCTTTCCAAGGAGGGCCCATGTTTATCGTCGCTCATCACAAAGTCTCGGATCCAGTCCATCGACGCGCTTCAGAGTTTCCTGGATCCTGCGACCGCCTCATCGGCCCGCAACGCGTACTTCGCGGTTGAAACGGCGCACGCGCTGGGTCTCCCGAGCGCAGCCGCAACCCAACCCGCCTAACGCGGCAGTCGCGCCCTTCGGCGTTGCGTTCATGGATACGAGCGACGTCGGGTAACGAAGCACGCAGTCGGCCGAAGTTGCGACGAAATAGTCGGACAATTGTGGGCATCATCCACGCGATGATCGCAAGCAGGACGATGACGAGGGTCGCGATGGGGTGAGTGAGCGCGAGCCGCACATCCGCGCGACCCCTGAGAGCGCGCCTAACGTGTGCAGCACGTCCATGAACGGCCACCGTTTATCGGACGCCCGGACAACGCAGATCGCCTACGGGGCTGCTGGTCGCGCGGCGAACCGGCGGTACAGCCACAGTAGCAGGATCGCGCCGAGGACGGAGGCGATGAATCCTGCCCCGCCTATGCGTGCCTTGTCGCCGTGACGGTACAGGGTGCGCGCGCGCATGAGATGGTCGCTGACCGATTGCGCGGTGCTACGGCGGAATCAGGGATGCCGACGCCTATCGTCACGAGCGCAGGCGCGCTGACTGAGGAGATCGAGTGCGCAGGCTACAGACGCATCGGTCTGATCGCACCATACTTACCCGCGCTGACGAATATCGTTGTCGGGGCGCGACTCGACCGCCTGGATCGTCGTGCAAATCCATTAAGGACAGCCAGTTCCGAGCGATTCCGAGCACTTTGTGAGCCGCGGGGCGTGACGGGACTTCACTGCTTGCACATGTTCCGTGTCGAAGCTAGGACACGACCCCACTCCTATGCGCGTGCGGCTCAAACTCGAGCGTTTGCAGCAGCTGCTTGCTCGGAGCGCTCTTAGTCAAAATCACTGGGCGATAAGAATTGGGCTCTCCAGCGGCCATTGGTCGGACATCGTCAACGGCCGCCACCCGTACCCCAGCTCCAAGACGCGCCGGCGGATGCTCGAAGAGTTCCGCGTGCCGCACGAAGAGCTGTTCGAAATAGAAACAACCGCGACAAGCCCGACCGACGTCGATTTCCGTCGCGCCATCAGCGACCGCTACATCATCGACGCGGAGCTCGGCCAGGGCGGCATGGGTTCCGTGTATCTCGCCCGTGACGTTAGGCACGGCCGCGTCGTCGCACTCAAAGTCATCTCGCCCGAGGCCGTCAGCGGCATCGGTCTCAAGCAGTTCCTCCGCGAGATCGCGACAGTCGCGCAGCTGCACCACCCCAACATCCTCCCGCTGCACGACTCCGGCGAGGCGGCCGGCCATCCGTTCTACGTCATGCCTTGGGTCCGGGGCGGCTCCTTGCGCGCGCGCCTCGAACGGGACGTCCGGCTCGACGTCGCCACCACGCTCCGCCTAACGCGTGGTATCGCGGCGGCGCTGCAACACGCGCACAGCGAGCGCATCCTGCACTGCGATGTCAAACCCGAGAACGTACTCGTCCACGACGATCACCCCTGGGTCATGGACTTCGGGATCGCGCGCAAGCTGCATAGCGAGATCGGCGAATGGAGGCAGCGTAAGGAGCTGGATATGTCCGCCGGCACACCGGCGTACGTCAGCCCTGAACAAGCCTCCGGCGATCCCGACCTCGACGCCCGCTCCGACGTCTACAGCCTCGGCTGCATGGTCTACGAGATGCTTACCGGACGTACGCCATTCGGCGGAACGAACACGCAAGAGATTGTCAGCAAGCGCTTCATCGTCCCGCCACCTCCGGCGCACGATTACGCCCCGGACGTTCCCATCGGCCTAACGCGGGTGCTGGAGCGCGCGCTGGCGCTGCCTCGGGAGCACCGTCCCGAAAATGCCGCCGCGTTCGCCGGCGAGCTGGAGGAGGGCGCAGTCAATTCATCACGCGTTCTCGTTGCAGCCAGCCTCACGTCGCGTGCGATCGGTCATGCGCGCCGGCGTCTCAATCGAACACGAATCGGAGGCACTGTGCTGAATATTTGGCAGGATCTCCGCTACGCCGCGCGGTCAGTGGCGCAGCAGCGTGCATTCGCATCCGCAGCTGTTTTGACATTGGCGTTAGGCATCGGCGCCAACACGGCGATCTTCAGCGCCGTCCGTGGCGTGCTCCTCAAACCGCTGCCGCACCGGGATGGCGAGCGTCTCGTCTACCTGCGCCAATCAGCCGATGGGCCAGGGCAAGCAAATCTCACCTTCTCGGTTCCCGAGGTCCGTGACCTCCGCGAAGGAGCGCCATCGTTCGCCGGCATCG
Source organism: Gemmatimonadaceae bacterium (assembly GCA_035253645.1). Taxonomy (GTDB): domain Bacteria; phylum Gemmatimonadota; class Gemmatimonadetes; order Gemmatimonadales; family Gemmatimonadaceae; genus DASYRX01. Next base: position 2,097 of record DATFBW010000399.1, on the reverse strand, counting down.
CTGAGTACTCCTCGTGGGGAGTGGTCCATCAGACGAAGGACGGGCCTGAGGAAATCCCCGCGGGCCTCGTCACCGGCAACTTCTTCGACGTCATGGGACTCTCCCCCGTGATCGGCAGGCTGACGTTGCCTGGAGACGACGGCCCTGGTGCCGCACCCGTAGCCGTGCTCACGCACGAGTACTGGATCAAGCGCTTCGGCGGAGATTCCAGCATCGTGGGCAAGGCCATCACGCTGGACAAGAAACCTGTGAGCGTAATCGGCGTGTTGCAGCCCGCCCCGTTCTTCCCTCAGCGGGTGGATGTGCTTCTCAACATGGTAAACAGCAGCCACCACCTGGGCGCGGGGATGCAGAACGATCGCTCGCACCGGATGACAGAGGTCGTGGCGCGGCTCAAATCCGGTGCGACAGTCGATCAAGCACGAGCCGAGGTCAGTGCGGTTTACACGCGTGTCCTCGATCAATTCAAGGAACACTACGACCCCGGGGCGCACTATCGCGTCGCAATCATCCCGTTCAAGAAAGCCCTGGGCGAGCGCGCCAGCCTAACGCTGTGGCTGCTGATGGCGTCTGCGGCGTTCGTCCTGATCGTCTCCGCGGCCAACGTAGCCAACCTAACGCTCATACGCGGCATACGACGAGAGCACGAGCTCGTGGTTCGCGCCGCGCTCGGCGCCGGCCTCGCGCGACTGCGGCGCTTGTTGCTCGCCGAAAACCTCCTGCTGGCAGTCGCGGGAGCAGCACTCGGCGTCGTCATCGCTGTCGCCGGCGTTAGGCTGCTCACGTCGCTCGCCGCGCGATACTCGTCACGTGCGAACGAGATCCAGCTCGACGGCGTGGTGCTCGGGTTTGCACTCGCACTCTCGGTGCTCCTCGCCCTGCTGCTATCGTTCCTCGCATCGCTGCCCCGCGAAGGCACGCTCGCGTCGACGATCACGGCAGGCGCGCATCGAATGAGCGGGAGCCTTAGGAAGCAGCGTCTGCAACGTGGATTGGTTGTCGTGCAGATCGCTGTGTCGGTGGTCCTGCTGGCGGGTGCGGGCTTACTCACACGCACGATGCTGCGGCTCGCCGACGTCGACACGGGTCTCAACACTGAAGAAGTGCTCACCATGGAGGTGGGTCTTCTTACTTATGACGAGAGACGGTCGAACCCCGCAGCCGTCGCTGAGGCGAGAGAAAACTACAATCGCATGCGCGACGAGATCGCTGCCCTTCCCGGAGTCGTTGGCGTGGGCATCGGCAGCGTACCCCTGCGACCCACGGATGTCGTGTTCGATGTGACGGCAGAGGGCAGACCGCTCGCCGTCGGTGAGGCGACACCGCGCGCCGAGCTTCGAGGCGCGAACCCCGATTATTTCCGTGCCGCGGGGATTCCGGTGCTCCGAGGCCGCGAGTTCACGACAACCGATCGCACCGATGCCGTCACGGTCGTGATCATCAACCAGGCACTTGCGAACCGGTTGTTCGCCGGCGATGACCCGATCGGAAAAAGGATTGCGTGGACCGATGGTATACGGCCCGTCTACGGCGACTGGCGCACGATCGTCGGCGTTGTTGGCAACACACAGGACGGTGGACTGGACGCAGAGCCGCGCGGTGCGGTGTTCGTCCAGTCGTCCCTGTTTGCCGGAAGTCTCGTGATACGCGCCAGTCGCAACGCCGCGGCGCTAGCAGCTCCGGCGACGCGTATCGTTAGGCGCATCGCGCCCACGGCGCTCGTCCAGAATGTGCTGACCGTGCCACAGATCAAGGATCAGAGTGTCGCACCTCGTCGTCTGAATGCGGCGCTCATATCGTCTTTCGGCATCCTCGCGGTGATCATCGCTGCCATTGGGATCGCCGGCGTGCTGGCGTTTGCGGTGAGTGCGCGGACCGGCGAAATCGGCATCCGCATGAGTCTTGGGGCCGACCGCGCCAGAGTGCAGCGGATGATTCTGGGCGAAGGTGGCGTGCTCCTGGCCATTGGTCTCGCGTTAGGCGTCGTCGGTGCCTATTTCTCCGCGCGGGTGATTCGCGGATTGCTTTTCGGCGTCGCGCCGACCGATCCGGTGACGTTCATCGCGGTGGCGGCGATGATGGCCGCGATCGGGATCC
>DATFBW010000398.1:0-2278 GCA_035253645.1 Gemmatimonadaceae bacterium | reverse complement strand
CCCAGGCACGGAGCCTGGCAGTCGCCGGAGCTGCACGCCTAACGAGCGGGGGCGGGAGTCGCACGCCCGTCGCGGGAGAGACCCGCTTCGCGTTCCCCTTGCGCCTTCGTATCGGAAGTCGCGGCAATGTGCGCGCCGGGCCAGGTACCAGCTTTGCCGTCGCCTTCACCGTGGACGCCGGCGCGGAGCTGATTGGTTACTCGCACACCGACGAATGGATCAGGGTCTCCGATTCGAGTGGCAGAAACGGCTGGATATTCAGAAACCTCGTAACGCGCCCGTGACGTTGCGTTAGGCTCTGCCCGCCTTGAGCCGCGTTATTGGCCGCGCCAACACGACCTGGTTTCTGCCCGCGCGCTTCGCTTCGTAGAGGGCGCTGTCGGCCGCGGAAATCATCGCCTGCGCGCTCTGTGCATCCTTGGGGAATTCGGCCACGCCTATGCTGAGCGTGATCCGCTGGCCCGAGAACTCCTGCTCCCCCAACCGCGCGCGGATCCGCTCGGCGGCGACAGCCGCATCCACTGCGGTTGTCTCGGGCATGACGATCACGAACTCCTCGCCGCCGTATCTGGCCACGCAATCCACTTCGCGCGTCACATGGCGCAACACGTCGGCCACCGCTTTTAGAACGTAGTCGCCGGCCGGGTGGCCGAACTCGTCATTGTATTTCTTGAAGTCATCTACGTCCGCCATGAGGACGCTAAAGGGGTGTTCGCTGCGCTTGTGGCGATACCCCTCTTCAGTGAGCCGCTGCATTAGGAGACGATGGTTGGCCAAACCCGTCAGGCCATCCGTTACCGAGAGACGCTGCAACTCCTCGTTCTTCCTGCGCAGCACGCCATTGATGAATTCGATCTCCTGACGGCCGACGCGGAGACGCTCGACCATTTGATTGAAGATCTTCGTTAGGTCCTGTACTTCACCACTGCCAGTGGCAGGAAGATCGACGGCAAGGTCGCCGCGCGCCACTTCCACCGCTCCGTCAGCCAGACGTTCCAGCGGCCTAACGATCAGAAGACCGAGACGGTAGGCGCTGGTCGCGACGACAAGCAGGAGCGCGACCACGGCGAGCAGCGCGACCTTTCCAAAGCTGTTCACCTCACGGTACGCAACGGTCGCGGGAATGTAGGCAATCACTGCCCAGCGTCCCTGAGGAACACGGTCGAGTGTCGCGAGCACATCACGACCAGCAAGCAGCACCTGAGAGGCAGCAGCGCGATCCTGCGTGAAGAGCCGCTCGAGCGTCGCCTTCGAGACCTTTGTGCGCATGAGCGCCGGTGACGTGCCGGCCGAGCTGGCGACGAGCGCTCCACTATCGTCCGTTAGTTGCAGGACGGTCATGCTGTCCGGGGCGAATGAGCGGAGCAGCGCTTCGATCGGCAGCAGACTGAGCTCCGCGGCAAAAGCGCCGACAATGCGGCCGTCACCGTGCCTAACGGGAGTCGCGATGATCAGCTTTCCTTTGCGCGCGCCTTCGTCCCAATATGCAGCTCCAACGAGCTGCCCGTCCGTGCGCAACGCATCCTGCCAGCCTTTCGGAAGCTTGGTCGCCATCCGCCGAGTGGTGGTGCTGGCGAGCACGCGACCGCCCAGATCCAACACGAAGAGCTGTTCGAAGTCGCTGAAGCGTCCATGGAGGGAGGCGAGGTACTCCCGCAAGCGTGAACCCGCGAGCTGGCTTGCCCGGTATTCGAGGTTGCCGGAGACCTCGTCGGAGCTGGCAAAGACACGCAGATCGAGTTGGCGCTCCTTGAGCCAAACGCCGACGGCTCGCGCCGTTTGCGTTGCGTCGGATAACAGCTCCTGGGCGACCTTCTCCTCGCGGGCGCGGCGGTTCTGCAGATAGGCAATTCCGAGCGACGCGCTGGCCGGAAGCAGTGTTCCAACAACAGCCAGAGCGAGGATCTTGTTGCGGATGCTATCGAGCCGGGGAACCCGAACGAGGTGGGAAATTCTGGCCAAGGTGCCGCTGTGGTGGGAGGTGACGGCCCTGCCCGGACGGCAGGACCCCTGATGACGACCACGCCCCGGCCTTTGAGGTAACGGAAATCGGCCGAGCCGACAGAGGGAGCGTGCACCACCCAATGGCCCCGGGCCGATCCGAGCTTGAACCGGCGCCTAGCGGACCTCTCCCGGGGCGTGGAGCGGGCAGATACCATTGGCACGCCTGCTGATCACGCGAGCACGCACCTAACGAGGAGGTTGTCGTATGAGAGTCCTAGTCGCGGGCGCCACGGGCGTACTCGGCGCAGAGATCGTCCGCCGCCTTTGCCTGCGC
>DATFBW010000397.1:0-8649 GCA_035253645.1 Gemmatimonadaceae bacterium | reverse complement strand
ACGCGAAGAGGCCGCGCGCCTCTTTGGCGACGTGCCGAGCATCCGCGCCGAGTGTCTGGCGATCGACCAGCGGTACACGCGGCGCATTGGACGCAAAGAGTCTCTCATGAACCTGTTGCATGATCTGCGGATATCGGCGCGCTCGCTGGCGCGCAGCTCCGTATTCACCGGAGTCGCCGTTGCATGTGTGGGTCTCGGCGTCGCAGTCACCGGCACAATCTTCAGCGCGGTCAACAGCATCCTGGTGAGGCCGCTGCCATATCCGAACGCGGATCGGCTCGTGTCCATCTATGCCGCGGTGCCTGCACGGGATGAGCGGGGGACCAACATATCGTATTGGGATTACGTGTCGTGGCGTGAGGAAAACAGGAGCTTCCGCGACGTCGGCATGTGGACGTGGGGCACGACTACTGTCTCCAGTGACCTGGATGCCGAACGCATCGACTCGCCGATGGTGACAGCGAACCTCTTTCCGTTGTTAGGCGTTTCACCGATGCTCGGCCGCCACTTCACGCCTGACGAGGAGCGGAGCGGCAACAACCGGGTCATCATGTTGAGCCACGGGCTCTGGCAACGGCGGTACAACGGCGATCGGGCAATTGTCGGCAAAATGATCCGTGTCAATGCGCTGCCGTACACGGTCGTCGGCGTCATGCCGCCAGGCTTCAACTTCCCTCAGGTGGCGCAAGCCTGGAGGACACTCCTGGCCGAGACGGATGCCAGTGTCCGCGGAAACCGCTTTTATGCCGGTGCGATCGGCCGGCTGAAAGACGGCGTGACACTCTCCGCTGCGCGCGCGGATCTCGAGGGGATCATGCGCCGGCTCGCGCAACAGTACCCGAACGACTACACGGGGTGGACATCCGATCCGCTTTCCCTGCGCGAAGATCTGGTCGGCGATCTCCGGCGTCCACTCATCGTTTTCCTCGGCGCAGTTGCCATGGTATTGCTCATCATATGCGCGAATGTGGCGAACCTCATGCTCGCGCGTGGTGCGGACCGCCGGCGTGAAATGGGCATCCGCGTCGCGTTGGGGGCGGGCCGCGGGCGCGTCGTTAGGCACGTGCTCCTGGAGAGTGGCCTCATCACGATCGCGGGAGGCGTCATCGGCGCGCTCCTCGTGCCCTGGGGACTCAAGCTTTTCGTCGCGTCGTTTCCCGGCGAAGTGCCCTTTTACTTCACGTTCACTGTGGACGGGACCGTCATCGCCTTCATCGTCCTGGTCTCGATCGTATCCGGTTTACTGCTCGGCGTTGTGCCCGCGCTGCGCGCATCCGCTGTCGACGTAGGGGTAGCTCTCAAGGAAGGAGGTCGTGGACACGCTGGTGGGCGAAGTGGCAGTCGTCTACGTAACGGTCTCGTGGTCGCCGAGTTGGCGCTGTCGGTAATGCTGCTCGTGGGAGCGACATTGTTGATCCGCAGTTATCGCGCGCTCACCGACACGCAACTCGGTTTCGACGAAAAGGGAATCCTCGCTGTGCGCGTGTCGCTGCCGCCGGCCGCCTTCCGGGAATTCGATGCACGCCGCGTGTATTGGGAGCGAGCGTATGAGCGTTTGGCGGCAATACCGGGCGTGCAGGTTGTTGGATCTGCGCAGGGCATTCCTTTCAGCGGCTGGAATGTGCAGTCCACAATGTCGATTGACGGGCGCGCACGGAGGCCGAACCAGGAGCTCATCGTGCACTATCAAACGGTGAGCCCGGATTATTTCAAGGCGATCGGTGCGCCCATCTTGCGCGGGCGCGGATTCACGGCGGCGGATCGCGATAGTGGGGTGTATGTGGGCATAGCCAACGAGCACCTCGTTAGGCGCGAGTTCGCCAACGAAGATCCTATCGGCAAGCGCATCCGCTGGGGCGACAATCCAAGCTCCACGGAGCCGTGGATCACGATCGTCGGCGTCGTGCGCGATTTCCGGCATTGGCGCCTGCCCCAGCCGGTTCAGCCGGCGCTGTATCTCCCGCAGCTGGCGCAGCCCGCCGCCTCCCAGACCCTGGTCTTGCGCAGCTCGTTAGGTGATCCCCGCGCCCTGGAGCCTGCGGTGCGGCGCGTCCTCAATGAGCTCAACAGGGATGCACCCGCGTATCAGGTGCAAAGCTTCGAGCAGGTCGTATCGGCGTCGTTGTGGCGTCAGCGGCTCCAAGGCCAGGTGCTGGGGATCTTCGCGGTGATGGCCATGCTACTCGCGGCCATCGGCATTTACGGAGTGATCTCGTACGCGGTCGCGCAGCGCACGCGCGAAATGGGCGTGCGTATGGCGTTAGGTGCCAAGCGCGGTCAGGTCGCGATGATGGTGTTGGGCGAAGCTGCGCGACTCGCCGGGATAGGGGTCGCACTTGGGATTACTGGAGCCCTCCTGCTTCGTGGAACCGTGCGTCAGTTGCTCTACGGAATCGCCCCGACCGATCCCGCCACGTTCATCGGTGTTCCGATCGGCCTCGCGCTTGTCGCGGTCGTTGCGAGCCTACTGCCGGCGCAGCGCGCGACGCGCGTGGATCCGGTGGTGGCAATGCGGGCAGACTAGTGGCTCACGCCACCAACTGTCAGCCGCTGGTCGACGCAGATAGGGAGTCGTCTGCCAGCGTTAGGCAGGCCGCGCGCGGAAGACGAGAAGGTCGACTCGCTCAACGATTGGTACCCCGGGATCGTGTAATGCCGCCTCATCGAGCCGGGCTTGGCACGCATGGAATTCCTCGTCCGAGAGCAGCGCGAGCGACGTATCCGCGCGGAGACGCGTGCGGTCCGCGAACTCTTTGAGGTTTGCCGCAATCTGCTGCGCCACGCGGGTCTGCGCTTCTACGGCAAACCCCTGGACTTCGAACAGCGCGATGGTGCTCTCGATGCTTGGCAACTGGTCGAAGATGGCGATGATGCCCGGGAAGAAATGCAGCAGATCCGGGAATCCGTCAGCGCTAGACGCGAACGCGTTTCGTATGAACAGCGCGGCTCCATCCCGCAACACTCGCCGGAGCTCTCTGGCGCACGCTGTTTGATCGCGCACGTGATGCCACACTTGCGACATCCAGGCGACGTCGAAGGACTTGTCGTTCAGCGGAATGCGTTCAGCGCTGCCGGCAACGTAACTCACGTCAGTGCGCTGATTATCTGCGACCGCGAGGCCACGCATCCGCTCGGATGGCTCGACGCCAACGACCCGCGCGCCTGTGGCATCAGCGAGGAAAGCTGCGAACCGGCCCGTCCCCGAGCCCAGATCGAGAGCGCGCAGGTCATTCCCGCGTGGCAGGAACGGAAGGATCGTCAGGCGCCATGTTTCCGCGGCCTGTGCCGAAAGCGCGCGGCCGGTGGTGTAGTGCGTCGCCATGGGGCCGTCATAGTCGATGATGCCCGGCGTGAACGGACGCATCACGTTAGGCAGCGACAAAGGCGACGCCGTCAAAACGTGGCACACACGTGCTCGCGTCCAGATCACCGGCGATCAGCTTGTCGTCGGTGTGGCCGCGCTGGGCCAATTCCCGCCCGGACCCCGTGCCGTCGAGTGTCGCTATCAGGTTGTCCCGACAGCGTTCGAAGAGTGCGACGGCCGCGGCGGCTTCCAGGGATCGCTCGCCGGGCAGCAAACGCAGAATCGCACCCGCGCCTAACAGGTCTTCGAGCGCCGGACGGAGCGAACCATCCGGCCAACGTTCACCGGCCGGAATGACATTGAAGCTCGTTCCCAGGCGCAGTGCCGCCGCTGCGACCGCGCGCGCGTTGCGCAGACAGCCGGCGAGCAGGACGGGCGCCGTCGAGGCAGCAGCAAGCGCCACCTGCGCACCGTTAGGCGATGGCAATACGCAGCGGAGACCGGGCGGTGCGCCGCGATAGGATTCCGGAGCCAGCGAGTATTTGGCCTGCCGCCGGCGCCCTGCCAACTCGGCGCCGTGTGTCTTTGCGAATTCGGCAGCCGTCGGATCGTTCCAGGGATACGGGAGGATGGAGGCGCCGGATGCAACAGCGACGTCAACGCACGTAGTGAAGGAGAACACGTCCACAACGATTGTCACGTCGGCTGGCGCAAGGGCCGCGACGGCGAGCGGGCCCCATTCGCACCGGCAGGCCCATGCCGCCTGGCTGAACGGCGTCATGTTCGCCATTACAGGGCTGAATCGTTAGGTATTCAGGGAAGCGCTTGAAGCAGGGCCGTCAGCTCAACCTGTCTCACGTGACATTCGTCGCTCGTGACGCGCACGCCAGTTCGCACCCAGTCAATGTAGCCGGACTTGCGCACAATTACGCGGTACGTTCCCGGACGTTCACCGGCGCCTAACAGCGGTAGCGCGTCGAGATCCGGCCGGCCCGGGGGGTAGGCCGTCCCGAACGTCGTCCCGGTGTCCACGGGGGTGTTTTGCACGAAGGTGAGCAGACGCGCGCCGGATGCTGCAAATGCTCCAGTGCTCGAATCCTTCACGTGCACCGCCAGGCCGAAACGAAAATCCGTTGTACAGGCGACGCCCAAATTGTCGAACGGGCCGCACGCGGTGAATACCGCGAGTAAAAGCACAGCGTGGAGGAAACGAATCACCGCTTTCTCCTCCGAAGCGCCTCGGCGATCGCCGGCTCCACAAGCGAGGCCATGATCCGGTAGCCAGCCTCGTTAGGGTGCACGCCGTCGCTCGCAAGCTCCGCGCGCATCCCGTTTCGCTCGTCCGCCATCGCGCTGTGGTAGTCGAGATACACGGCGCCGTGAGTCGCCGCGTACTGCTTCATCCAGCTGTTGAGCGCGACGATCTTGGGTGCCGGCTCGAGACCGGGCCGCCAAGGATAGTCGTACACGGGCAACACCGAGCTCAGCACAACCTGAATTCCGTTCGCGCGCGCCAGGTCCGCCATCGATGCAAGGTTGTCCTGGATCATCTCGACGGTCGACGGCCCGGTGTTCCCGGCGATGTCATTGGTGCCGGCGAGTATCACGACGACCGCGGGTTTCAAGGCGATGACATCCTGGCGGAACCTAACGAGCATCTGCGGCGTCGTCTGTCCGCCGATGCCACGGCCGATATATGGTTTGCCGGGGAACGTCGTCGCGAAGTACCGTGCCCAGCCCTCCGTGATCGAATTCCCCATGAAGACGACGCGATCTTCACCTGCCGCGGGCGGACCAACCGCGGCATTCTCGCTCCGGTAGCGCGCCAGGTTCGCCCAATCGGTCTGCGACCGATCTTGGGCATAGGCACCGGCGAACGCGGTCACACCGGTAAGCGCCAGCGCAATCCAGACTGTGCGAAGCATGCCGCGCATGAGTGACGAACCGACCTAACGAGCCAGTTATTTCGTGACCGTGGCTCCTGCCAATTGCGCGACGGCGCTCAATGTCGTCTGCGCCGCGTTCAGACCTAACCTGAAGTCTTTGTCGCTGAACGTGGAGAAGACATCGATCGGTTGATGCCACGTCGGGTTCCAACCGGTGCCGGTATGCGCAAGTCGCTCATTCTCACGCAGACTGATCGCCGGACAAAGTTCCATGAACGCATTGGAATCCGTGTTGCTCATGCGATCGCCAACTGCAGCGGGATAGTCCGTCGCGTACCTGTCATTCGACTGCCTGAAGAACCACGCGAGTTTTGCTGCCTCCGCGGCGAACTTGGACGTTCCGGCGAACTCGATGTTCACGTCGGCCTCGCGACGCTGCTCCGACGATACCTTGCCGTCGGGGCCGGGCGCGCCATGATCCCAAAGCATCATGTCGTGCTGGATCATGCCAAGCCATTTGGGCTCGGGATACTTCCCGGAACCGGCCGGGTTCTCGACGCCCTGCAGCGGCGACCGTTGCCTAACGTACGCAGCCGCGCCTCCGCCGGTCTCTTCGTTGTTGAACAGGATGAATCTGATGGAGCGCTCTGTCTTTACATCGGGCGCGCTCAGGATCCGCGCTAACTCCATAACGAGTGCGGTACCCGATCCATCGTCGTTTGCCGCCGCGCCGAAGCCGTGACCGTCCATGTGCGCGCCGAGGATGTACATCTCGTCAGGACGTGTCGTGCCGATTTTCGTGCAATACACTTGCTCTCGCGGCCCCGGCGTGTCCCACTGCGCGTTGATGCGACGTAGTGCGGTATCGGGCTGCAGATCCGGATTCGTGTTTACCCCCGTTGGACCTCTTACGCCCTTTACAGGCAGGTTCGGTCGTCGTCGCGGCGGAGTAGTCGGCCGCCGTCCGGCGTTAGGATTTCCGGCGTTGCGGATGGAATCGACCCGGTTCGTCGAGTCGTTGCGGAGTTGGCGGCCGGTGTATTCGTATTTGATACGTTCGGTGTTCGTGCAGCCATAACTCTTGAGCTGCGCTTCGATCCAATCGACTGCCGCGCGATTGCGATCGGTGCCTTGGCGCCTGTCGCCGAAGGTCGTGAGACCTTTGATTGTCGCCTTGTATCGCTCGAGGTCGAGGCGCTCGACCAGAATTTTCACAGGGTCCGGCGCAGAGTCCGACGGAGTGGCACCGCTTTGGCCGGCCGCAACCGATGTTACGACTCCTAGAGCGACGATGACCATGCAAAGACTTGGGCGACCCATGAGCTCCTCCAAGTGCAGGAAGTACACTGCATTCATCTTCCTCAGACCTCAGACCTCAGACCTCAGACCTAATTTATTACCGCAGCAGGCCGTTGGATGCCTGACCGTCGGCGCCCGAGCTCCGTCAGACGCTGACGCGCCCCATGAACATGCGGGAGAAACGCCGGGTCGGCAACGCGCCACAGAGCCACGGCTTTCACGCAGTGCCTAACGGCGGAGGTTGCGTTCTTCGAGCGCTCACGCGTACCTCCCTGCCGCGGATCAGAAAGCAGTCAGATCGCGGCGTACACCCAGGCATCCTTTCCCGAAGCGAGTCTCGCGGAGATGCGTTTGTAGCCTTCGGGCTCGTAATCGTCAGACTTCGCGAGCTCGCTGTCAGTAACGTCGAAGACCATGCCAGGCACGCGGCTGTCGCTGTTGCCGTTGTACCTCACGATCTTGTGATAGGCCTTGCCGCTCGTTGCGACGAACTCGGGGTCCGCAATTTCGAACAACGATTCCTCGTAGCCTATCAATTCGTCGGCGTGGCCTTCGAGGAATCTGCCGAACGTCGACATTTGAACGGATTCATCTTGCAACGTGCCGTACGAGAAAAGGAGCGGCATGTCCCTCTATCGGTGATCGTGGCTGCTGATTTAATAGAAACCTCGGCCGCGATGCCACCGTAGCAGCCAGGAGTCGCACCTCGCCGTCCCCCAAACCATGCTGAGAAGACGAGCATCATGCGAACACGGGTCCCCGTAAACCCGCGCCGGAGTACGCTGCGCCTACTGCTCGTGTCGAGCGCGATCGCGCTATCGGGCTGCCATCCACGAACGGAAGAGGCCAAGCGCCTGACGCGATCTTGCGAGAGCGGAGACGCTGCCGCGTGCAGTACGCTCGCGATACGACTGCAGAAAGGGGATCACGTCCTTCGCGACGAAATGCGGGCCGCGACGCTCTTCGAGCGTGCTTGCACCGGCGGCATCGGCGAAGGGTGTGCGAACCTTGGAGTTGCGTACCAGGGTGGGCGAGGAGTGAAGCGCGATTCGGCTCGCGCAGTGAACCTCTTTCGCGAAGGGTGCGAACGGAACGCGATGGAAGGGTGTTCACGCTTAGGCGTGCTCTACCGGCAGGGGAGAGGTGTGACGCAAGACCTCGCACGCGCGGTCACGTTGTTTCAGCAGTCATGCGCAGGTGGCGACGTGTTGGGCTGCGCGCACCTCGGTACTCTGCACGCGTCAGGCGAAGGCGTGCCCCAGGATTTCGTTCGAGCCTCCGACCTCTTGCAGCGATCCTGCAAAGAAGAAGTGGCACTCGGCTGTCTCGGGCTCGGACGGCTGCATGCTACTGGCAATGGCGTTCTGCGCAACGACTCTGCGGCGGCTGCTCTGTATCGCCGTTCCTGCAACGGTGGCGAAGTCGAGGGCTGCTTTCAGCATGCAAAGGTCCTGGAGGTCGGCCTAGGGGTTCCGCCTAACGTGGACTGGGCGCTGTCGCTCTACCGCGAGGCATGTGACGACAGACACGGTGAGGCCTGCGCGCGCGCAGCGTTGATGTACGAGCGATTCCGCAACCCCGAACGGGCTGCCGCGTTCCGGCGTCGCGCGTGCGAATACGCGTACGTCGAAGCATGTCCCAAAGCAAAAGGCGCGTGATGACAGCCGGAACGCCGTTGCTCGTTGCCGAGCACCTAACGAAGCGATACGACAAGGTCACCGCGCTCAATGACGTAAGCTTCGGCATTTACGACGGCATCACTGGTCTGCTCGGCGAAAATGGAGCAGGGAAGAGCACGGCGATCAAAATCTTCCTCGGCCTCGTCAAACCGACGTCCGGCTCGGCGATCGCGCTTGGAGAGAATGCCTCCACGAGTCTTCGTGTGCGGGGACGTTTGGGGTACATGCCCGAACACGATTGTTTGCCGAGCCAGGTCAGCGCCGCCGAGTTCTTGACGCACATGGCGCAGGTGAGCGGGCTGCCACATTCGTCGGCCCGTACGCGCGCAGCTGATACTCTGCGGCACACGGGGCTGTTCGAGGAGCGCTACCGACCCATCGGTGGATACTCGACGGGAATGAAACAGCGTGTGAAGCTGGGCCAGGCGCTCGTGCACGATCCGGCTTTCGTTTTTCTGGACGAGCCGACCGCGGGCCTGGA
>DATFBW010000396.1:0-9067 GCA_035253645.1 Gemmatimonadaceae bacterium | reverse complement strand
ACGGGGATGGCGTTGTCGTCGCGCCGGAATGTTTGATAAAAGCGTGCGGCGCTCCAACTGCCGCACCCGCGGTCGAGAAACTCCCCGCGATCGGGAAGACTTACACCGAAATCGTCCATGCGGCGTGTCCACTGCGCGCCGAATTGGACCGTGAAGGCGCGCGAACGGCGCGCGAGAAATTTATGTGAATGCGCCGCACCTTCGGGGAGGAACAGCAGAGTGCCGGCGGCGCACGTCTCGCGCTGGCTGTCTGAGCGTTCTTCGAAGGCGCCCTCGAGGACGAGCACGCAGAGCGCCGACTCGTGTTCATGTTGTGGCACGACCGTGCCACCGGCGTACTGAGTCTCGGCAAGCGAAAGCCCTGCCCCGTGCCTAACGAGGACGGGCTGCCCGAAGTAGGTACCGTTCGCGACGCGCTGCGACATCGTAAGTGAGACAAACTACGATGCCGGATGGTTCCCTCCCGTTCCCCGCCCAAAAGGGGCTTTTCATTAGCCGGCTCCGAGTGCTGAGTACCCAGAATATCACGTCAACAACGAGGTACTCTTCACCGGATAGTCGGTACTGGAAGCTGCTTGCTGGATTGTCAGGAACCAGTTAGGCGTTCCACGAGTACGCGTGTGACTCGTTAGGTCGTCAGGCGAGCCACCTTGCGCCGGGCTCGCCGCCAAAAAGAAGCGTCGCTCCCAGGGAAAATCCCGAGAATGTCATCGAGACGCACTGCGGTTAGGTGCCGCAGACTACGCGTCTAATAACTGTCGCGCTTGAACCCTGTTGACCTTTTGCTGACAAGAACTTGGCGCATCGAGCCGAGCGTTACCGAGACGTTGTAAACCTTTTTCGTCGATTGTGCATCCAATGCGGTAGAGTGAGGCGAAATGACTCGCTGTGAATCTTTCTCACCTCCCGCACGTACAAAGCATCAGGTTCTTAACTATGCAGAGCTACGCATTCACCCCACTTCCTCACGCGCGTGTTGATTCGGATTCGTATCCGACATCCATTCGCGCGCTCGCTGGAACGTGGCGCGGCACATTCGTGGACGAGGCAGGATCGGTGCGACCGTTCACCCTCGTTCGTGACAGCTCGCCCGATGCGGCGGTCGCTGGGCGCTTCCTCTTTTTCGTAGCGGCCGACGTGCAGCCAACAGGGGTGCGCCTACTCGACGCCAATGAGAGGGCCTTCGCGGCCTTGATCGGGCCCTACTACGACCCCCGCGAGGACGCCGAGGTGCTCACTGTCCTCGAGGGAGTGCGAACAGGATCACGGATTGACGGGAGCTACTACACTAAGCTTCCGAATTGGAAGGGGACGGTACGCCGTGGGGAGTTCACTGCGTTGCGTGCCGATAGGGCGAACCGAGCTGCGTAAACGCCGGTCGCCTGTTTGAGGGGAGCGGGTGTGGTCGCCTTCGGTGGCCACACCCGCTACTTTTTTGGGCCCCTATGGCACATTCCCGGCCGGCGGAAACTCCGGCGTCCCCGGCCTCCGATACAGCCCAAACGGCTGCTGACGTAGTAGTGATCGGCGGGGGGCCGGGTGGCTACGTCGCTGCGATCCGCGCCGCCCAGCTAGGGCTCAAGACGGTCTGCGTCGAGATGGACAAAACCCTGGGCGGAACGTGCGTCAACGTCGGGTGCATCCCGTCGAAGGCGCTGCTTCAGTCCAGCGAGCACTACGAGTTTTCGCGACTGCACGCAGGCGAGCATGGCATCGGTTTCGACGGTTTGCGCCTCGATCTCGCGCAAATGCAGAAGCGCAAAGCGGATGTCGTGGGGGCCAACACACGCGGGGTGGAGTACCTCTTCAAGAAAAACGGCGTGACCTGGGCGCGTGGCGAGGGGACGCTTCGACCCGGCAACGTCGTGGACGTGGCAGGAGGGACTGTACCACAAACCTTTGCCGCCAAAAATGTCATCATCGCGACGGGCTCCGTCCCCGTCGAGCTCCCCTTCCTTCCGTTCGATGAGCAGCGCGTCGTCTCCAATGTCGGCGCGCTGACCTTTTTGGAGGTACCCAACCACCTGATCGTGATCGGTGGAGGGGTGATTGGGTTGGAGTTAGGGTCTGTTTGGCGCCGCCTTGGCGCCACCGTGACTGTGCTCGAACTGATGCCGACGATTCTACCGGGAACGGACGACGAGTTGATCAAGGAAGCCGATCGCATCTTCCGGCGACAGGGACTCGACATCCGGGTCGGCACGCGCGTCACCGGGGCTACGATTGAAGAAAGCCAGATCTCCGTCCAAGTAGAGAAGGACGGAAAGACAGAAACGATTCAGGGGGACCGCGTCCTGGTCGCTGTCGGACGTCGTCCGGCGTTGCGGGGGATCGACGCCAAATCGTTAGGTCTCGCCCTCGGCACGCGGGGTGAAATCCTCGCGGACGCACAGATGCGCACAAACCTGCCTAACGTCTACGCCATCGGCGACGCGATTGGCGGCAAGCTTCTCGCGCACAAGGCGGAGGAGGAAGGCGTCGTGGCCGCCGAGGTCATCGCCGGTCAGCCGTCGAAGATGCACTACCACACCGTGCCGAGCATCGTGTACACATGGCCCGAGGTAGCCACCGTTGGCGACACCGAGCGTGAAGCGCGCGATAGCGGACGCGAGGTCCGCCTCGGACGGTTCCCGTTCTCGGCGAATGGCCGCGCGCGCACCATGGGTGAGGCGGGAGGGTTCGTCAAATTCGTGACTGATGCGCGGACCAACGAAGTGTTAGGCTGTCACATGATCGGACCTAACGTGTCGGAACTTATGTCCGAAGTCGTTCTCGGTATGGAGTACCGGGCATCGGCTGACGACATTGCAATGACAATTCATTCCCACCCCACACTCTCGGAAGCAACCAAAGAAGCCGCGCTAGGGGTCCTCGGCCGACCCATCCATCTTTAGGAGCACGGAGCCAGGTGCAAGGAGCGTGGCAAGCTGCTCCTCGCTCCTCGCTCCTCGCTCCTCGCTCCTGTATTTGTGCAGCACCCCTCCCACCGCCTACGTATCTGTTCCTGCCCTTATGACTACAGCGATTCCTGCCCCTTCCGACGTCCGCGCGCAGCGCGCACCGGGCTTCGGTCGATTTTTCCTTCCGGGTCCAACGGAAGTTCTCCCCGCCGTCCTTCAGGCGATGACCCGACCTATGATCGGACACCGCGGCAAGGACATCGAAGGGCTTCTGGCCGCGATTCAGCCTGCGCTCCAGGCTGTCTTTCGCACGCAGCGCCCGGTGTACATCAGCACGTCCTCCGCGACTGGTCTCATGGAAGCGGCGGTGCGAAATGGCGCGCGGAAACGGGTGCTCTCGCTCGTCAATGGCGCGTTCAGCGAACGCTTTTATCGCATCTCCCTCGCCTGCGGACTCGAAACGGACAAACTCGAAGCCCCGTTAGGCAACGGTTTCTCGGCGGAGCAACTGGCCGATGCGCTCCGCGGGAAAGACTATGACGCGGTTACCGTCGTGCATTCCGAAACGGCGACCGGCGCACTCAATCCTATCGAGCAGCTTGCGAAGGCGGCGCATGCGGCGGGCGATGTGGTTTTGCTCGTTGACAGTGTCAGCGGCATGGCCGGCGCTCGCGTTGAGACCGACGGCTGGGGACTCGATTACGTGCTGACAGGTGCGCAGAAAGCGTTCGCCTTGCCACCCGGTGTCGCGTTCTGCAGCGCGAGCGAAAACGTCCTCGAACGCGCCAAGCAGAAGAAGGATCGCGGCATCTATTTCGATCTCATCGAGTTCGATAAGTACATCCGCAAGAACCAAACGCCTAACACCCCCGCTGTCTCACTATTGTATGCATTACAGGTGCAGCTCGAGCATATCCAGTCCGAAGGGATCGAGAATCGCTGGAAGCGCCATCAGGCGATGGCCGAACGGACGTGGCGTTGGGTGGACGAGATGCGCGAGCGCGGCGTTGGCATCGCAGTCCTGGCTCCCGTAGGGTATCGCTCGCCAACCGTGACGTGCATCCGGGTACCCGAGGGGAAAACCGGGTCGGCCATCAACAGCGCGATGAAAGCTATCGGCTTTGTAATCGCGCCGGGTTATGGCAATGAGAAGGATTTGATGATCCGTATCGGCCACATGGGAGAACACACAGTGGAAGAGCTGGACGTTCTCCTTGAAGCGTTAGGCACTGTTCTGCTCGCGTGACATCGAAATGCCCGTCATGACTCCACCATTCGAGATTCTCGTCGCCGACGCGATCGCCCTCGACGCGTTGACGCCGCTTGCGTCGGATCCGCGCTTCGTGCTCACGGTCAAGACTGGCCTCAAAGGCGATGAATTGCGCGACGCGATTGCCGGTGCGGACGCCGTCCTTGTGCGCTCAGCGACCAAGATCACGCGCGACTCGCTGAGTCGAGCCGAACGCCTCAAGGTCATCGGGCGTGCGGGCGTCGGTGTCGATACGATCGACGTCGATGCGGCCACGGAGCGCGGCATCCCCGTGCTTACCGCCCCCGCAGGAAACACTATCTCGGCTGCCGAGCTGACAATGGCGCTGTTGTTGGCTCTCGCGCGACGCGTGCCAGCCGCCGATCGCTCAATGCGCGCGGGTGAGTGGGACCGTAAGTCGTTCACCGGAGTCGAGCTCTATGGGAAAACGCTCGGACTCGTGGGCGCTGGGCGCATCGGCGGCGAAGTGGCAACTCGTGCGCGTGCCTTCGGCATGCGCGTCCTCGTTTTCGATCCGTTCCTCAGCCCGGAGCGAGTGACAGCGTTAGGCGTGGAGACGGCGACGCTGGACGAGCTGCTCAAGAAATCTGACGTGTTGTCGGTCCATGTCCCCCTGAGCGACGAGACGAAGGGGCTCATCGGAGAGGCGCAGCTGTCGATGCTGAAGCCGACTGCGTTCGTCCTGAACGTGGCGCGCGGCGGTGTTGTGGACGAGGATGCGCTCTTGCGGGTATTGCAAACCAAGCGCATCGCCGGTGCCGCGCTCGATGTATACAGCAGCGAGCCTTTGCCCGCAGATCACCCATTCCGCTCGTTGGCGAACGTCGTCCTCACGCCGCACCTTGGCGCATCCACGGCGGAGGCGCAGCAGAACGTCGCTATCGAGATAGCTGAGGCAGTGCGCGCCGCGTTACTGGAGAACGATCTGTCGCGGGCGGTCAATGCCAGATGGAAAGTTGGATGAGGAGCGAGGAGTAGGGAGCGAGGAACGAGAATGACTCGCTCCCTGCTCCCCCGCTCCGCGCTCCTCTTATTGCCTAACGCAGCAGCGTCACGTACAGAACGTTCTCGCCGCGAAGCCAGCTCCCGTGGCGCACGAAGGCCTGGCTTCTGCGCTCCAGACGCACGCTCGCGACATGGGATGGATGCAGGCTGAGAAGGACGTTTGCGTCGCCAGCGTAGCCGCCGTTCACAAAGACGTCGATCTGTGACGCGGAGGCACGGACGACGCGTCCCGATGATCGCGGGCGGATGAACGATGGCCGCAGCCGCTCGAGTGCCTGATACAGGTTCGCCGCGCCTTCCGAAGCGCGCGAGAGTTCATCCAGCGTGACAATGTCATTTGCGTAGGACGAGCCGCGGTCAGTCCCACGTGTGGCCTGCGAGCTCGCGCACGCCATCATGGTCGTCGCGAGTCCCAGCACCACGAGCATCGAGCGCACCATAATTCCGCCTTGTGAATTGTCGTACTCGCGCTCGACGAGGAGGCAGGGGAATCGCAACACTGGTCTTCGAACGCGCTACTTCGAGTTGTTGCGAGTTAATCTCACGCGCTAAGACGTGCTGAAAACTCGTGCAACCCCGATGACCACTCGGGCTACTCCTAACGAGAGAGCAACAGATGTGCCCGTGCGTGCGAAATGGTTGAGGGCGTTTCGCGAAGAGGAGCGAGAAACGGGGAGCAGGGAGCGGGGAAGCAAAAGTTCCGTTGTACAATGTGATAGACATCACTGCACTCGAACTTTCTCGCTCCTCGCTCCCTGCTCCTCGCTCCAAATTCTACGCCAGACACGCTCTGATTTTCTGATGCAGTGCTTCATGCGCCGCGCGTAAGCGTTCGAGAAGCGGCTTCGCCTGCTCCAGGATCCGCCTGACTTCTGCACGCGTGGCGCCCGCCGCGACAGCTTCGCGCGCCTTTTTATGAATCGCCTGCAGCTGCTCGAGCACTGCCGCAT
This sequence comes from Gemmatimonadaceae bacterium, assembly GCA_035253645.1. Taxonomy (GTDB): domain Bacteria; phylum Gemmatimonadota; class Gemmatimonadetes; order Gemmatimonadales; family Gemmatimonadaceae; genus DASYRX01. Next base: position 2,942 of record DATFBW010000396.1, on the reverse strand, counting down.
TCGCGGTGCGGAACTCTTCGACCGCATCCTTGATGCATTGGCGCTGTGCTTCGGTCAGGCGCCGTTCGCGTGGCGGCGTTGCCGCGGTCGTCGGCCGGTCGCGCCGGTCCTGCGCGGCCGCAACGTCGTTAGGCTCGGCGCTGATGTCGAAGATGACTTCGTCCAACTCCGTTTCGACGGACGGAGAAGGCGCGGTTGCGCTGTCCGAGCAGGCCGCAAGAGCTGCGGTCGTGATCAGGAGCGCGGTGATCGTTCGGAATCGCATGGGTGTCTCCGAGGCAGATGGTTTGTCTCTGGTGACGCCCGGCTGATCACGAGGGGACGTGACGCAATCGCGAGGCACCACATGCTAGACGCCAGGTGGGGCTCGACCCCCTGACGCGCTTGCTATCACTGTGACGGTTTGGTGAACAGGACGTTAATTCCGCGGCCGTTCCGGCTGCCCGGGCCCTTGCGCTCACCGGGCGCGGGGGTCACGAGCCGGCCGATGCCGAAGGACTGGGCACGTAACGCGCGATGAGGTCGCGCAGGTCATCCGCGTCGAAAAGCTCGACACCCCGCGCAGCCAGTGCGTCGACATCAGCCGCGGTTGGCGTCGAATAATAGGTACCGCCACTTTGCGCCTGGCGCGGCACGCGTTCGCCACTCGTTAGGCGGCGTACCGTCTCCGCGATGAGCGGTACGCCGAGTGGGTATAAGGAGAGGATGTGCCAGAGGAGCGAGCGGCCGCGTTCCACTGGCCTGCGCGCCGTCGCGATGATCGGGCCTGTGTCGATTTTGGCGTCGACGATCCAATGCAACGTGCACCCAATATCCGTCTCCCCGTGAATCATCGCCTGTAACGTGGAAAGGATGCCGCGGTATTCCGGCAATAGCCCCGAGTGCAGGTTGATTACGCCGTGTTTGGCACTGCCTATCACTTGATCGCGCAGGATGTGTCCGTAGCGGATCGTCACGACCAGATCGGGAGCGAAGTCGTTCAGAAGGGCGACACCTGCTTCCGAATTCAGGTCGAGCGATAGCGGATGGGTGCTATCGCAGTACACACTCATCTCAGTGAATGTGAGTGAACGATTCCTGGGTTGAAGACAACGTTCAACCAACGGGAAGATCAGCTCGTTTGGAATCGATTGCTCCACCGCGCGAAATGCTTGAATCGCATTCGCGCCGGGACGGCCTACGCGCTCCGATATGACGATGCGGATCGAGTGGCCACGTCGCACAAGATCCGGCAACAAGAGGTTCAGCGCGTAGTTGCTGGCGAGGTCCCGGTTGACACAGCAGAGGATCCGCAAAACCCCCTCGAGCGTGAAACTTCGCGAGTGGCGCACCTGCCGTACCGGGCGACATTGTTGCGAGGCGCACTCGCGCGCAACCACGACCCTTTGCTGGAGTTGTTTCGTATGAAGTCGCGCATCCCAAGCTTGCTGTTGCTTGCGGGCGCCGCATCTCCGCTTGCGGCGCAAGTTCCCGTTGATGCGGCGCAGCGCGTCGACGCGATTTTCGCCACGTATGCGACGCCCGCATCTCCGGGGTGCATCGTCGGAGTGGGACGTGAGGGAAAACAGGTGTACGCGAAGGCGTACGGCATGGCGAACCTCGAGTACAACGTCCCGCTTACGGTCGAGTCGATCTCGGAAAGCGGATCTGTCGCGAAACAGTTCACGGCCGCGGCGCTCGCATTACTGCATCTCGAAGGGAAACTCTCGCTCGACGACGATATAAGAAAGTATCTGCCCGAAGTGCCCGATTTCGGAGCGCGCATAACGATTCGGCACCTCCTCAACCATACGAGTGGCATCAGGGACCAGTGGGCGCTGTGGGGGCTCGCCGATCGGGGACCGGGAAGCGAGGTCCACACGATTCCCGAGGTCCTCGATCTCGTCCGGCGCCAGCGCGATCTGAATTTTCAGACGGGCAGCGAACATCTGTACAGCAATACGGGGTACACCCTGGCGAGCGTGATCGTGACGCGTGTGGCCGGGATGCCGTTCGCGCGCTTCACGCAGGAGCGCTTATTCAAGCCGTTAGGCATGAACCATACGCAGTGGCGCGACGACTACCGCCGCGTCGTGCCCAACCGGGCCACGGCGTATAGCCGAGAGGGGACGGCGTGGGTGCAGAACATGCCGTTTACCATGGTGCACGGGAATGGCGGGTTGCTGACGACCGTCGGTGATCTCCTGATCTGGAACGACGCGCTCGACCAGGGACTTCTGGGAAAGCCCGAGCTGACGCGGCTGCTGGAGACCAAAGGGAAGTTGAACAGCGGCCGGGAACTGGACTACGCGTTAGGCCTAACGGTTGGCGAAGCGCGTCCCGGCATCCGAGCGATCAGCCACGGGGGCTCCACGGCGGGATACCGCACGTACCTCGTGCGGTATCCGGAAGCCGGCAGACTCTCCGTCGCCCTGCTGTGCAATGCCGCCAACGCGAACGCCGGAGCGCTGGCTCAACGTGTCGCCAATGTGTACCTGCCGGCGGCGGTAGCGGCCGCGCGGGACACGGCACCATCGCGCGTGTCCGCAGAGGAGCGCGCCCGGCTCGTCGCGACCTACAGGAATCCGGTGACAGATGACTGGTTCAATGTCGCGGCCAATGCCGAAGCTTTGCAGATCGTGGGACCGGCGACAGATCCTCTGACGTTGGAGGCCGCGGCTACGTACCGCGCGCGTTCCGGCCGGCGCTTCCGGTTCGAGCCGGCGCAAGGCGTCGTTAGGCAGGCCATCCTGATCTTCGAAGGCGACTCGGCTACCTTCGAGGTTGTGCAGCGGCCTGAGCTCTCCGCGAGCCAGCTCGCTGAATACGCGGGCGACTATTACAGCCCGGAGCTCGGAACCACCTTGCGGTTGCGGGTGGATGCCGGCCGGCTCTTGCTGCGCAGCTCTCCGGACGAAGAAGTGGCTCTCGTCCCCTTTTATCGGGATGGCTTCCGGGTCGGA
>DATFBW010000395.1:0-3302 GCA_035253645.1 Gemmatimonadaceae bacterium | reverse complement strand
CCGCGCGTACGGAATAACGTTAGGCACCTATGAAGCGATGTGGCGCCGCCGGACACGACGTCGCTACGGCGCGCTCGCCATCGTGACGGATTTGACGTTGGCCGTGACAATCTTGCTCATGGTGATCGCGCCATTTTATCTGGTCCGGCGTCGACGTGATCAGCGCCGTCTCATTGCGCTGCGCGAGCGTGACGAAGCTGCCGAGCTCCGCGAGCGGGAAGCGGCAATCGACGCGATGCTGGGAGAGAATGAGCCGCCTGCCGGGTCTGCTCCATCCGATCGGCCGAGTGCATAGCTATCACGCGATCTGACATACACATGCTTGACAGCTTCATCATGCGCCGGCATACTGAACGTGGCTCATGGCAGCATCCAATCCGTCGCCGCGTTCGCGGCCGCTTTTGTTTTGGGGTATCGCTCTTGCCACTCTGTTGGCAGGGTTCATCGATTTAGCCATCGGAGGCGAGACACTCGGGCCGGTGTTGTTGGTGATCGCGTATTGTGTCCTGATTCCGATCGCAATTCTGAAGTAGGATCAAAGGGGTCTGACCCGTTTGACCGGGTGCGATAGCGAAGACGGTTCTGTCACGGGCGGGCGGATAGCTCAGTTGGTTAGAGCGCCTGCCTTACACGCAGGAGGTCGGGGGTTCGAATCCCTCTTCGCCCATCCACTCACCTGCTGGACCCCGCTGTTTTGTACGGTGTATCGTTTTCTTAACGTCCTGGAGGAGACTACCGTGAAGAAGTTGCAGCGAGGCGCACTTACAATGGTTGCGCTCGCAGCCGGCCTGACTGCACAAGCGTCGCTGTTAGGCGCTCAGCAGCAGCAGCCGCTACAGCGCGGCCAGACTCCCGGTCCGCGTTTCATGGTCCCGATTCTTCGCACTACTGCGACTTCGGAGAAAGCACTCGGGACGCAAGTCGCCGATGCAATCCGTGAACGTATGGCCGGTGAGTTCCTGATGCGCACGATATGGGTCATCCCATGGAGCGATATCAAGAACACGCTCGAAGCCTCGGGTTATTCGTCGACAGAGCCCCTCAATCCGAACGACACCAAACAGCTCGCGACGCTGATCCGCGCCGAGGAATACGTTGAAGGGACGATCACACGCGAGAACGGTGAGCTATCGGCCGATCTTGATATGTACCTCACGCGCGGCGGCGAAGGTCTGGTGCAGCCGCTCGCCAAGGTCAGCGGCGCGCGTGCGGGTGATGTCGCCCGTGCTGTGACAAAGCAGATCGAAGATGCGCGCAAGCAGCTGACGCACGTGAGCTCATGCATGCTCAATTGGCGGCAGAACAAGTACGCGGAGGCTCTCGCCGCCGCGCGCAAGGCAATAGAAGCGTATCCCAAGTCGTCGCTGGCGCGGCTCTGCATGTTAGAGGTCTACAACTCGCAGAAGCTTGGCGTCGATTCAATCATCGCGGCGTCTGAAGCTGTCCTCGCCATCCATCCGGAGAACCGGCGCGCGCTATCGCTGGTCGCCGATGCCTATGGTGAGAAGAAGCTTGAAGACAAATACATCGACGCGCTGACGCGTCTGCTCGCAGCTAACCCAACCGACGTGCGTCTGCAGGAGCGTGTAGTCAACGCGCTAGCGGCGAGTGGTAAGGCGTCCGTGGCCAAGCCGATCATTGACGAGGCCGTAAAGCAGAACCCGGGCGATCCATCGCTCATCCGTCTGCAGTGGCGCATTTACCTCGCGCTCAAGGATTTCAAGGGCGCCGTGCAAATCGGCGAGGAGATGATCAAGACCGACACGGCCGCAGCCGATTCCAGCTTCTACAACGCCCTCATCGCAGCGTACGTCTCCGATAGTCAGCCACAGAAGGCAGCAGAAGCGGCGGCGCGGGCCGCGGCGAAGTACCCGAGTAATGCCTCATTCGCGGCCGCGCAGGCTCAGTTACTCCGGCAAGCGGGGCAACTGCCGGCGGCGCTGGAAGCCATCAACAAGGCGATAACATCCGATCCGAAGAACGGCGCTTTCTACCTGCAGCAGGCGCAGATCTACATCGAGATGCAGCAGCAGGAGAATGCGATCGCCTCACTTCGCAAGGCGCTCGAGAACGGGGCCGACAAGGCAACTGTGGGAGGCATGGCGCTAACACAGGGGAACCAGATCTACCGGCGCTTCAATACGTCGAAGGACGTCAACGATCTGGAGAAATCGCTGCCAATCGTTATGTGGGCGGACTCAGTCAACAAAACGCCGCTCACGTCACTGCTGATCGGCGCGATCAGCGTGCAGCTTGGCCAGCAGCTCATGCAGCAGGCGAACGACGAAAAGAGCTGCGAAAAGGCGACGCGCGCTGGTGACCTGTTCACCGAAGCGCAGATCCACCTGCCTCGCGCTGCCGCGGACCAGAGCAATCAAGCGACGGTCGCGCAACTCATGACGGCGCTGCAGCAGCTCTCGTCATTCCCTGAGCGTCAAAAGCAGGCTTTCTGTAAGAAGCAGCAACAGAGACTCAGGTAGCTAAAGACCAGATTTTTGCGAGGCCCGTCGATGAACTCGGCGGGCCTCGTTTTATTTTGATACTAGTGAACGCGCAGCAAACGCCTGTAGCGACGAGCGCCTACCATGACCCGGTCATGGTGGACGATGTGGCGTCGCTGTTGGGGAGCAAAGGACATGTTCTGGACGGCACGTTAGGCGGTGGGGGACACACCCGTGCCTTGCTGGAGAGTGGTGTCCGCGTCACAGCGGTCGATCGCGACCCGGCTGCTATCGCCGAGGCCCGTGCCACGCTTGGAGAGTTCTTGGCGTCGGGACGGTTGCAGCTATTCGCCGCAAATTACGCCGATCTTGGCGCAGTCGCCGCCCTGACAGGAGTGACTTTCGGCGGAATCCTTTTGGATCTCGGCGTTTCTTCGCGACAGCTCGACGAATCGGCGCGCGGCTTCACGTTCCGCCAAGGTGCCGAGTTGGACATGCGCATGGACCCGGCCACTCCGGAGTCGGCCGCGGGACTCTTGGCGCGGGCATCGGCGGTGGAATTGGCGTGGATCTTCCGCGAGTACGCGGATGAGCGGCGCGCGATGCGTCTGGCGCGCGAGATCGTTAGGCGGCGGGAAGAACGGCACCCCCTGCGGACGAGCGACGACCTCGTTGGGGCGATCAGAGGATCGCTTGGACCAGAGACCGGCCCTGGGGACTTCGCGCGGTTATTTCAGGCGCTTCGTATTGCCGTGAATGATGAGTTGCGCGGCCTCGCGCGCGCGTTGCCCGACCTCCGCGATCGTCTCGAGGCCGAGGGAACGTTTGTCGTAATTGCATACCATTCGGGCGAGGATCGTA
>DATFBW010000394.1:0-3401 GCA_035253645.1 Gemmatimonadaceae bacterium | reverse complement strand
TGCCGGCGCCGGATCACGCTCGAGCGCCAGTAACGAGTTGCCGACGAGCCGAATCATCGCCGGTTGCCGGGGAAGTCGCGCGCTTTCGACGTAACGCCTGGTCCTGAGGTCGTACCGATCCACCAGCTTTCCGCGATCGCGCGTGCTGCCACCAAAGAGCACCAGGGCCATTGTATCGTTGGCAGTGATGTCACGTGCCGCCACACGTGCCTTGGGATCGACGCGCTGAACTGTCGCCTTTTGGGGCAAGCTGATGCTGTAGTTGCGGATTTCGGCAAACGGTACGTGCTCAGGACCTTCTATGTCCATCTCAACGCGACCGTCGGCGTCCACGAAAATGAGGCGGCTGGCCCAGACGAAACCGACCAGAGCGCCACCGTTAGGCATGGGCACTACGAACGGCTCCCGCGCGAGGATGTGGCGGGATGCAATATCCGGCGGAGACCGGACGGCGCCGGGAGGAGCCAACCGGCCATCTCCGTTGAGCGCGATAAGCAGGTCGGGCCGCCCCAGGGACACCGCCCACCAACCGAACCTGCGTGGCACAATGCGGTGGAGACGTTCTTCAACGCGCCGCATGTCGACGACCTGGCCCGCCAGATCCACGATGGTGATGCGCGAGACGTCGGGATCGAGAACGTGGATATCACCGTTAGGCGCGACGCGTAGATCGACAGGACTCGAGAACTCGCGCGGACCTTTGCCGGCACGGCCGGCGCGCCATAGGGCACCAGTGCGCCCGAGAGCTACGAGCTCCTGCGTGCCTGCATCGTAGACATAAGCCGTATCGCCGCGTCCGGCGATCATGATGGGGTCGGTGAGGAGACGTCCCGCTTCATCGGCCACGCGCGCCACTTCGACCCAGCTTCCGGCCGCGAAGGTGCGTCCCCCGGGTCGCGCGGTCTGAGACCCAGCGTCGCAAGGCACCGCCACGAGGGCGCCAATGGCAACGAACGAGAGCGAAGTGGTTGCGTGGAGCGTCATGAGCTGGTGCCTGTGATGGTCGGTAACCAATCGCCCAGCGACTTCAGCGATTCTCCCCAAGCGGCGTGGCGCAGATGCCCACGCACGACGACCGCGACGAAGGGGCGGCGGAAGACGTCTGGCAGGCGTTGCGGATTCACAACCGCCGCCGCAGCGACGTGCACGGTGGGGGCAAGCGCAAAGTCGCGGCGCACGCGCTGCAGCACGGAGTCGTGCGGCGTAACGGCAGCGAGGAGCACCACGACGCGCATACCGGGCGTTGTGGCTGCGCGGTTCAGGGCCTGCGCATCCTGGGCAGTGAGGGCACACGTGACCGGATTGAGAACCGCCAGAACGCCCGTGGGGGCGCCTAACGCTTGCACGAGGGCCGACGCATCGCTGCCATTGGCGGGAGGTTCGTCGGCCCGCAGCAACCGACCGGCACCCGTCCCGAGCAATGCCGCCACTGCGGCCGTGGCGAGCCATTCGACCGCGTTAGGCACGCGCGCCCGGCGGGCCCGCCGCAAACCGGCTGCGTGCTTCACTGGTCCGCGAGGCCGGCCTGATAACACGTGACCCCCTCTCCCATCATGCAGAGCAGCCCGCCTGTGGAACAACCGATGCTGCGACAGAGGCAGTGTTGCCACGGACCGCACGTCACAGCCCGCACCCTTGCGGCATGAGCAGCATACGCCGTGGTCCCCATGCCGATTGCCAATGCGCCAAGCAGAAAGCGAAACCGCTTCATGTAGCCTCCGAGTGCCAGAGTTACCGCATAACGGTGGATGCAACGTAGGCAACGGAGGGGGGCCAGCCAGCGAGAGACCGCGACATCGTGGAGCAAGGATGGGACACAGCCCGCGTTAGGTCTGTTGTAAGCGCGTGACGAATTCGCTCACGCTGGCAGCCCCGCTCTGGAACTTGGCCAACTCGTTGAGCGAGCCAAAGCCGGCGCGCCGCAGTGCCGCCCGCAACGACCGGGCGTCGATCCACCCGCACGCATGCGCCACGTGTGTTACGCGAGGGGTGCGAGCCTGCCGCATCACGTCCTGCGCTGCGACGAGGCGCGCAGCCAGGAGCACGTCCCGCGGCGAAAGCGCCCAGCCCGCCGCACGACAATGCCTAACGAGTTGTCGAGTGCTGATGCCGGAACGGTGCGCGACGCGTTTGACGCTCCACGCCCGTGGATTCCGCAAGGCTTCAGCGAACGCGGTGCGTGACGCTGAGGGCAATCGGTCGAGCCACCGCTGGATGAGCTCTCCCGTCCGGGTGGGTGCTGGGCCTTCCCGAATGCCTGCTGCCAGTTCGGACAAGCGACTGCCCTCGACGAGCACGAGCGAGCTCCCTGTCACCACTCGGCTTATCTCGTCCGTGTTGGCTGCGAAGAGCAGTGACTGCCCCGGCCCTTGTCCCCGGGCGTCCGTTCGCTCCGCCAGCAACTGTGAAATCGCCGCCCTGCGTTCTTCGCTGATGAGTGCCACAAAGCCGGAGAACATCAAACGGCCAGCACCCAGGCGATTGCAACGCACATTCAGCGCACGGTAAGACGCGTCGTCAGCCCGGCGTCATTATCGTTGTGCATGGCCTTTGCCAGCAGCCTAACGGTGTTCGTCGCAGGTGTTTACGGGCTCGATCGGAAACCGTCACAGCGCTGGGCGCGCTCCTTGACCCTCTTTGCACGGGCGTCAACTTAGATTGCTCGCGCCGGGCGTCTTCAGAGCGCCCTGGCTAGCCTACCAGTCAACCCAAGTGAGTCTTAGTAAAGTCTGTCCCCAGTGCGGCGCGAAATACGGCGCCGAATCGCGGTTTTGCTCGGTTGACGGCGCCGCGCTTGTGTTGGAGCAGCCGGCTGACGACCTGGTGGGGACTATCGTCGCCGAACGCTATCACATCCTTGAACGCATCGGTGCCGGCGGGATGGGCGAAGTCTTCCTTGCCGAACATGTACGCATGCGCCGGAAGAGCGCGCTCAAGATCATGCGCGAGGCGCTCACGAACGATCCGATCGCGGTCAGCCGGTTCCACCGCGAAGCCGAAAACGCGAGCCAGATCAGTCATCCGAACGTCGCGGCGGTATACGACTTCGGTGAGACACAGTCGGGCCTTGTCTACATCGCGATGGAGTACATCCCGGGCGAAGCCCTGTCCGATCTCCTGGAACGCGAAAGGTCGCTGCACGCCGCGCGCGTCTCCGACATCATCGGGCAGGCCGCAGATGCTCTGAGCGCCGCTCACGCACTTGGCATCCTGCACCGGGATCTCAAGCCCGACAACATCATGCTGGCGTCGACGCGCTGGGGCACAGATCTCGTCAAGCTCGTCGATTTTGGCATCTCGCGCGCGATGGCGTCCGCGACGCAACAGTTCACGTCGACGGGAATGATCGTGGGGACGCCGGACTACATGAGTCCTGAGCAGTTGACCGGTGACACGCTCGA
>DATFBW010000393.1:0-3939 GCA_035253645.1 Gemmatimonadaceae bacterium | reverse complement strand
CAGGGGTGGACTCCGCTCATCCTGGACACGAACGGCAACGGCAAACGGGATGCGTACGTCGAACCTAACGAGCCGGTCGATCCCACGAAGGATAAGCGCATCAGTGCCGGCTTCTATGCGGTCGCCCCTGCAGTGGACGGGTCGGTGTGGGGCTCCTCGTTAGGATTCCCCGGCGCGGTATTGCGGCTCGTGCCCGGCGCCAATCCTGCGGAGACGGCGCTCACCGAGATCTACGAACCGCCCTGGGACAATCCGAACGTCCCTGTACGCGGCTTCTCCCCGCGTGGCATGGACATCGACCGCAACGGCGTTGCGTGGGTCGCGCTGGCGAGCGGGCATCTGGCGTCGTTCGATCGGCGCAAGTGCAAAGGGCCCCTGAACGGACCTAACGCGACGGGGCAACACTGCCCTGAAGGGTGGACTCTCTACACGGAGCCGTTGCCGCAGATGCAGGGCGTGAGTGACGGTGGCAGTGTGGAGGCGAGTTACTATACGTGGGTCGACCAGTTCGACACGTTCGGGCTGGGCGCCAATGTGCCGATCAACACCGGGAACGCCGCCGAAGGGTTGCTCGCCCTGAAAGACGGCAAGTGGGTCATCATGCGCGTTCCGTACCCGTTAGGCTTCTACACCAAGTGGCTGGACGGGCGCATCGATGATCCGAATGCGGGCTGGAAGGGGCGCGGACTGTGGGCGACGATCAGCTCACGGGCGCCCTTTCATATGGAAGGCGGCAAGGGGACGACGAGCAAGGTCATGAAGTTCCAGTTGCGTCCCGATCCACTCGCGAAGTAGGTGGCAGTCCGCATCGACTTTCCTGAGCACGCGCTCGTTCGCCGCTTAAAATCCGGGCTTCAGTGGCCGCCACGCATCTGACCTGGTGGCGCGATCGTTTCGTATGTACCGGCGCAGATGAATCAGTTGCTCAACGAGCGACGTGACAAAGCCTGCCATCAGGAGGTCGAACCGGTCGTTGTGATCATCGTGAGTTGCGCCAGGGAACCCTCGGCCTTCCCAGAACTGCTCGTAGTGAATCAACCATTCAATGTCTCGTACAGCCCGGATGATGGGTAGCACGAGTTTATGGTCGGTGAGTTGCGCATATTTGCCGATCAGGTCTTCGAGCTTGCGGCTGGCTGAAAGAGCCGTATCGCGAAAAGCAGGCCAGCTGTCGTGGGCCGCCAATGGCCTTGGGAAAAAGTGTCGCTCCATCGAGGTGCGGAACGCATCGAGCTCACTTCGCACAAGGCGCTCCGTAGCGCGGTCGAGATTACGTGTTGTCGAGCGAACCCGATCGAACTGCATCAAATAACGGTACGCTTCGCGCCCTTTCTGCCGTCTTGTTTCGGGACCTGAGATGTGTCGCCAACCTGGCGCCGGATTCCAGGAGCCGGCCTTCTGTTCTCCAGGCAGCTCCCATTCGTGCATCAGCCTGCCTAACCACGTGTCCAAGCCTACCCATAGCATGTCGCACGCCACCTCCAGTTGCATTAAGAAGATCTCGCGTACGGCGTGCCATTTTTGGCGTTGACGTGCGAGTAGTATCTGGTCGACCAAGAACACCGTCACGAGGATTCCGATACCTTCGCTCATGAGGTTTAGGAACAAGTCCCTACCGATCATGCGCGCCTCCGCCAAATGTGCTACCAGTGCCTAACGTGCGTGCGCGGCGTGGCCCCGAGTAGGTTTCTTCAGCGCGCCTTGGAGATGGGATGCGCAGCCAATAGCGCATTCTATGTGTGTCGCACGAAACGAGGGCCGAGCACGGGCCCATAAAATCGGACCGGGATGTCGCCATTGTGCTTCGCTGCGCGCGAGGCACCTTCAGTAAGGCGTTGAAGTCGAGATCCTGCTTCCCGGCTGCCCCCGTCCGTTCGGAGATCGTATGACCAATAAGGTGAAACAGGCTAAGCTCGGCGCCATTGAGGAGTGGGACGATGTTGCCTTAAAACACGTCAAGCGAGGCAACTACGGCCGCGGCTTCGCTGCATGGTCGGCCAAGCAACTCGCTAAAGCGGGTCCGGAATCGTGGCGTGGCCTTGCGCTGGACGTCGTCGGAGTCGGTGGGGGGACGTTGTTAATCAAGGCGGCGCGAGCGCTGCCTCTGATGCGCAGCGCCGCACTCGCCGTAAAGGGTGAACGGATGTTGACTGCGGCTGCGCGTGTAGGTGAGGTAACCGTACAGGGCGCGGGAAAAGGGCGATACGTCGTGCGCGGCGTGCCGCTGGCAAAAGGCATATCATCCGGCGTTGCGTCACCCGCACTGAGCGGCACCACTCGGGCAGTTGGGTGGGTTAACCAGAATTTGCCGCTGGTGCGTCGTCTCGGACAGGCAGCGGGTAAAATCGTCAAAGGACTCCAAACCGATCGTGCAACCGCATCACCAACACCGGCGGGGCCCCGGCCACCTGCTATTCCGAAGCCCCGCGTCGAGCAGGGGATCGCTCATCCAGGCGGCGCTGTCTATTTCCCAAAGAGCCGCGAGTGGGTGTTTCCTCCCACCGTGATCCAAAGATCCAAAGGCCATCGGCACCACCCTGGTACTCACAAATCGGCCGCTGTGCACAAATCACCTCTGCCGCCTCCCAGACCGGCCGCACACTCTCGGCCCGCGGCTACCAAGGCGCACGCGCGCGGTTCGCTCGCGTCGAGGATGCATCTTCGGCAACCAGCGCTGGGACGCTCCCTCGCTGCGCATCGTCCGGCTCTGTCCGCCGGCAAGTTGCATCTGCAAAAGACGCTTGCGCACCGACCGTCTGGCTCGTTAGGCGGTCACCAATTGCACAAACCGCGACTCGGTGCGTCATTACATGCTACGCGTAGCCGGATTGGTCATGCTTCACATCGCGCAGGGAGATAATCGTGTCCAAAGATCGCATGGCAGAGGCCGAGCTTATGCTTGTGAAGCTTTATACTACCGCTACTCCCTTTCTTGATGAGTACCCGTGGGAGTGGGAAGATGACAGGTGGCACGAGTTCCTTTGTTGCGCTGTAATCGCGGCGTTAGGCGACGCCGAGCGGGTGCGTGAAGCGATTGCGACGCTCCGCGCACTGGATCTTACCAGCCCTGCCGCCCTGGCCAACCTGGCTCCTGGTGACGCAATGCTATTGGCCGAGGTTCTTCGCCGTCATGGTTTCACCGACGATTCCGCAGCTCAGGGCTCCCACCTTATGTCCGCGCTCGGACGGATGACTCAGCAGCGTTGGAAGGGACATATCCAGCGCTTTCTTAGAGATCATGCGTACCGGATGATGCGGGAACTCAGCCAGTTTCTGATGAACGCTGGCCTAACTCGACAGATTGCGGACAAGACTGCAGTTCTGTGGCTGCAAAACGTCGCGAACCTACCGCTTTTGGATGAGCGCGACGAGCACGTGCGCCGTTTCGCGGATCACTTCGGCCTAACGATGCGCAAAGTGCTCGCCGCAGCCGACAATACGGGCGTAAACGTTTGCCTGTTGGATGATCTGCTAGCGTTGGAGGCGGCAGCCAGCCCAGGAACCGAACGTCCTCTGCGCCGTGGGTCGAGGGCCAGGTCATCGAACCACGCACCCAGTAAGCAGACCGCGGTATGATCGGATACGATGGTGCCAGTTGCACTCACGAGCGGCTTCGAGAATTGCGCGTGCTTGCCGCGCATCCGCGCGTTGAAACTGCGCTCGGCTCGCGATTACCTGGGGCCTCGCTTCCTGAGTAGATCCGCCGGTGTAGACATCGCTGCATCTGTAGATGTCGCTATCGAACAGGATGCAAGCAACCTTCGATTTTAGCGGCGAAGTAGCCATTGTGACGGGCGCGTGGCGCGGCCTGGGGCGCGCGGCCGCGGCGCGTCTGTATGAATTGGGAGCGTCGGTCTCGGTAAACTCGCGCGATGCCGAGCGTGCCGCACAGGTCGCTAGCTCGTTAGGCGAACGCGCGTTCGCTGCCCCAGGAGATGT
>DATFBW010000392.1:0-2866 GCA_035253645.1 Gemmatimonadaceae bacterium | reverse complement strand
ATCAGCGAGTTCGTGGGTACACTGGGCACGATCGTCGTGCGTCCGACGAGTGCCCCCGGAGCCTGCGTTGCCGTGGTGCCACTGGTGTCGCGGGGGGCTGTTTGCGGGGGAAGGAGCATGGGCGCGACCGGGACGTCTCGCCGCGACTGAAAAGCCTCCATCTCGCGCAAACGGAATTGACCTAACGTGGACGTCAGCGACCGATCGGAGAGTGAACCGGTGCGAGTGGTGGCGACGGCGATGCCGAACAATTGGCCTAACGAGGATGCCATCTCGTCAGCATCGGCGAACTTGAGCGGCACGACGTACGTAGCGAGCCCTGCCTCCCCCTGGGGGCGTTCATCGAGACGGCGCAGGAGCTCCAGATAGCGGGCGACATTCGTTCCGCGGTCGATGATCAGGACGGCGTTGTTTCGTGGTACCGACTCGATCCGTGCGTCCTTCGCTGCCACGCGCTTCAGGGCATCGACCGCTTCTTCCGCGCGGATCGCCGTCAGCGGCACGAGCTGGCTGATCAGGCCGATCGGCACAGGCGACGGGAGCGTGAACCCGACCCCGACTTCACCGGGAGGTGGCGCCTTTTCGGCCGGGACGATCTGCGCCACGGATCCGCGCTGAATCAGCACGAGTCCGTTGCCATCCAGCAGAGACTCCAAGACTGCGATCAGCTCCTCACGCCCGATGGGGCCTGCGCTTGTAAATGACACGCGGCGATCGCTCGGAACGTCGGTGACGACGACACTGAGTCCGAGGTTCGCCCCGATCGTTCGCAGAACGTCGGAAAGCGGGGCGTTGACGAAATCGAACCGCGCCTGTCGCGCCGCCGGTTCTTGCGCGGCGCCCGGTAGCGTGGCGAGACAGAGTGCCAGCACCAGAGCGCGAAGGCGGAACGGGCGTCGGTGGCTCAAGGACGGACCTCGTTAGGTTTGAGAAGTTCCAGCGTCACGCGGCCGGAAGGGCCCGAGAGGATTACCCGGCCGGCTTCGATGCGCTGGACGCGATACACGCCGATCCGTTCGCCCACCCGATAGAACTTTGCGCTCGAATCGGACGGGCTCATTTGCAGCAAGGCGCGGGTGCCTAACGCGTCGATTGCGGTTCCCAGCAGGGACGGCAGCTCCGCCGCCAGTAGGGGATCGCTCACGGCGCCCGCGTCCAAGCCAACCGCGTCCGTTGACGGCGGCGCGCTCGGATTGTAGCGGTGCTGTGGCGGCTGGCGCGCCGGCGCGAAGAGGTTGTTGCCGACGATACGCGATGCGTCCCCGGCACGGGCTGCGGGCACACCGGGAAAACCCGGCGAGGAATCGCCCGCTAACGCACCAGCCGATTCATCCGGGATCTCGGCATCGAGCGATGGGCGCCACAGGAGCGTTCCGGCGCCAATCACGAGGGCCGCGACCATTATAAGGCGCAGCGCCAGCGTCAACTGCTCGGTCCGCGCGGCGTTCATGGCTGTACGAAGGGGGCGCGCACGGACACGCCGATGGTGAGGAGATCGCCGCGAGCCGCGTTAGGTTGAACATCGAGCTCGTGCATCCGCGCGTACGTACTGCCACGCGTGAGGCGCTCGAGGAAATCAGCGAGTCCGGCGACATCGCCAACGGCGGAAAGCCGCGCCCCGACCGTTCGTCCTTCGGTGCCCAGTTGCGCTTCGGCGTCAGCTGTAGCCGCAGCAACATCCACTTGCTGGACCTGCAGGCGACTCGATTCCGCGTGCTCGAGCACGACACGTTGCAGCTCGGCGGACGCAAGACTCGCGGACTCACCGACGAGGAGCCGCCGAGGGGCTGCATCGAGCGCCCGCTCCTTCTCGTCCGCCATGCGCGTTAGGCGTGTCTCGTTGCGCACCAACCAGCGCAAGCGTGCGAGCTGTTCGCGCTTCGCGGCGATCGCATCCTCGCGCGCGGTCCAGCGGCGTGCGAAGGGGAGCACGGCGTACGCCGTCACGATCGCCAGCGCGCTCACAAGCGCGGCGAGCACCAGTGTGCGCCGTTCACGCGGTTCAATCGCTCGGCCGAACACGGAACGATACGGAGAAGGATTCGAATTCCTGCGCGTCTTCGCGGAAGTGCGTGGATGCAGAGGTCATCCGGACATCGGTAAAGCGTCCATCCCGTTCGAGCGCCGGCACGATCGCGGCCGCCTGGCCACCGCGCGCCCGGCCGCTCACCTGCCATTCGTCACCGGTCATGCGGAGGCGGGTAACCACCGCAGCGCGTGGTAGTACCTCGCTCAACGCCGCGAGAGTTGCGAGGCCGTCGAGCCCTCCGTTTCCGCCGCGTAGCAGTTGCCCTTCATGCTCGAGACCCGCCAACCGACGGCGGAGCGCGAGACCGGGCTGCGCGTCGCTTTCGGCCGCCGCGATGGCACGGTCGAGGCGCGATTCGTATGAAGCGCGCGAGTTGTCGAGCGCAGCGAGTGAGACGACGAGCGCCAGGACACAAGCCGTTGCTTCCGCGGCGAGGCCGCGCAGGCGTCGCGACCGGAGCGCGCGCTGTGACGTGGTCGTCGTGAGTGACTCCCAATCCTCGACCCCCCGCGCGAGGACAGCCCCTAACGCGGCGCGCCACTCGCCTCCGAGTCCATTGTGAGCGGGGAGTGCGAGTACACCGGATGCTGCGTGCCGAGTCACCCGCGTTTGCGTTAGGCGACCTTGGGAGACTGTAGCGACAGCCACGGTGTCGCCGGCGGCGGCGAGCTGGTACGTGCCGTCACTGATGCCGCTTCGCGCAACCGCGAGGGCCGCGGGGACCACCATTGTGACGGGGCCTAACGAGGCGAACGCGCGCATCCATCGGTCCAACCGTCCGGCCTCGATCGCAAAGGCCAAGCTCGCGGGCGCGTGCCACGCGATACTCAACGCGTC
>DATFBW010000391.1:0-16980 GCA_035253645.1 Gemmatimonadaceae bacterium | reverse complement strand
CAGGCCGAGGAATGCAAAGCCCGGGAGCGTCGCCCGGAACGTGACGGGAGCCCCGCTTTTTGCCGCCGCTTGTTCGCGCTGGTGGATTGTCCACGCCGATGCTGCGACGATGCCCAGAACGGCGAGCACGAGGGCGACATCCTTGAACGCCCATCTGGGGCTCGTAAGCAGCTTCGCGAAGTCGCTGACAGTCGGCATGGTCCACAACGTCCAGAGCAAGCAGATCACCGTGAACGTGATGACTGTGCTGAGCACGATCCGCGCGCGCTCTGCGGGAGTCCATTCGGTGGATTTCGTCGTGCGTTTGCGACCCTGCTTCGACTCGCGCAACGCGCTGACCGTCAGCAACACCGCGAGAATCCCCCAGAACAGCGTATCGGTCCACGAGATGAGCCAGGTGCCTAACAACCAGAACCACTGGTACGAGTGGAAGAACCACGTCGCGGCGAAGACGAGCAAGGTGGACGTGACCAGCGCGAAGCTCTCGCCCCGCTTCTTCAGCTTGAAGTAGCTGGGCATGTAGAAGAGCTTCGTCATGAAGTCCTTCCAATAGATGTTGATGCGCCGCCAGAACTCCGTGAAGCTCGATGCCACGTAGAAGAAGTGGTGCGTCTCCGGGAGGCGGAATCCGAACAGGTGCAGCATGCCCACGATCAGGTGAAATTGACCTGACACGCGCAAATAGAGGCCGAAGTTGGCCAACATGTAGCGCGTGAGATCGGTGCCCGTCGCGACGTCGGTCGGCAGCATCGTGCCGTACTGATAGATCACGCGATAGAGCATGAGGTGCACGAGACCGCGCACCATCCAATGGATGCCCTGGCGATAAATGACGAACGCGTCCCGGTCGTAATACGTCCGCTTGAACGTGGCGTAATCGATGACCGGGAATAGCAGGAACGAAACGTTAGGTATGCAGAAGAAGTACGCGAGCGTACGCGAAAGGCTCGGCTTTTCCTTTTGGTGCCGCAGGTCGTACATGTACCCGATCATGCGGAACATGAACATCGAGCCGAGGATGGGCCACAGCGCCGACGAGAACAGCTCGGGTCCGATCCCGATGCGCGCCATCGCAAAGCCGACACCGGTCGCGAGCAGCAGAAGCGCGCGCCACGCAAAGCGTATGGGAAGGTGGGCGATGCAAATGAGCAGCAGGCCTAACGCGATGAGCCACAAAGCCTGCGTCAAGCCGAAGACGACAAAGATCGTAAAGAGCGATAAGCTCGCGAAAAACGGCAACCGGTAGCGCATCGGCAGCAGGTGGTTGATCACGAACCCCGCTGCGGCGATCGGTGCGACGCGATAGTAGAACGCCGTATTTTCGATCCGGAACCCGATCAGGAAATACAGCAAAATGACAAGCTGCAGCGCGATCCCCGCGAGCTGCAGAAGCTCTGCGCGGTTCACAGACAGCGCGCCGACGGCGGCCCGTTCGCCAACGCGCGCGGGCCGTTCGAGGATCGCCGACCGCTCACCACTCATAAGCTCAGCCACCGCGCGATGATGTTTCGTTGCATCTCTGAAGTTCCGGAATAGATGGTACTCCCAATCGCATCGCGCAGCGCTCGTTCGACTTCGTACTCAGTGCTGTATCCATACCCGCCGAAAATTTGCACCGTGTCGATGGCCGCGCGAACCAAGGACTCACTGACGAACAGTTTGGTCATCGCGGCGTCCATCCCTACGGTCCGAGTGCGTTCCAACCGCGACGCGCTGCGATACGTGAGCAGGCGCGCCGCTTCGAGCTGCACCTTCATGTCGGCGATCTTGTGCCCTACTGCCTGATATTTCCCGATCGCCTTGCCGAACTGGGTCCGCGTCCGCGCGTATTTGATGGATTGCTCGAGTAGCCGCTCCATCGTGCCGATGTGGCTCGCGAAGAGGCACACGCGCTCCCAGTCCATCGCGTGCGTGAAAATCGCGGATCCGCCGCCAACGGTGCCTAACACCGCATCGCATCCGACATGCACGTCGTCGAAAACCAGCTCGCCGAACGGTGACGTCCGCAATCCCATTTTTTCGATCTTGCGGCTTGCCGCATATCCCTTGGCAGTCCGTTCGACGAGAAAGGCCGTCACGCCGCCGTGGTAACCTTTCGCGGGATCGGTGAGCGCGAAGACGATGACGACGTCGGCGACCGGGCCGTTCGAGATGAACATCTTGGTGCCGTTGATGCGATAGCCGTCGCCGTCGGGCTCTGCACGCGTGCGCAGCGTAAAGGCATCGGAACCGGACCCCGGCTCGCTCATGGCGTGCACACCGATCAGGGTTCCGTCGCACAGCCCCGTTAGGTACCGGCGCTTCTGTTCCTCGCTGCCGAACTTCCAGACAGGAACGACGCAGGAGAGAAGGTGCGCGCAGACCGAGAACACGAGACCACTGTCATGGCATCCGTAGCCAAAGGCTTCGAGAGCGAGGGCCGTGGACAGTGGATCCAGTCCGCTCCCGCCGTGTTCTTCGTCGACAGGCAGTCCCGTTAGGCCCAGGCTCGCGCATTCGCGCCAGAGCTCACGCGAAAACGACTGATCGCGGTCGCGCGCGATCAGATCGCCATTCAAACGATCGTGCGCAAAACGCACGATCTCGCGGCGCATCGTTTCTTGTTCCGGTGTGAGCGAGAAATCCATTACACGAGCTGCACGAGGCGCTGATAATCCATCTTGTCGGTGGATGTCTTCGGGAGAGCATCCAGTACGCGGAATGTGTCCGGGATCATGTAGTTAGGCATGACACCGGCGCAGAAGCGCTTGAGGTCGACGATCGTCGGCGGTTTGTCGCCGTTGCAGGCCAGGAACGCGACGATACTGACGCCTCCGTCCGCAGCCTTCCCCGCAATGACAGCAGCCTCTTTGACGCCGCTGTGACGATACAAGCCGGCCTCGATCTCGCCCAGCTCGATGCGATAGCCGCGGCGCTTCACCATGCGGTCGCGGCGGCCTACGTAGGTGTAGACGCCCCCTTCCCCCTCCACGACTACGTCGCCGGTGCGGTACCAACGAACACCGTCGTCGTCGATGATGAAGGCGCGGGCGGTCTGGTCGGGGAGGTTCCAATACCCCTGCATGACGTTGGGGCCCGCGATGATCAGCTCCCCTTCACTGCCGCGCGGCACGTCGCGGCCGTCTTCGTCGATCGTGCGGCCGCGGAGCTGCGCGCACACAGCGCCTATGGGATACGGCTCCGTGCGATCTTCGGGCACGACCTCAGGGATCGGGTGATAGTTGCAGACGTTGGTCTCCGTCGGCCCGTAGAGGTTGAAGAAACGTGCGTGCGGAAGCAGGCGCTTGACGGCGCGCAGGTGCTTGACCGGGAAGACTTCACCGGCGAAGAAGACCGTATGCAGCGCGTCGTACTTGTGCCGTTCCATTTTGCCGAACTGCGCGAGCACCGAGAGGATCGTCGGCGTGGAATACCAGATCGTGAGCCCGCGAGTCGCGATCAACTCGGCGAGGCCGACGGGCTCCTTCCCCTGATCCGCATTGATCAGGATCACGGTCGCTGCGTGCGCGAGGGGAAGGTACAAGTCGAGGATCGACAGGTCGAAGTGGAAGGGAGCGTGCGACGAAAAGCGATCGCTGCTCGCGGGCTGGAACGTATCGCTGCACCAGCGCACGAAGCCGATCGCATTCTCGTGCGTGAGCATCACGCCCTTGGGCTTCCCCGTGGAACCGGACGTGTAGAGGATGTAAGCCAAGTCGTTAGGCGTGACCTGGACGGTTGCCGTACCGGGGAGCGGCTCGGCGCCATCGAGCGCGCGGACCAAGCCCGCAGCCCCGCCAACGGAGTCCAGCGCCAGGACTTTCGGTATGCTGCCTAACGCGGTTGCTTCTTCCCGCCACGCGGGAAGGAGGCGCGCTTCGGTGACGACGACCTTCACTGCGCAGTCGTGCAGGATGTACGCGGCGCGCCATGGTGGGGCGGCAGCATCGACAGGCACATATGCGGCGCCCGCCTTCATCGCTCCGAGGATGGCGGCGTACGCGTCGATCGACTTTTGCGCGTACACGCCGACGCGATCCCCTCGCCGCACGCCCGCTGCGACGAGGTAATCCCGCACGCGATCGCTCAGCGCATCCAGCTGCCGATAGGAAAGCGCAAGCTCCGCCGACGACGCCTCTTCGACCGCGATGGCGTCGGGACGGATCGACACGCTGTGCTGCAACAGATCTACGAGGGTCTTCGCGTTTTGCTCCATGCCCTCACCAAACACTCGGCGTTCGGTGCTCTGACGCAAACGATACGCCATATGAACTGTCACTTTCCCCGCGGAAACCGGCGCAAATTGCCGCCCCAACACGGTCGAAGTCCGAGGTCCTCACGCGCATAACGAGCGCCCCTCCATGACGGACGGTGCCGGTACGCCAAGCGCGTCGAGGATCGTCGGCGCGAGGTCGATCAGGCGCGCGGAACCGTCGAAGGGACGGTTCATGAACAGCGCCCCCGGCACGAGCGCCGGATCGATGATATGATCGCCGCCCCACTTTTTCACGTTGTTCTCGAAGAGCTCCACCGGGATGCCGCCTAACGCCGTTGTCCACGACGCGCGATAGCCCGCCGCAAATCCAACCACGAGATCCGGGGCCTCTTCGACATAGCTTCCCGCGTACAGCTCGCTTCTGGTCTTGACCGAACGCACCGCCGGTACGCCACGCTCGGCATCGAGCAAGCCCGTTAGGCGCTGCGCGATATCACGCGCGAGTGTCATCGCTTCCGCCTGATCCACGACGCCGTCGCCTTCCCGGCCACGGGTATTGATGTAGATGCTGCCGATGCCCAGCGCATACGCTCGCGTGCGACCCCAATCGACATGCTTGAAAAACTCACCCGCCTCTTCGCCCGCTGCGATACCCTGTTTGAGCGTGAGAAACCCATTTTGCTGCAGCCACGCGTTGAGGTGCACGCCCCGCTGAAAGGAACTGAATCCGTGATCGCTGAGCACGATCACCAGCGTGTCGCTATCGAGCCGGTCCAGCACGCGCGCTACAACGGCGTCGCACGCGCGGTAATGCTCCCGAATCACTCCGGCCATTTCTTTCCGACGTCCAGCGTCCTCGCGGTTGGCGGGATGGGAATCCTCCCCGAATCGCCAGAACATGTGCTGCAGCCGGTCCGGCGTATCGAACAGACAGAACAGAAACCCTTCACGAAAGCGGTCCAGCTCGAAGTGCAGCATCCGTTCGCGTTCTTTCATTACATCGTCACACTGCGCGAGATACGCCTCTTCTGAAAACCGCTCGTTCGACAGGCCGGTGTGGTCTTCCACCATCCCCGTCGTGTAAAACGTGCCAAGTGTCTTGTTCAGCTCGGTCGAATATTCCCAGGGGTGCGCGATCGGAAAGAGCGGTGCCGTGGGATCGAAGTTGACTGGAGAGGCATAGATCTCCAGCTCGGGCTCGCACCTAACGAGCAGGAAGCGCACGATGCCAGCGGTGCTCTGCAGGAGACCGGCCTTGAACTTCACCGCGAGCCAGTCGCTCCAGACCCCTTCGCGCAGGACAAGAGCGTTAGGCTTCCCGTCACTGCGCACGGTGACAGTTTTCGCCGCGCGGTCGAGCGTGAAGGTCACCGGCATGTGCAGATCGTCTTTGGCCTTTGGATTCCGCGGCCCGATCAGGTAGGTCGAGAACGCGCTCGTTTCCCCTCGCTCGTCGCTCCTCGCTCCTCGCGCCAGCTGTACTGTCTGTTCACTCTCGCGAGCGGCGACGGCCGCCGTGCTGTAGAACGTCGCCGTTCCCAGGCCACCACGGATATCGGGGACGCCCATGCCAGCCAACAAACGACCCTTCAGCGTGTCCGCCGGATAGGTGCAGGGACACCTAACGACTGTCGACGGAATTCCTGCCTTGCCGAGCACGTCCCAGAGCGGCACTCCGCGCCGAAGGTTTACAACCTTTGGCGGTAGAAAGGCGCTCTTGTGTTCATAGCGATTGAGCCCGAGGTCCGGGGCATATGTCCTGGGATCGCGCCGCAAAAAGTCATAAATCCCGTGCCCACCCGGATTTACTCCAGTTGCAAATGTCGACCAGGCTACGGGCGTCTGCGCGGGCCACGTTGTGGCTACGCGGCTATATCCACCGCTAACGCGAAGGCGGGCGAGACTGGGTAGCTCGCCCGCCTCCAACATCTGATCGATGATCGTCGGTTCGAGGCCATCGAGCCCGATGACCACGACCTTGCGCGGCGCCGGCACCGGCGTGCTGCGAATGGCCCGCGCTAGCTCTTCTTGTTCGTGATGCGGGCAACGAGCATCCGCACCGCGCCCCATAGCCTGCGCCAGAACATCAAAACAACTCCGACGACCGCCGCAAAGAACGACGCCACCGGCATTAATGCATCGGGTCCGATATACACGGGGGAATTACTCCTTTGTTGCGCGGTCTGGAGAGAGGCGTATGGCGGTTTGGGTGCTTGCTTTACGCTATACTTGTGCCGCCGGCTACTGGTCTGCTGCGCCGGTACAGATTCGCGACTGGTGCCTCTGAATGCAACCGCACTTGCTGGCGCGACGCTGGCTATAACCTCGCGAGCAGGGGTTGGGGGTTAGGGGTTGGGGGTTAGCCTAGGCCCCGCGATGTCACGCAAACGCAGCTAACCCCTAACCCCTAACCCCCAACCCCTAGCTGTAATGGCCCTATCTCCAACCTAGGAATTGTGATGCAAAAAGGTGTAACTGTTTGGTTTACTGGACTATCAGGATCCGGCAAGACTACCATCGCCAAGCGCGTTCGTGAAATGCTGCAGGAGCGCCACATCCTGACGGAACGCCTCGACGGCGATGTGGTTCGCCAGAGTCTATGCCGGGATCTGGGTTTCTCTAAAGAGGACCGCGACAAGAACATCGAGCGGGTCACCTTCGTCGCGAAGCTGCTCACACAAAACGGCGTCGTCGTATTGACCGCGTTCATCTCCCCCTACAAGCGGATGCGCGACAACGCTCGCGCCGAGATCGGCGACTTCGTCGAGGTATTCGTGCGTACGCCGATGCCGGTGCTCATCGAGCGCGACGTGAAGGGGATGTACAAGAAGGCGCTCGCTGGCGAGATCCAGAACTTCACCGGGGTGAACGACCCATACGAGGAGCCCAGCAAGCCCGAGCTCATAATCGACACAGATCAGGAGAGCGTCGACGAAAGCGCCCTGCGCGTCGTGCATCTCCTCGAAGATCGCGGGTACATCCCGCGCGAAACGGCGCCTAACGTGACAGTGGCCGAGCGGCGTGCGGTGACGGCGCGCGAAGTGGCGGCGTCCAGGCGCGCTCCAGGACCGAGCGTGCCGCATGGCGGCACCCTCGTCGATCGCGAGCTCCATGGCGACGAGCAAAAAGAAGCGCTCGAACGCGCCAAGGCACTCCCGAAATTCGGTCTCGACGAGCGCGAGATGACTGACCTCGAGATGATCGGAGTCGGCGCGTTATCGCCCCTCACAGGGTTTATGCGCAAACTGGACTACGATTGTGTCGTCGAGAGCATGCGCCTTTCCGACGGAACGATCTGGGCGATGCCGGTGAACCTGTGCACGTCACTCGACCGCGCGCGCACGCTGAATGAGGGCAGCGAGATCGCGCTCACCGATCGCGAGGGGAAGATCCTCGGCGTTATGCAGGTCACCGAGATCTACCAGGCAGACAAGACACGTGAAGCGCAACACGTCTATGGAACGACGGAGACGGCGCACCCGGGCGTGCAGCGTGTGATGACGCAGGGCGACGTCTATGTCGCCGGCCCCGTGTGGGTAATTGCCCGTCCCTCGTACACCGAGTTCACGGACTACCGCCTGACACCGCTCGAGACGCGGCAGCGCTTCGATGAGCTGGGATGGAAGACGGTTGTTGGTTTCCAGACGCGGAATCCCGTACACCGCGCGCATGAGTACTTGCAGAAGGTCGCTCTGGAAAACGTCGATGGACTCTTATTGCACCCGCTCGTGGGCGCAACGAAGTCAGACGACGTGCCGGCTGACGTACGGATGCGGACGTACGAGGCGATCCTGGAGAAGTACTATCCCAGAAACCGCGTGGTCCTCGGTGTCTTCCCTGCCGCCATGCGCTATGCCGGGCCGCGTGAGGCGGTCTGGCACGCGATCGCGCGCAAGAATTACGGTTGCACGCACTTCATCGTGGGCCGCGACCACGCCGGCGTGGGGAATTATTACGGTTCTTACGACGCTCAGATCCTGATCGATAGTTTGCCGGCGAATGAACTGGGGATTACCCCACTCAAGTTCGAGCACTCGTTTTATTGCACGACTTGCGGCAATTTGGCGACGCCGCGAACGTGTCCGCACGGCAAGGAGCATCATGTCACGCTCTCGGGAACGAAGGTGCGCGAGATGTTGACGAACGGCGAAATGCCTCCGGCGGAATTTACGCGCCCGGAAATCGCGGCCATCCTGACCGAAGCATATCAAACGGCTGCTACGCGTTAGGCATGCCCGAGCTCGTCGCCGACCTCCAGCTGCATTCGTCGGCATCCGACGGGAGCGATCCCCCGGCGCAGGTTGTGCGACGAGCTCGTGCACTCAAATTCGCCGCCATCGCGCTCACCGACCACGACACCATGGCCGGTGTCCCTGAAGCTCTGGCTACGGCTGAATCGTTAGGCATCGAGTGCATTCAAGCCGTCGAGCTGTCCACGCTCGATCAAACCGAGCGCCAGGTCGACATCCTCGGCTACGGCATCGATCACCATGATGAGGATTTCGCCGCCGAGTTGACCCGTATCCGTTCCGGTCGCCTGGGCCGCGCGCATGCGATGGTGCAGAAGCTCAACGAGATGGGCTATCCCGTCTCCTGGGAGCGCGTGCAGGCGATCGCCGGAAGCGAAAACGTCGGGCGTCCCCACGTCGCGAAGGCGATGGTCGAGGCGCGGATCGTACCCAACATCAACGCAGCATTCACTCCGGAGCTAATCGGAGACGGCGGCCGCGCCTACGTGCAGCGCGTGAAGATCAGCCCTGAAGACGCGATCGAACGGATCCATCGTGCGGGTGGCGTAGCGTGCGCCGCGCATCCGGCGCGCACGAAACTCACCGACGCCGAGATCGAACACCTCGTCGCCGCGGGGCTCGACGCTCTGGAGGTTTACTACCCACAGCATACCGCGTCCGATACGCGTCGCTTCGAGGCGCTCGTGGCCCGCTACAGTCTCCTCACATGCGGCGGCTCCGACGATCATGGCGATATAAACGAAGGTAGGCTCATGGGTACGATCCGCCTCCCGTATCGCTTCGTGGAGCAATTGTACATCGCCATAGCGGAGCGGCAGAGCAACGCACGCGGCAGCACGCGCTGACATGAAGGAGCGCGGGACGGGCATCGGCGCCCGTTTTGCCGCGTTAGGCGGCGGCGAAGCCCTGGCGCGCCTAACGGCGTTCGCCGCGACCGTGTACCTCGCCCGCACCCTCGGTCCTTCTTTGTTCGGGAGCATCGCGCTGGCAACGGCGATCCTCCTGTACCTCACGCAACTCGCGGATGGCGGCGTCGAGCTGGTCGGTGTGCCGCTGGTCGCGCGAGCGCGCGATCATATAGATGTAGTGGTCGGGCCGGTCTTCGCCGCGCGCATCTGGTTCGCCCTCGCGCTGACGGCGCTGACAATCCCGATTTCGCTGCTCGTCTTGCCGCAGCCGGACGGACTGCTGCTCGCGACGTATTCACTCACTCTCCCCCTCGCCGCTGCCAGCGCTCGTTGGGTACACCTCGGGCTCGAGCGCACCGGCTGGATTGGAGTGGCCCGCACGCTCGGCGAGGCGCTCACGCTGGCACTGGTGCTCGTGCTCGTGCGCGACGCGAGCCGCGTGGGTTATGTCCCGCTCGCGACGTTTGCTGGCCAGGCGCTCCTCGCCGTTCTGCTCATTGTGGGCTTGCGGCGGCTTGGGCTCCGGTTGCCGGTGCGATTCGACTGGAATGCTGCGCGGCCGACGTTCGAGCGCTCCCGCCATCTGGTCGCGTTCACGCTGCTCGGGCTCATCCTGTTCAACTTCAACCTCGTGCTGATCGGTCTCGTGCGCGGCCGCGCCGAGGCTGGCCTTTATAGCGCGGCGTACACTTTGATCGCATTTGGCGCGAACCTCATCGTCGCCTTTGCGCACACCGTAATGCCGACACTCGCGCGGCTCGACGACGATCCCGTCGCGCGTGATCGTGTTTTTCAGCGTTCCGTGTTTCAGGCGTTTGCGCTTGCACTGCCCGCGGGTTTGGGTGCGGCTCTCATCGCCGATCAGATCCTGGGGACAGTATTCGGAACGCAGTTCATGGGCGGTGTCCCCGCACTGCGCCTCCTCGCGTGGTACTTGCCGCTGGCCGCCGTGCGGGAGATGCCGGTGGTCGCATTGATTGCGGCCGGCCAGGAGCGTGCGTTGTTGCGCGTG
Organism: Gemmatimonadaceae bacterium; assembly: GCA_035253645.1. Classification (GTDB taxonomy): domain Bacteria; phylum Gemmatimonadota; class Gemmatimonadetes; order Gemmatimonadales; family Gemmatimonadaceae; genus DASYRX01. Next base: position 6,615 of record DATFBW010000391.1, on the reverse strand, counting down.
AACGCGATCAGCGCCGTCTGCAATGTGCTCCTCGCGCTCATTGCCGTGCCGGTTTTCGGATTGGTCGGCGCCGCGGCGGCGACCGCGCTGACCGAGCTCGTTAGGCTCTGGCTCGCGGCGCGCGCGGCCGGCAATGCCGGGTATCCGGGGATCGACCCGCGCAGCCTGTGGCCTCCCGTCGCGGCGGCGGCGGCGATGGCGGCCCTGATGCTCCTCGTTAGGCCTGGATCACTCTGGACGGCAATCCCGCTAGGCGCGTTAGGCTACGGCGTGACCTGGCTGCTCGTGACGGCGGGTCTGCGTCAGGCGACGCGCGCGGCGTAAGCCGTCCGCTGCGCCCGTCGCTGCTGCTCTATCGCCACGTAAGCCATACTATAGAGGAGTGACACGTGGATATAGGGGAACGGAATGTTGTTCCACGAGCCGAATATTGCCGCCGCGCCAAATGCGAGCATGGCGGCCTGCATGAAGAAGATCTGCCGTTCCGTATCGGGGTCGCTATGCTTGATGATCCGGCGTGCGCGCTGCGAATACATGTACGCCGAAATGAATACCGCGAGCCAGAACACGAGCCCGGGCACGCCGGTTTCCGCAAGAGCGGTTAGGTAAGAGCTGTGCGCGTCGCGCAATCCACGCGACGTGCGCTTGAAGTTCTGCATCGTCATGCGCGCGTAACTCCAGTGGTAATAGGGGTACGCGCCCAGACCAGCTCCCGTAAACGGATGATCTTTGGAAATCGCGACGGCGACTTTCCAAATCTCGAAACGCTGCTCGGCCGATCCTTGATCTTCTGCCTTGAGCAACTCACCAGAGGAAGTAGCGGTGCGGAGGTTCTTGAGCCGCGTCCACACGCTATCTGGCGCGAACAGCACGACGACGGCGAGGACGCCGATCAGCGCCGGCAGCATCCGCAAACGCCGCTTCTGTCGCGCGATGACGATTGCGCCAAAGAACGCGAGCGCGAGAATGCCCCCGCGCGACTGCGTGAGAAAGACGATGAGCGAGATCAACGCCACGCCGACCAGCGCCGCCGTGCGCAAGTACTTGTGCCGCTCTGTATAGAGCAGGCCGGCCGCGACCCCCAAGGGGCTGAGCAGCAGCGCCGCCAAATCGTTGGGGTTGGAGAACATGTTGTTCCATGAAATCCGTCCCAACAGTGCCGCGTGATAGATGAACTGGTTGAAGATGGCGCCGCGCACCGGATAGAGCGCGAATGCGGCCAAATAAAGGAAGATGTAAAAGCGAAGCCGTGACTTCTCGCCCAGCACGTTGATGGCCACGAGGAAAATCAGGACGACGCGCCCCACATCGAGCAGCGTTGCCTTGACGATGATCCCCCAGTTCGACGAGGGCCACATCGCGACGGCCCATATGTAGTACGCGACGAAGAACAGCAGCGGCGCCGGGAAGCGCACCCGCTCCGTGCCTAACGCGAGCCCGATGAGCGCCGCGATCATCGCGATCTGTCCGAGCGGCGCGATGTAGGTGATGATTGTCACCGAATACACGCAGAAGGCGACGAACGCGAAGGTCCATTTCACGTTCTGCCACGGCCACACATAGGGGGCAGCGGTCGCCGCCGAAACTTCCGGCGTTAGGCGCACCGCCGGCGCGGCGCTGGCAGGCGCCCCGACTGCTGCCGGTAGTGGATAGGCGCGGGCGGACCTCCAGCCGCGCGTGTTCAATCTCAAACGAGAGCTCCTGGGCTGCCGATGTCTCGAGGCGACGCGCGCGGTTGCGGCGCGGTCACGCGGACGGTTGCAAGCTGCGAGCCTGTATACAACCGGCACAAGCGGCCGTTCGCGCGAGCACCGCGGCTCTGCGATGCCGTCGCACTATGCGCCGCCCGTTTGACTCCGCGTAATGCCGCGGAGCGTGGCCGAAACGGCGCTCGTCGAAGTCAAAAAATCTGTTTCGGAAGCGGCGCAATTCACACAAGGATTTGGTGATGTGCGTCATGCTCGGGCTTGCCGTAACTTAAGTAATTCCAACGAGTTACCTGCCATAGACCGCCTCGTCTAATGTGCGTCGCGCATCCGACGCGCGGCGGCAGCAACACGACAAACGCCACACCGCGGTGAAAACCCGGGCCGGAAAGCTACAGCGCTACAGCGCCTCGCGCGCCAAGCGGGCTGAGCCGCCGAAAATGCGCCGGAGGCGAGGCAATGGTTCGGAGCTCACTGGTACGCTCAGTTGCGGGCTTAGTAGGTCTTTGCACGTTTGTAGTTGGTTGTGATCAGCTTAAATCAGCAGACCCGGGAAGTCCTCTCGGCGCTGAACGCTTCTTCGTATCCGTAGCGCCTGAACACGATTCGTTGGTCGTCGGCTCCACATTAGCGTTGACCGCGCGCGTCACCGACTCTCTCGGTGCCCAGCGCAACGACCAGGCAGTGCGCTGGAACTCGCTCGCTCCGAATATCGCCAGCGTCGACGGCGTCGGTCTCGTGACCGGTGTCGCAGTCGGCACGACGCGCATTGTCGCTTATGTCGGCTCAGGCAGTCAGGTTCACGCAGACACCGCGACGATCCTTGTCCAACCCGGAGCGCACGCGCTGATCGTCGCGCCGGAGGTCGCCGAAATCACGTTAGGCGATTCGCTGCGACTCGAGGCGATCCTGCACACTCCGTCGGGTGCGAACGTGCGCGGAGCCACGGTCACCTGGTCCACGTCAGATACTGCAATCGCGCCGATCTCCAGTGACGGCATGGTCATGTCCCAGTCACCTGGCGACGCGGTCATCACAGCGTCCATCAATGGCATGACGGGGACCGCGTATGCGCGCGTGTTACCCAATCCCGCGGCGAGCATCAGCGTCGCACCAACGAATTCAGGGCTCTATCCGGGTGACAGCGTTCAGCTGCGCGCCACCGTACTCGATTCGCGCGGATTGCAATTGCCGACAGGCAAAGTGCGCTGGTCGACCTCGGCGCCGCAGATCGCGAAGGTCACGATGGATGGCCTTGTCGTTGCGCAGTCCAACCGAGGCTCGGCCATCATCACCGCAACGATCGACGGACGCCGTGCGTCCGCGACGATCAACGTGTTCGCGGTGCCCGCGGCCAGCGTTGTTGTCGCCGCGCCGTCGAATAGCGTGACGCTCGGCGGACGTCTGCAAGCCACAGCCACCGCGCGTGACGCTCAGGGGAACGAGCTGTCCGGCAAAGTCGTCGCGTGGTCGAGCTCCAATCCGGCGGTTGCGCAAATCGGATCCTCGACCGGGGTGATCACCGGTCTGGTCGTCGGTAGCACTACCATCAATGCAATCATCGACGGAAGGATCGGCTCCATGCCGGTTTCCGTCGTCAGCGTCACGCCGAGCAGTCTCGCGATCGTTCCGGCGTCGGCCACTATGTCGTTAGGCAACACCGCGCAGTTAGCCGCCGAAGTTCGCGATCAGGGTGGAAACTTGATTCCGGGGCAGGTCGTGTCTTGGTCCTCAGCGAATCCAGGGGTGGCGACGGTTAGCAGCGCCGGTGTTGTCTCCGCTGTTGGCGCCGGGACGGCGACGATTCAAGCCACGTCCGGCTCGTTGAACGCGCAGGCGGCGATCACGGTCATTTCGAACACGGTTGCCTCGCTGAGCGTCGCGCCTAACGAAGCGCAGGTGCAGGTCGGCGGCACGCAGCAGTTCACGGCCACGGCCATGACGTCGACCGGAACCGCTGTGACGAACGCCGTCGTTGCGTGGAGCAGCTCCAACCCTGTCGTGGCGACGGTGACATCGAATGGACGGGTCACCGGAATGAGCGCAGGCTCGGCGACAATTACCGCGAGCAGCTCAGGAAAGACGGCCGCCGCAAGCATAACAGTCGCCGCGCCAGCACCGGCGACGGTTGGCAGCGTCACGATAACATTCAACAGCACGTCGCTCCTCGTTGGTCAGTCCGTGCAGGCGGTCGCTGTCGTGCGCGACGTACAAGGACAGATCCTCACGGGTCGCACCGTGCTCTGGCAGTCCGATGACGTGGGCCTCGCAAGTGTTTCCGCGACGGGGCTGGTGACCGCGCTCGCGAGCGGCTCCGCGACGATCGTCGCTTCGGTCAGCGGAGTCTTGGGTTACGCAACGCTCACAATCGGTGCCCCGGCACCCCTTCCTGTATACAGCGTCCAGCTCACGCTGGCGCCGACCAGCATCAATCAGGGGCAGACGGCGGCGTCGACCGTCGTGGTGCGCGACTCGTTAGGTGGCGTCCTCACCGGCCGTACGATCGGCTATAGCAGCTCCATGCCGAATGTGGCGAGCGTCGGACTGGGTGGCCTCGTGACGGGCGTGTCCGCGGGTAGCGCCGTCATCACGGCGTCGACAAGCGGGAAGAGCGGCACGGCCGGACTGACAGTCATTGCGACCACAGTTGTCCCAACGGTCGCGACAGTTACTGTAACGGCGAATGCCACGAGCCTAACGCCGGGACAGACGACTCAGGCAACGGCTACAGCGCGTGACGCCTCCGGCAACGTCATCCCCGGACAGACGATGACGTGGGTATCGTCGAATCCGGCCGCGGCGACGGTCTCGGGATCGGGACTCGTCACGGCGGTGGCCGTCGGCGCCAGCACGATCACGGCCTCGACGAGTGGTAAGAGCGGGTCCGTCGCAATCGCAGTCACAAACCCTGCTACCGCAAGCGTGACCCTTACGCTACCGGCGAGCAGCCTAACGGTTGGACAGTTGATGCAAGCGAGCGCGATGGCGAAGGACGCGGGTGGTACTTCACTCCCGGCCAAGCCGATTACGTGGTCATCTTCAAATAGCTCCGTAGCGACCGTCACGATCAACGGCTTGATCACCGGGATCGCGGCCGGAACGGCAAACATCACGGCGTCGAGCGAAGGAAAGTCGGCGAGTGCGCAGCTCAGCGTGACGGCTCCCCCAACTTCTGGAGCGATTCCGTCGATCGCACCTGCGCTCCCGCGTTCGTCAGTCAATGTCGCCTGGCCGACGACCACACGGACGTACACGGTTAGCGCGAACGCGAACCTGCAAACAGTGCTCGATACCGCACGCCGCGGCGATGAGATCCTGCTCCCGGCGCGAGCGAAGTACACCGGCAATTACATCGTTCCGGTCAAAGCTGGAAGCTGCAATACACCGATCGTGGTGCGAACCGCGAACCTCTCGCAGCTCCCAGCACTCGGGCAGCGTGTTCAGCCGTCAGATTCTGTCCACATGCCAATCATCGAAGCGCAATCGCTGGTCACATCGCTCGTCACGGCACGCGGTGCGTGCGGCTGGCGCTTCGTCGGTATTGAAGTCACGGTCAACCCTAACGTCGCTGTTGGACCAACTGCGCCGCGTCAGCAAGGGTTGATTTACTTCGGGGACTACAGCGCGCTCGATACGCTGCAGCAAGGCTCCGACATGGTGCTCGATCGCATGTACATCCACGGTCGGCCGAGTACCAACCTCCACCGCTGCGTGTTGTTGTCGGGTGCGCGCATGGCGATCGTCGGATCGCAACTCCTCGAGTGCCACGGTAAGGGTTTCGATTCGCAAGCCATCGGCGGCTGGAGTGGAACGGGACCGTACCTCATCGAGAACAATCGACTCGAGGCAGCAGGTCAGCCGATCATCTTCGGCGGCTCGCTCGCGCCCACTGGAGTCGTACCGAGCGACATAACGATCCGGCGCAACTACCTTGGCCGGCCGATGTCGTGGCAGAACGTGTGGTCGATTGTGTTCCTCTTCGAGCTCAAGAACGCACGACGAGTGCTCGTCGAGGAGAACGTAATGGAGAACCACTGGCAGGATGTGAAAGCCGGTGAAGCCATCATGCTCGGAACGTTGGACAATCCGTGCACGTGGTGCATCGTCTCGGACATCACGTTCCGTTGGAACCACATCAACAACATCCGCTCGGGCTTCAACCTGATCGACAGGTACGGGAACGCGCAGCCCATGGTGCGCGTGTCAATCACCGATAACCTGATCACCAGCGTCGGGAGCGGCACACTTGGCGCCGGATCGCCGCGCTGCTGGCAGCTGCAGGAAGCTGTTCACGACCTGCACATCGAACGGAATACATGTGGTGCACCGTACGGTTATGTCGCGCTTTCAGGAGCGAACAAGACGCGCTTCACGTTCCGCGCAAATGTTCAGACCGCGACAGCGGGGTATCCGTTCTGGTCGGGGACCGGAATCGGCGACGCCGCGCTCGGAGCGCTTACGCAGCCTTATACCGTCGATTCCAACATCTTCATCGGCCCTGCTGGGTCAGTGCCAACAGGCTTCAACAACGTGCGACTGAGTGCTCCGGCCACGACGTTGCCGGCTGGCATGGGAGTCGACCAAACGACGCTGGCCTCGCGGCTCACAGGAGTGCGCTAGGCCACCTCTGTCTGCGTCGGCACAGCAGAAAACAGATGACTGCTTCACAAGTGCGGCGTGGTCAAACCGACCACGCCGCACTTTTATGTATCTGCTTGGCTGCAGCCATTTTGGGTCGTTACACTACGGCATGCGCCTGCTAACATGTGCGGCATAGCTGGTTTCGCGGGCATCGCGCGCTATGCGCCTGAAGGCGGAGAGATCCTGCGCCGGATGTGCGATGCGATCCGGCATCGCGGACCGGACGATGCCGGATACCATATCGGCCCGATCGGGTGTCTCGGCATGC
>DATFBW010000390.1:0-7387 GCA_035253645.1 Gemmatimonadaceae bacterium | reverse complement strand
CTGAAGAAACGTGGCTTGCAGGCAGAGTGTGAGACTGGAGTCGATGTATGGTACGATGACGTTCGGGTTGGCCAATTTCGGGCGGACATGATCGTCGAGCGTAGCGTCATCATTGAAATCAAGGCCGCGCACGCTTTCGTTGACGCAGATTGGAAACAACTTCTGAACTACCTGCACGCAACGGAGCTCGAAGTCGGCCTGCTCTTCAATTTTGGTCCAAAGGCGGCCTTTAAACGGTTGATTTATACGAATGATCGCAAAACGAATTGCCAAGGCAGCAGTTGTCCGTGATCCGCGCAGTTCCGTTCCGTGTTGGTCCGTGGTGGAGTTGTTAGGTCATCGACTTGGCCAGGCCGGACCCTGATTCCCGCGCGGGACGGACCCGAGCCCCTTGTACACGAACTTCTGCACGCGCTTCCCCTCGTAAGTCTCCGTCGTGTAGATGTTCCCCTTCGAATCCGTCACGATGCTATGCACGCCGAAGAACTGGCTCGGCTGCCGGCCACCGCTGCCGAAACTCGTTAGGATCTGGAGTGACTGACGGTCGATGATGTACACGCGCTGATTCTTTCCGTCGGCCAGATACAAGTACTTCTGCTGTGGATCGCGCGAAAAGGCGATGTCCCATACGGCGCCATCCGCCAGTGTCCGCGGGGCGATGCGCTGCTCCTTGACGAACTTCCCGTTCTTCTGAAAGACCTGGATCCGATTGTTCCTCCGATCGCACACGTAAATCAGTCCATCGGCCGATGGCTCCGCGCAGTGTACAGGCGTTCGAAACTGCGGAATGAGCGGCGCGTCAGGGTCATACGAGCCATAATTCGAATCGCTCGGCGGATTCCCATATGCGCCCCAAAAGCGCTTCATCTTGCCCGTGTTCATGTCGATCACGGCGACGCGTTTGTTACCATAACCATCGGCGATGATGGCCTCGTTCGCTGCTTCGTCGAGCGCGATCTTCGCGGCACGGCCGAAGTGCGTCGAATCGCTGCTGTTAGGCTTTTGACCAACCACGCCGAACGAAGCGAGAAATTTTCCGTCGTGCGTGAATTTGAGGATGTGTGAGTCGCCCTGGCCCCACGCACCGATCCAGACGTTGTCCTTGTCATCGAGTGTGATGCCGTGGTTGGAGTTTGGCCACGTGTACCCCTGGCCAGGACCACCCCAGGAGTTGACGAGATTGCCCTCAGGATCGAACTCGAGGACCGGCGGTGCAGCGCGACAGCACTCACCTGTCGGTGGCTTCGCGTCGGCACCGGCTTCGGTGCTCTGGTTGAGGGTTGAATCCCCGCGATGCACGATGAATACGTGATCCTTTGAATCGACGCCGACGCCCACGGTGGAGCCAAGGATCCACTGGTTAGGCAGTGGTTTCGGCCACAGCGGGTCCACCTCGAAGCGGGGCGCCTGCACCGTTTGCGCCTGCGTAGCCGCATCGAGCGCCGCCTGGCCAATACCTAGAATCACGAACAGGGCGGTGAATGCGCCGCCGAGGACGAGCTTGCGCCGCCGCGTCATCGCATGCTCCTTGTTGCCATGGATTCGAGTCTCCGCTGCGATGTCATTCTCGCTAACTAAGCTTTCGGTCGCGGCGCTCGCAATCGGGTGGTTGGCTGTTCCGTCCGCCACCTCTGTGGCGCACGAAATCCCGAGCAAAGTGACCGTCCTCGCTTTCGTCAAACCGGACGGGCACACGCTGCGTCTGTTGGTCCGCGCGCCGCTGGCCGCGATGCGCGATATCGAGTTCCCGCAGCGCGGCCTCGGCTACCTGGATATCGCGCGCGCGACGCCGCTGCTGCACGAAGCCGCGCGGACCTGGATCGCAGATGTTGTGGAGTTGTACGAAGAAGACGCGCTGCTGGCACGCCCGAACGTCGCAGCCCTGCGCATCTCCCTGCCGTCGGACCGTTCGTTCGCTGCATACGAGACAGCGCTCGCGAATGTGCGGAGTGCACCTCTAAGCCCGGACGTCGATCTGCCGCCGCAGCAGGCACTGCTGGATGTGTTGCTGGAGTATCGCATCACTTCACCGGAATCCCGCTTCGCGATCCGTCCGGCCCTCTCGCACCTCGGCCTCAATACGACGACCGTGCTGCGCTTCAACGCGCCTAACGGGACAGAACGGGCATTCCAGTATACCGGAGACCCTGGCGTCGTACGCCTGGACCCACGTTGGCATCAGGCCGCGCTCCGCTTCGTGCAGCTTGGTTTTGCGCACATCCTCGATGGCGTGGACCACTTGCTCTTCCTGCTTGGCCTCGTGATCCCGTTCCGCCGGATCCGGCCACTCATCGCGATCGTCACGTCGTTCACAGTCGCGCACTCCATGACGCTCATTGCGTCGGCGTTGGGGCTGGCGCCTAACGCGCTCTGGTTCCCGCCGCTCATCGAGGTGTTGATCGCCCTGTCGATTGTGTACATGGCGTTCGAAAACATCGTCGGTGCGCGGTTTCAACGGCGGTGGGTCATCGCGTTCGCATTCGGCCTGGTACACGGCTTCGGTTTCTCATTCGCGCTGCGCGAGACGATGCAGTTCGCGGGCGGGCACCTCATTACGTCGTTGTTGGCATTCAACGTGGGCGTGGAGTTGGGGCAACTCCTGGTCGTGGCGATCGCGGTGCCGCTGCTGTCGCTGCTGTTCCGGCGCGTCGTCGCAGAACGCATGGGGACGATCCTCCTGTCGGCACTTGTGGCGCACACAGCGTGGCACTGGATGACCGAGCGCTGGGGCGTATTCCGTGAGTACACGATCACGTGGCCGGCATTCGATCTCGCACTCGCGGCAACCGTGCTCCGCGTGCTGATGGTCCTGCTGCTCCTGAGCGGCGCCCTCTGGTTCCTCTCCTGGCTCGTTAGGCGGCTCGTACGCGCCGGTCCTGCCGCAGCTTCACCAGGCGCTCCAGAGTCGCTGCAGTCAGGTACGTAAGGAGGGAAACCACGAGGGACAGCAAGAACGGCTGCGGAAAGTTTCCGTAGCTCCCCAGCAGGTACGTGACCGTACCAACGATCAGGGTCGCGAGGGCCGTGACGGGACCGCCCAACCGTGTAAACAGGCCAAACGTAAATGTCACGAGCGCACCGGCGCTGCCAAAGGCCGACGCCTGCTCGACGAGCGTGAACACACCTTCCGAGCGGAGCGCCAGCACGTACGCGATGATACCAAACACTCCAACGCCGGCACGCGCCACTAAGACCTTCGTGCGCTCCCGGGTGACGCCTAACGTGGGGATGAGCAGGTTGTGTGAAAGCAGCCCGGATGCGATGAGGAGCGTGCTGTTGACAGTCGAGAGGATCGCCGAGGTGAGCGCTCCCGCGAAGATCGCATAGCCTACTGTCGGCAACGCAGTGCGGGCGACAACCGCCATCAGCTGCTCGGGGTCGTCGATGCCGCTGACCAGCCGATAGCCGACGATGCCGACGAACACCGGGATAAGTCCAATCGCGATATACATCGTCCCAGCGAGGAGTGACGCCCGGCGCGCGACCTCCGCGGTGCGGGTGGCGATGATGCGGCCCACGATCTCCGCCGTGACCAGCGATCCGAATACCGGAATCGCCCACGCTTCCACTGCGTCCAGCAATGGCACACTCGTACCGCGCGCGACACCGATTCTCCCCGATTCTGCGACAGCAGCGACCGCGGGTTCGACGCCACCGAGCTGCGCAACGACGGCGACAAAGACGATGATTAGACCGACCGCGAGCAGAACTCCTTGAATCAGATCCGTCACGGCGTCGGCCAGGAGGCCGCCGAACATCGTGTACCCAATCGTTAGGCCTGCGGCGATGCCGATGGCGCTATTGACCTCGAGCGTCGTTGCGCTGGTTGCCAGGACATGGCCGAACGCGCGCACCTGCGCAGCGGACCAGAGGATCGAGCTCGGGATGAGGATAATTGCCGCCACACGCTCGACCAGCACCGAGTACCGTTGGCGGTAAAGATCGGCCATGGTCGTGAGCTGCCGGCGCCAGATCGGCATCGCATAGATCAATCCGCCCAGAATGAGGCAAAGCCCGTAGCCGAAAGGCTCGGCCGATGCCGGCGTTAGGCCTTCACGGTATGCCGAACCCGAAGAGCCGACCATCGTCTCGGCTCCGAACCACGTCGCGAAGATGGAGAACGTCGCCAGGGCCAGGCCAAGGCTGCGTCCGGCGACGAGGTAATCCGCTTCGTTCTTGATGCGCCGCGAGATCCAGACGCCGATCGCGAACTGGAGAACGAGGTAGACGAGGATCGCAGCAAGTGAAGGAGTCACGGGATTGAGCGCAGTCGACTAGCCATAATCCATGCCGCGGTCGCAAAGTTAACGTAGGACATCGGGAGGATCGCTGGTATGCGAGTCGTATCGTTCGCGTTTGGTGTGGTGTTCGGCCTTGGTCCCGCGCTCGTATTTGCGCAGGCCACGCTGATTGAACGCGCGTCCATTATCGACGGTACCGGTGCGCCCGCGCGAATTGCCGACGTCCGGGTTGCGAGCGGGCGTATCGCGGCCGTGGGAAACCTCGCGCGTCTGCCTAACGACTCCATCGTGGATGGGCGGGGCCTCACTCTCGCTCCCGGATTCATCGACACGCACTCGCACCACGACCGCGGGCTTTTTTCGCAACGGTCAGCGCTCGCCGCCGTGTCGCAGGGCATCACCACGATCGTGGTCGGTCAAGACGGCGGGTCGCGCACGCCGCTGCGGGACTTCTTCGCTCGCCTGGATACCGAGCCAGCTGCCGTCAACGTGGCATCGTATGCGGGGCACGGATCGCTGCGCGGCCGCGTCATGGGCGACGACTTTGCGCGCGCGGCGACCGCAGAAGAAATCGCACGGATGCGGAGTCTCCTGCAGAGCGAGATGGATGCAGGCGCGTTAGGGCTCTCCACTGGTCTCGAATACGACCCCGGCATCTACTCCACGCCTAACGAAGTGCTCGAACTGGCCAAGGTGGCGGGCGCGGCCGGCGGGCGTTACATCAGCCACATGCGCAGCGAGGACCGCGAGTTCTGGCCGGCGCTCCATGAGCTGCTGCGCATCGGCCGCGAGGCGAAACTGCCCGTGCAAATCTCGCACATGAAGCTCGCCATGCGATCGCTCTGGGGGAGCGCGGATAGCCTCGTCCGGGCGTTGGATCGCGCGCGTGCCGACGGCATCGCGGTTACGGCGGATGTCTACCCGTACACGATGTGGCAGTCCACGCTCACGGTGCTCTATCCAAAGCGGAACTTCAGCGATCGGCGCGAAACCGAGTTCATCCTGCGCGAGGTCGCGAGCCCGGATGATTTGTTGATCGGCCAGTACGAGCCGGACACATCGTATGCGGGGAAGACGGTGCGCCAGATTGCCGCGCTGCGGCGGAGCGATCCGGCGACGACGTTGATGGCGCTGATCGCCGAAACGCAGCGGCTCGACGCCGGCGAAAGCGTCGTTGCAACCGGCATGGATGAACGCGACGTTGCGCGCTTGTTACGCTGGCCACACACGAATGTGTGCAGCGACGGATCCCTGGACGGTGCACACCCGCGCGGTTTCGGATCATTCCCGCGCGTTCTCGCTCGTTATGTGCGCGAGCAACGGGTCTTGCCGCTGGAAGAGGCGATCCGGAAGATGACGAGCCTTGCGGCGACAAACGTGGGACTCCCGGACCGCGGGATCATCGCGCCTGAGAAACCTGCCGACCTTGTGCTCTTCGACGCGCGCACAATCGCCGATCAAGCGACGACGGCGCAGCCCCATGCAGTCTCCGTTGGGATCCGCGCTGTGTGGGTCAACGGAACCGTCGTATACAAGAATGGCGAGGTAACGGGAAAATACCCCGGCCGCACCCTCCGGCGCCTAACGAGCATTGGCACGGACACCACGCTCGCGAAAGTGGGCGATTTCGTCCAGGCCGAGATGCGTCGCCAACGAATTCCCGGGGTTGCCATCGGGATCGTCAAGAACGGTGCCGTGCTCGCTGCGCGCGGCTTCGGCTACGCGAACCTCGAACACATGGTCCCTGTCACGGCCGAGACGATCTTTCAGTCCGGATCTCTGGGGAAGATGTTCACCGCGGTGGCGGTGATGCTGCAGGTCGAGGATGGCAAGCTCGCGCTCTCCGACCCGCTCACCAAGTTCTTCCCGGATGCGCCTAACACCTGGCGTGACATCACGGTGCGTCATTTACTCACGCACACCTCGGGGATTCCCGACTACACGACTGACGAATTCGACTACCGCAAGGACTACACGGAGGATGAGCTGGCGCGTCTGGCATATGCGACGCAGCTCGAATTCGCGCCGGGCTCGCGCTGGAATTACAGCAACACCGGATACGCGCTGCTCGGGTTCATCGTGCGCCGGGCGTCGGGGAAGTTTTACGGCGACGTGCTCGCCGAGCGTGTCTTCAAACCGTTAGGCATGACGGGCGCGCGCGTCATTTCGGAGGCGGACCTCGTGCCGCATCGCAGCGCGGGGTATCGTCTCGTTCGCGGCGAAATCAAGAACCAGAATTGGGTTGCACCGGAGCTCAACACGACCGCGGACGGCTCTCTGTATTTCTCGCTCCGCGACCTGCTTGCGTGGGAAGCCGGTGTCCGCCGTCGTGCATTGCTCAAGCCCGAAAGTTGGCAACAGATCCTCTCCCCTGTCCGTCTCGCAAGCGGGAAACCATACCCGTACGGTTTCGGTTGGTCGGTCGATGAGCGGCGGGGGCAGCCGCTCCATTCGCACGGCGGCGCGTGGCAGGGGTTCAAGACGCAGCTCTCGCGCTTCATCGGCGACGATCTCACGATAATCGTCCTCGCGAACCTCGCGCAGGCGGATCCCGGAAGGGTGGCGGATGGCATCGCGGCCATCCTGAATCCAAACCTCGCGGTGGTCCCACCGGCACCGATTCCCGATCGCGAGCCTAACGTGACCGCACAGCTCCATCGCATACTCGACGCGGCGCGCGATGGCAAGCTCACACCGGCGGATTTCGCGTACGTCCGCGCAGGGTTCTTTCCAGCCACGGCGAAGTACTACGAGGAGTTACTCAAGCGTCTTGGGAAACCGGCACGCACGCAGCTCGTCGAGCGCCGCGAGGTTGGCGACGATCGAGTGTACCGCTACGAGCTCACCTTCGGAGACCGCGTCTATATGGTCAGCCTCGGGCTGGCGCCGGACAACCGAGTTGCCCAGTTCGCGCTGTTCGAGAAGCGCTGACGGGCAATTTGGGAGCGCGATTGACCCCGGGCCCCGTTGAACTGATGCGGTTGGGTCTGTATCATGGGGTGCGATGATCCATCTGGCGCATAGCTACCGGCTGTATTACGGCTCCCCTCCAACGGGCCTCCGGTGGCGTATGCGCGCCTAACGCGCGACGACCTTTCGCCGAACCAGGCCCGTGTGCTTCACGGGCCTTTTTCTTTGCCAGTACC
>DATFBW010000389.1:0-3237 GCA_035253645.1 Gemmatimonadaceae bacterium | reverse complement strand
GTCGCGCGCAGGAGGGCACGGTGCGGCGCGCGCTCAAAGCCCAGTTTGATCGTATCGGATCGCATTCACTCCAAAGCAGCTCGGTCCGCGCGCGTGAAAAAAAAAAGGCCCCTTCCAGTCTTGGAGGGGCCGCGCGGATTTGAGCGCCCCTCCCTTTTGTGGCCGGGAGAGGTGCTGTTCGCGTTATGCTAAGTCGTTGCGATCACGCTACCTGACTCCCATGGCCCGAGTACTACCGCAATAAGGATTGCGGTAAGGAGGAGCAGGCTAAGAAGTCGGAAGTGAAGAGCCGTGACGCGCATGTAATAAGATGTTGACGGCTAAGGGCCGCCTTACCCCTACAACAGTTAAGCCTCCTGCTGAGCTAGAGCAAGTGACGGTGCAATGTCACGGCGCAGGGCTTCTGCGCCGCGCAGGTAGATCGGGATCATCGCGGCGCGCGGATATTCGAGCTCCACGTGCACCATAACGCGAATGCAGCGTCCCAGTGCGCCGGGCACAGGGATTTCCGTCATGCACATGAGCGGTGTATCGGTCCAACCCAGGTCGCGAGCGGCACGCGCTGGAAAGTCGCTCGTTAGGTCGCTCGTTGCCGAGAACAATACGCTGACGATGTGTTCAATCTTGATGAAATTGCGCAGCATCAGCGTACGCAGAAGCTCGTGTGTCGCCTCCCGAATTGCTCCTGGCTCATCCACCTCCACGCTGATCGCACCACGAACGGCGTGAAATCTGCGCCACAGGCTGCTCACCGGTCTCACCGTGCCGCGGACCGACGTGACGATCACAAAGCGGGTATGGTTCGCGGGATCATCCTCGATACCATCGGCGAGAATCGTAAGGCCATATCTTCGGGCGGCGTTGCGTCCGGCGATCGCGCCACGTCGCGGATCCTTCGCCAAGGCGACGGCATGTGCGGCGCCGGCGGTGTTCCAGACCGGGACGACGCCGATGCGCGCGTGCCGTTGCAGGAAGCTGCGACACTGCGCCAGCGCCATAGGGTGGCTCTCCACAGTGGCGAGGTTCTCGATGCGAGCACCCTGCGTCCCCAGAAGACACTGCGTGATTCGAATGCTCGCCTCGGCGACAATGTGGACCGCGTCACTTGCCTCCAGTGCTGCGATGCTCTCGCTGACCGGGCCCGCGATGGTGTTCTCCACGGGAAGCACCCCAGCGTCGACGCGTCGGTCCGCGACCGCGCGCACCACGTCGTCGAACGTCGGCAGCGGAACAGACACTGCGTCGTTAGGCCATACCGCGGCGATCGCGTCTTCGCTGAAAGCACCGGGCTCACCCTGGAACGCTACTTGGCGCGCCATGTCGCCTCCCGTCCTACCTGTTTTCGCGACGAGGCGCGCCCCAGTTGGCGGCCTACCGCGCGCGCAACTGGCCTGAGCTGCCGCATGAGATGTTTGAACTGCGACGGAAGCAGCGATTGTTCACCGTCCGACTTCGCTGTCGCCGGCGATGGATGCACTTCGACGATCAGTCCGTCTGCGCCGGCGGCAACCGCCGCGAGGGCAAGCGGCATAACGAGTGAGGCGCGACCTCCTGCGTGACTCGGATCTACGATGACAGGCAGATGGGTTTCCTCCTTGAGCACAGGAATGGCGCCCACATCGAGCGTGTTCCGCGTCGCCGTCTCAAACGTGCGGATGCCTCGCTCGCAGAGGATTACGTCGTTGTTGCCTTGGGCCATGATGTGTTCAGCCGCCAGCAAGAGCTCGCGAATCGTCGCTGAAGGCCCCCGCTTCAGCAGCACGGGCTTGCGCGTGCGTCCGACCTCGGCGAGCAGACTGAAATTCTGCATGTTGCGCGCGCCGACTTGCAGCACATCGACATACTGCGACATCAGATCCACGTGGCGAGGGTCCAGCACTTCGCTCACGACGGGAAGGCCAGACTCTCGCCGCGCCTGCGCGAGCATCTCCAGACCTGCCTCGCCGAGCCCTTGAAACGCGTAAGGCGACGTGCGCGGTTTGAAGACACCGCCGCGCAGAGCGGTGGCTCCGGCATCACGAACGGCGAGCGCCACGTCATGCAGCATGAGGTCGCCTTCGACGGAACATGGGCCGGCAATGATCAGCAGATCCACGCGTCCGACGGCGCACGCCTCGCCGATCCGCACAACCGAAGTTCGTTCATCACGTCCGAATTCGCGCGCTGCCAGCAAAAAAGGCTGCGACCACGGGGCGACGGACTCCACGTTAGGCAGCTCTCGAATCGAGTCGGTCGTCTCGTTGCAGGCGTCACCGACACAACCCATCACCACTCGCTTCGATCGCGGCGCAAGGTGTGTGTGAAAGCCGAGCGAAGTGAGCTGCGCCCGCAGATGTGCAACTTCGGATTCAGTTATGCCAGGCTTTGCGACGATGATCATGGATGAGGAGGAACTGGTCCGAAAACGAAAAAGGCCCCCGCGTCTGCGGAGGCCTCGGCACGGTTGCGTTTCTCGCCGTCTACCGGCGTGCGCGACCGTGGCCCCCGCGATAGGGGAAGCCGAGGAACGCAAAGGAGAGCGCGACGGAGGCGTGACACGCGGTCATGGACGACACATTACGATCTCCGGATGCAGTTTGTAAAGGGATCCGCTCAAACGCCTGTAGCCGCGGCACTGTCTTACTGCCATGCGCATGCTCACAATCGCCGGCGCCGTGGCCCTGTCCACCGCGCTGGCAGACGCTCAGGTCACGCCTCAGATCAGCGCCGCCATCGACTCGATCGTCGCGCGGGAAATGCGCGCCCGGCGGATACCCGGTGCAGCAGTCGCCGTCGTCAATGACGGCAAGGTCGTATTCAAAAACGCTTACGGGATTGCCAACCTCGAGACCGAGACGCTCGTCACGGTAAACAGCGTCTTCGAGCTCGCGTCGGTGACGAAGCAGTTCACGGCCGCGGCGATCATGATGCTGGTGGAAGAAGGGAAGGTAAAGCTGGATGAATCGATCGCCGGATACTTCGATCAGCCGCCGGAATTCTGGAAGCGCCTAACGGTGCGCCAGCTGTTGACTCATACCGCCGGGCTTCAGAGCGGCGCCGTCGTCAACTATCAGGGGTCGCCATTGCTGGCGATCACGACGAAGCAGGCGTACGAGCACGTGGCGGGGCAATCTCCCTTCATCGCCGCCGGGACACACGGCTTTTACTCCGATGCGGGTTACTTCTTGTTAGGCATGATCATCGAGAAAGCGTCCGGCGAATCCTACCGCGCGTTCATCCAGAAGCGGATCTTCGACC
>DATFBW010000388.1:0-2722 GCA_035253645.1 Gemmatimonadaceae bacterium | reverse complement strand
CAGCAGTCCGAGACGACGAAGAGTCGACATCCAGCCACGAGAGCAAATGACGGTGCGCCGAGAGAAAACGCAAATTCGCGCGCCTCAGAATGACCGGCGGGTGAATGGTAAGCTGAGACGCCGGAGGATTCCGGCGCACAGAAAGCGGGTGCTGCCGCAACATCTATGGTGCGGGCGCCATGGCGCGATCACCAGAGCGGGCGAGAAAAAACCGGCAGCTAGTCGGCGGGAGAGCGCGTCATGACGCGCGAAACTCTCCGGCCTCGATGCCATAGAGCTTCATCTTGAGATGCAAGGTCTTGTAGTCCACTCGGAGAAGCCGCGCCGCTTCGCTCTTGTTCCCTAACGTCGCCTGAAGCGCCAGCCGAATCGCCTGCCGCTCCGCCTCGGCTGCGGCTCGACCGGCGATCTCCTTCAACGATGGGCGCATGTCGACGGATCGCATGCCGGGAGATTTCGCCATGCCACCGCTCAATGCTCGCAACTCGCGGACCACTGTCGCGTGACACCGACCAAAGAGCGATCGGCTGTCGCTGGAAGGATTCTAAGGTTCTGGCAGGACCGCCCGAGCGATCGAGAGTCGGCTATGGCGAGGACACCAGAAATGTGTGCAACTGACGGATGGCTACCGGCGAGTCACGGGCTCCGAAGCCCTGAACTGCGCCGCGGGTATACCGTACTGTTTCATCTTGAGGTGGAGCGTCTTGTAGTCGGTTCGCAGAAGCCGCGCAGCTTCGCTCTTGTTACCTTTCGTGACCTGCAGCACACGTCGGATCGCCTGCTGCTCGGCGTCTGCCGCGGCTGCCTCGGCGACTTCTTTCAGAGAAGAGCCATCCGGCACCGCGTCTCCACGATCTGCCGGCGTCGAGGGTTCGTCGTCGGGCAGGAACGAGAGATGTTTCAGCTCAATCACGTTGGACGCGAGGAGGAGGGCCCGGCGAATCACGTTCCGGAGCTCGCGCACATTGCCGGGCCAGTGGTAATGGAGAAGCAGCTGAGCCGCCGCTTCTGAAATCTCAGTGGACCGTCCGAACTCGATGTTTGCTTCTGCGAGGAAATCCCTGGCCAGATTGAGGATGTCATCCCGCTCTCTGAGCGGCGGCAGGGCGATCCTGAATTCGTTCAGCCGATAGTACAGATCCTGGCGGAACCGGCCGGCGCGCACCTCTCGCTCGAGAGAGACATTGGAGGCGGCGATGATCCGAACATCCACTCGCACTGGGCGGGTGCCGCCGAGGGGCTGCACGTGCCGTTCCTGCAAGGCCCGCAACAGCTTCGCTTGCGTAGCCAGCGGAAGGTTGACAATCTCGTCAAGGAACAGGCTTCCACCGGCGGCAAGCTGAAACCGTCCTTCTTTTCGCTGATGTGCTCCGGTGAACGCGCCCTTCTCGTACCCGAAAAGCTCGGATTCGATCAGAGTATCGGGGATCGCGCCGCAGTCGACTGCGACGAAAGACTTCTTGTGTGCGGCGCTGAGGTGATGGATGGCCCGCGCCACGAGTTCCTTGCCGGTGCCGGTTTCACCCTCGACGAGAATCGTCAGGGGGGAGTCGGCCACCTGCTTGATGTGTTGGACAATCTCCTCCATTTGCCGGCTCGGGCTGACCAACCACCTCAAAGGACTCTCGATAATCTTGTTCGCCTCCACTAATTCGCGCGTGCGCTCTTCGACGGTTTGCTCCAGGTGGCGGGCCCGGCGCTCGAGCGCCAGCTGTTGTTCCTTGACTCTCCGGCGAAGCTCGCTCACCTGAATTGCCCTGCGCAACGAGGCCACGACGTAATCCCGGTCGAGCGGCTTCTGAATGAAGTCGTAGGCCCCGCCGCGGAGGGCGCCAATGGCGAGTGCATGCTCGCCGTGCCCCGTAATCATCAAAGTCGGCGTTTCGGGACGGCGCGCGCGGATCTCATCCAGCAGCGCGAGACCATCCATCCCTGGCATCTTGATGTCGGTGACGATTGCGTCGTAGTCGCGGGCAGCAATCCAATCGAGCGCGGCGGCGGCCGAGTCGGCCGTGTCCACGGTTACCCCGCCCATTCGTAGCCGAAGCGCTTCTGGAAGTGCCTGCAACAGCGCCGGGTCATCGTCGACGATGAGAACGCGTGATGTTGTCATGACGCGGAGGTCTCAACTGCATTGGGAGCAGGAGGGAAGTGGACGAGAAACGTGGCGCCTTCTCCGGGGTCGCTCACGACCGAAATCGTGCCGCCGTGTTCCTTGATGATTCCGTAGGTGATCGAGAGGCCTAGGCCCGTCCCCCTGCCGACTTCCTTGGTGGTGAAGAACGGATCGAAGATCCGCTGCTCGAGCCCGGGCGGAATCCCTGCGCCGCTATCCGCAAACGTGACCTCGACTCCGCCCAATCCGACCGAACCCGAAATTCGTATCGCCTTGTGCGCTGCCTCGGCCACGGCATCGCGCGCGTTCGTCAGCAGGTTGATGAACACCTGCTCCAGTTGAATCGGGTTCCCGAGGATCAGCGGTTCGGTCGGGCCCAGGTCGACTGTGACCGCGATTTCACGCAGACGAAGCTGCTCCTGCATCAGGGACAGCGCCCGCTCGACGACGTGTTTCAGCGAAAGCGGCTCGTGAGTGACTGGGGCCGCCCGACCGAACATGCGCAGATGCGAGATGATCTCTGTGGCTTTGCGAACCTGCTGCATGGCGCGGCCAAGCTCCCGGATGACTTGCGCCTTGTCGGCGACGGCGAGCTCGATCAGGTCG
>DATFBW010000387.1:0-4319 GCA_035253645.1 Gemmatimonadaceae bacterium | reverse complement strand
ACGCTCGGCCTCATCGACGCGGCTGCGAACTTCGATCCGTCGCGCGGTCTCGCTTTCACGACCTTCGCGACCCCGCGCATCCGAGGCGCGATGCTCGATGAGCTGCGCCGGCTGGATCATGTGCCGCGTTCGGTTCGGCGCCGCGCGCGCGCGCTGAACGCCGCCAGTGAGGCTCTGTGCAGCGAGTTAGGCAGCGCACCCGACCAGGCACAGGTGGCCGAGCGGCTGGGAATCGATGTCGCAACGCTCTCGCGGTGGCGCGCCGACACTGAAGCAGCGCAAGCCGTTCCCCTCACACACCTCGAATGCGACGGAGTCGCTGAAGCGCTGTGCGCGCCAAACGCTGACGTCGACGATGTCCTGACGCGTGAGCAGGAGCTCCACGCGCTCAAGGCCGCGATCATGACGTTAGGCAGCCGCGAACGTGCCGTGTTGGCACTCTACTTCTACGAAGAGTTGCGGTTGCACCAGATCGCCGAAGTTCTCGGCGTTAGCGAATCGCGCGTGTCACAAATACGGACCCAGGCGCTCGGCCGTTTACGCACCCACATGGCGCGATTTCGTGACCGCGCGCCAATCACGCCGCGGTGTCGTCCTCGAGACGTCGCGCCTCTGTCAGCGTAGGAAATCTGAGCACGTAACGCAGCAGCGGTCCTTGCGGTCCATCCACAATCGTCGCGTCGACAGTGCCGTTGGCATGTGCCAGCGCGTTGCGCACGGCGTGTACGAGGCTCCCCGGACCGGTGAACACCATTTGCCCTACAGGGGCCGTGCCTTCCAGCGTTATGCGCACAAAACGTTCTCCGTCGGGCCCATAGCCTAACGTCAACGGCGCTTTGCGGCCCGAGCGCGCCGCGTTTCCGGCGCCGCTTTCCAACAATACGAGAAGCGATCGCATGAGCGCCGACGGACGGATCAGCACGGGATCGGTGTTCTCATCACCATCGAGTGCTACGGTCACGCCACGGAGATCGGCGTGGTGCATGTGCAGCCGCAGCACTTGCGGCAGCGTGTCCTGCAGCCGCATAGCCTGAGCGTCAGGAGACGACTCGGCCGGGAGCAAACGGTAAAGCTTGAGCAGATCGATCAGCCTAACGATTTCCTCCTGCAACGCCGTGATCATGCCGTGATCGGGATCGCTCTCGCCGGCCATCACGCCCACCAGGGAATCGAGCGCTGCCGACCGGTTCGTGAGTTGATGATTGAGGCCCGTGAGCACCTTTTCACTGACGCGCAGCCACTGGTCTCCCCAGACACGCGAGGGAGTGGGAGTTTCAACCTGCGCGTCGAGTCCTCGGGGACTTACCAAGGGAGGCTCACTGATTGCTGCCGGACATGCTCGGGAAGATGCCCAGCTGATTCATGTGGTGCAATCACAGATGTGCGAGCGAGGACGACCGACTATCATCCGCTGCTCCTATGCCTAAAGCAATTGTGAAGCCCCGCCTTGCATTGGTCGCGGTAATCGTATGCGCCCTGCCGATGTGCGCGCAGGACCGAGGGCACGACGCCGGGATCGCGAATGCCGCTCTCGCTGGAGACGTCAGCGTCATCACCGAGGCGTTGTTGCGCCGTCACGTGTCGGTGATCGCGGACGATTCGATGCGCGGACGTGCGACCCCCAGCGCTGGTCTGGACAAAACCGCCAGTTACATCGCCGCACAGTTCGAACGCTTGAAGCTCAAGGGGGGCGGTGACCGAGGGACCTTTATTCAGACATACCCGGTCCCCACACGCCCGGACGTGCGTGCGCCTAACGTGGTCGCAATCCTCGAAGGGGAAGACCCCGCGCTCAAGGGACAGTACGTCGTCTTCTCAGCACACATGGACCATGTGGGGGTCGGTGCGCCGGTCGGCGGCGATTCGATCTACAACGGCGCGGATGACAACGCGTCCGGCACCGCGGCGGTGCTCGCTTTGGCAGAGGCGTTTGCGCGCGCCGCACAACGCCCGCGCCGCTCCATCATTTTCCTAACCGTAAGTGGCGAAGAGCACGGGCTCTGGGGGAGCGCCTACTTCGCGTCGCACCCGCCCGTGCCGCTGGATTCGATGGTCGCGGCGCTCAACATCGATATGATCGGTCGCAACTGGCGCGACACGCTCGTCGCCATCGGCCGCGAACACTCAGACCTTGGCGCGACTGTAGACAGCGTTGCGGCCCGGCACCGGGAGCTGCGCATCTCGACGATCGACGATCCGTGGCCTAACGAGCAGTTTTATTTCCGTTCTGATCATTACAACTTCGCCAAGCGCGGCGTTCCGGCGCTGTTCTTTTTCAGCGGGACGCATGCGGACTATCACGGTCCCGATGACGAGGTTGATCGCATCGACTTCGAGAAAGAGACGCGCATCGTCCAGCTGCTGTACCAGGTGGGCGTCGAGCTTGCGAACGCGGCGAAACGGCCCGTTTGGAATCCGGAGAGCTACCGGAGGATCGTCGGACAAAGATGAGTCTTGAGTCTTCAGTCTCGAGTCTTCAGACTGAGGACTGAGGACTGACGACCGATTGCGACTGAGGACTGATTCATGCCGACTGGTGCGAAGTATCATCGCTGGAACGAAGTTCCACTCGAGACCGTGACTCCGATGCTCGACCGCAAGCTCATAACGGGCGAGCGGATGATGATCGCGCAGGTCTTTCTCAAGAAGGGGTGTATCGTCCCCCTCCACCAGCACGAGAACGAGCAACTCACTTACGTGGTAGACGGCGCGCTGCGGTTATGGCTGGGAGCGGATCAAACGGAAGTGTACGACGTTCGCGCCGGCGACGTCCTTTACATCCCGTCAAACGTCCCGCACAAGGCCGAAGCGCTCGAAGACACGCTCGATGTGGACGTCTTTAACCCGCCCCGCGCGGACTGGCTGAACAAGACCGACGACTACCTGCGACGTTAGGCGCTGCGTCTGAAGCGGTGACTGATCGCCGCGGCAACGGCGAGGATCGCGCCTACGACGACGAGCCAGAGTCCCACGCGCGACCGCAGCACCACGGAGTCCGTAAACGCGACGTTCGTGAGTGCACTCTCTGAAGAGAGCGCGAGCTCGCCTTCGGCAATCTCACTGAGCGCGCGCCGCGCGAGAAAAAACAGCCCGGCACCCGAAAGGATGCAGATACTTGCTACGACGTTGAGCAGGCGGTCGCGGGGTCTAACCGGTTTCGGCACGGCTCGGGTCAGTGGAAAGGCAATATGAGCCAAGGTTCCTCCGCGTCGACAAGGGGCCGCGCGAAAAAGGACAGGCCGGCGGCGTGACGTACACGGTCAAGCATATGACGATCAACGGCTTACGAGGGCACAACCAGGGAATTTGAGGTTGCTCGGATGCGGTGCGGTCGTCCCTGGATCAAATGCGCCTCAGCGGACTCTCCTTCCCTCCCGCCCTGCGGAAGGGACTTATGGCTTTTGCGGTGGTCACCCCGGTTGGGCTCGGGGCGAGCTTCCTCTTTGGCCGCGAGGTAGAGGGAGGGACATCGAAAGACAACCGGCCGCGTGCCGAGTTGGTAAACGTGCCGTCAGTCCACCGCCGGAGCTCTGCCGGGGCGATTGTTCGCGGCGACTCGCTCTTCGGCCGCAGCGGCGCACTTCGCGTTAGGCTGGTGCTCACCGACGAAGTGCCTGCGTATCCTCTCCTTGTCGACCGTTTCGGCGATAGCGCCTTTGTTCCAGCCGTACGGACGCTGAACGCTTTTGCCGGGGATGAGGAGTTCAAATTCTCCTTTGTCACGCTCCTACCGTGGCGCGAAAAGACCGGACGTTACATCAAGCGCTACAACGTTGGGTTCTGGCCCGCTGAAAAGAAGCGGATGCCCTGGAACTACGAGAATCCCGAAGGTTTCATCGAAGTCACGCCAGCGAATCAATTCACCCAGCTGTCGGAGCATTTCTCGCTCGCGAACTTCATCACGCACGACCAGCGCGATGTATGGCCCAAATACGTCGTGCTGCGCGAAGAGCTTTTGGACAAGCTGGAGTTGGTGCTGCAGACCCTCGAAGCGAGCCGCGTTAGGGCCGGCCATGTTCAGGTGTTGTCGGGGTTTAGGCACCCGCATTACAACGGGATGGGAGCCGTCGAAGGCAACATGGCGCAGCACAGCCGCCATCAGTTTGGCGATGCGGCGGACATCATTGTCGATGACGACAAAGACGGCCGCATGGACGATCTCAACGGCGACGGACGCGTGGACGTGGGTGATGCGAACGTCATTCAGCGCGCCGTCGAGAAGGTGGAATTGCGATATCCCGAGCTTGTCGGGGGCGTAGGCGTCTACCATGCGATCGGGCCGAGCGGGTCGTTCGCGCACATCGACGTGCGTGGCGAAC
>DATFBW010000386.1:0-3471 GCA_035253645.1 Gemmatimonadaceae bacterium | reverse complement strand
GAGAATATCACTCTCCGTAATGGCGCCCACACCGCGATGGACGACTTCGACGGCAACTTCGGGGTTGGAGAGTTGCTGTAGCGCATCGGCGAGGGCTTCGGCAGGACCCCCCTGGTCCGCTTTGATCAGCATGCGCAGCGTGCGCTTCTCGCCAGCTTCCGTCTGCGCCATGAAGTCTTCGAGCGTGACACCAGCCTTGGACGTGCGGCGGCTGCGTGCCTCTCGCTCGAGACGCTCGCGGCGCTGCGCGATCTCGCGCGCCTGCAGCGAATCCTCAACGACGAGAAATTGATCGCCCGCCATTGGAACGCCCGTTAGGCCAAGGACCTGAACGGGGATCGCGGGCCCCGCGGCCTTTACCTGACGGCCGCGCTCATCGAGCAATGCGCGGACGCGCCCGGAGTACATCCCTGAGATGAAATCATCACCGACACGTAACGTGCCGTTTTGCACGAGAATCGTCGCGACGGGCCCCTTTCCAGGGTCCAGCTGCGCTTCAATGACCGCGCCCACTGCGTGCCGATTGGGATTGGCTTTGAGGTCGAGGATCTCGGACTGCAGGAGCACCTGATCGAGCAGCTCAGTGACGTTAGTGCCCTTCTTCGCCGAAATGGCGGTTGAAAGGATCTGACCGCCGAACTGTTCGAGCACGACACCGTGTTGCAGAAGGTCTTGCGACACCTTCGCGGGGTTGGCGTCCGGGAGATCAACTTTATTGATGGCGACGATGAGCGGAACGCCGGCGTTCTTTGCGTGCGAGATGGCTTCCACTGTCTGCGGCATCACCGAGTCATTCGCGGCAACCACGAGCACGACGATGTCAGTGACCTGCGCGCCGCGCGCGCGCATGGCGGTGAAGGCCTGGTGACCCGGCGTGTCCAGGAAAGTGATGCGCTTCCCGTTAGGCAGCTCCACATGGTATGCGCCTATGTGCTGCGTAATACCACCTGACTCGCCCGCGACGACGTTCGCCTTGCGGACATAGTCGAGGAGCGACGTCTTGCCGTGATCGACGTGACCCATGATCGTCACGACTGGAGGTCGCGACTCGAGCTCTTCCGCCGTATCGACAACCTGCTGTTCGGCGACCTCGGCGGCGTACTCCTGCTCTTTGACTGCCTGGAAACCAAACTCGCCCGCGATGAGTTCGATTTGATCGAAATCGAGCCGCTGATTGATGGTGACCATCAATCCGAGGTTCTTGAAGGCAAAGCCGACGATCTGGGTCGCGGGCACTTTCAAGATGTCCGCCAACTCGCTGACCGTGATGAATTCATTGACGCGCACGGTCTTTCGCTCGCGCTCCACCTCGGCTGCACGCGCTGCTTCCAGCTCTTCGCGTCCTTCATCCGGCCGTCGGACGCCCTTACGAGCTGGGGCGCCTCGCATCTGCGACATGGTGCGGAAGACGGTCTGCTGCACCTCGTCCATGTCGACAGCGCCGCGCTTCCCTTTTTTCTTGCGCGAAGGCTGCTGTGTTGAAGGCGGTGAGCCACCTGGGCGCTTGTCGCGCGTTGGCAGCCCCACGCTTCCTTGCGGTGTTGCCGAGGCCACAGGACGCGGCGCCATGAATGGCGAGCTTCCCGGCACGGGTCGTGGACGCGCAGCACCGGCCTGGATCGGCCGCGGCTTCGGACGCTCCGGTGCGTGTGGTGCGGGGGGCGCCGCAGGTTGCGGACGTGCTGTCGGCGCTGGCCGTGGGGGCGGTGGTGGAGGCGGCGGCGGGGGCGGCGGCGGCGGCGGCGGAGCTTCGACAACAACTTCCTCGAGGTCGGGCTCGACGACTTCCGGTGCGGCCGGCTCTGCCTCGACTGGCGGGGCCACTTCGGTCGCAACGGTCGCTTCCTCCACGACAGGCTCCGGCGCAGCCGCTTCAACGGGACGGCGGCGACGCCTAACGCCGGTCGCTTCCGCAACTGGTGGCGGTGCCGCTGGCGTCGACGCGGCTGCCGCTCCCTTCCGCCTGCGGGACGGTACTGCGGGCGGAGCCGCGGCCTTTTCTTTGAGCGCGCGCTTCTCACGTTCCCACCGGGCACGAACTCGCGCGACCTGATCATCAGTCAACACCGTCAGGTGACTGCGCACCGGAACATCGATCGCGCGCAGGACTGAAATGACGTCCTCGGTTGGCACGCCGAATTCACCAGCGAGGTCGTGTACGCGGAGCTTGCTCACGCAGACCTCCCGCCCTGAATGAGCCGCCGCATGCCGCGCGCCAGCTGTGGATCGAGGATGCCGACAGCGGCGGTGCTCGGGCGGCCAACGGCAGCGCCTAACGAGCCCGCTGGCGGTCCCATGACCACCTCGACGCGTTTGGCCGTGAGCAGCGGCATCACCTTGAACAAGCTGTTCTGCGCCGCGTCGGGAGCGACAATCGCGAGCGCGAGGTGACCACGCCGCGCTGCTTCGCGGACGCGATCAACTCCAACGACGGCCGTACCTGCGCGCATACCCAGGCCGACCAGACCAAGGAGTCGCCTCTGCGTTGCCGAGTCCACGTTAGGCTGCATCCTGGGGTGATGCGTTGTTATCCGTTCCTTCGTCGCTTCCGTCTTCAGTCAACTCACTCAACAGCGTCATGATACGATCCGCTTCTTCCGGCGCTATACCGGGCAATCGTAGGAAGTCTTCGCGCTCGAGATCTATAATGTCATTGAAGGTGCGGTACCCTGCGCCCTCGAGCACCGCGACCACCGCGGGCTCCAGTCCTTCGATTTCAGTCAGTCTAACGTCCGCTGCTTCCTCTTCCTCAGGAAGTGGGGCGAAGATCGGACTATCGCTGCGCTCCATCCATTCACGGCTCGAATAGAGGTCGATCTTCCAACCCGTGAGCTCCGACGCGAGCCGCACGTTCTGTCCATTTCGCCCAATCGCGAGCGAAAGTTGATCCTCGTCAACGATCGCCTGGATCGTCCGGTTCTCGGGGTCGCTGAACACACGCGCGACGCGCGCCGGTGCCAGCGCGAGCTTCGCGAACCGCTCCGGATCCGATGACCACGGAACGATGTCGATACGTTCGCCATTGAGCTCGTTTACGACAGCCTGAACGCGCGAGCCTTTCAAGCCCACACACGCGCCAACGGGATCGATGGAATCGTCACGTGACCAGACGGCGATCTTGGAACGACTGCCCACTTCCCGCGCTGCGGCACGGATCTCGACGATTCCTTGCTGTATTTCGGGGACCTCGAGCTTGAACAACGCCTGAACAAACGCCGGGTCGCCACGGGACAGGATGAGTCGCGGTCCCTTAGGGGTCTCTTCCACGCGCTTGAGGACAGCCCGGATCGGATCGCCCTGATGGAAGTGCTCACGATGGTTTTGCTCGCGGTAAGGCATGATCGCCTCCGCTTCGCGGAACTTGTTGAGCATGACAACAAGCTTGCCGCGCTCGATCTGCTGAACTTCGCCTGAGAGCAGATCGCCAACCTTTCCGGAGAACTCATCGCGGATACGAGTGCGCTCACCTTC
>DATFBW010000385.1:0-13255 GCA_035253645.1 Gemmatimonadaceae bacterium | reverse complement strand
TTGCTCTTGACTGTTGCGATTACGAGCTGACGACGAATGCCTTTCATAACGCGTGATGAGGCGCTGCGCCGGTTGCGCGCACAGATCAGCGGCAAGCGCCCCATAATCGGCGCTGGCGCCGGCACCGGGATCTCCGCAAAGTTCGCCGAGCGTGGTGGCGTGGACCTCATCATCATCTACAACTCCGGACGATATCGCATGGCGGGGCGCGGCAGCGCAGCCGGGATGATGCCCTATGGCGATGCCAACGCGATCGTCGTCGACATGGCGCGTGAGGTCCTCCCAATCGTTAGGGACACGCCAGTCCTTGCCGGCGTGTGTGGCACCGATCCGTTCCGCATGATGCGCGTCTTCCTCCCCGAGCTACAGCGGCTGGGCTTCGATGGCGTGCAGAACTTCCCAACGGTTGGGTTGATCGACGGTCAGTTCCGGCAAATCCTCGAAGAAACCGGAATGAGTATCCAGCTGGAAATCGATATGATCGCCTCGGCGCACTCGTTAGGGATGCTCACCTGCCCCTACGTGTTCGATGAGGATACCGCCGAGCGGTTTACGAAGGCGGGGGCCGACGTCGTGGTGGCGCACGTGAACACGACAGTCGCCGGATCCATCGGAGTGAAATCGGCCGCGATGTCGCTGGACGAGGCCATCGAGCGCGTGCAGGCGATGCACGACGCGGCCAAGCGCGCGAATCCGGACGTCATCGTCCTCTGTCATGGTGGACCGATCGCGCAGCCGGAGGACGCACAATACGTCCTTCAGCGCACACGCGGCGTCGCCGGTTTTTTTGGCGCGTCGAGCATCGAACGCCTGGCAACAGAAACAGCGATCGAAGAGCAGGCGCGCAAGTTCAAGGCGATCGCGCTCGCATGACTGCGCGTCGAATGTGGGTCGCAGCGGATACGCTCTTCCTGCTGCTCTTCGCGTTATCCGTCGTCGTGCAGTGGAACGACCCCGACCCATTCGTATGGATGGCGATCTATGGCGCCGCGGCTGTCGCCTGTGCCCTGTCGCTCGCCCGGAAGCTTCCGCGCTGGCTCCCCATGCTCATCGCGCTTATCGCTATCCTGTGGTCGCTCACGTTTGTGCCACGCGTGTTGGGCAAAGTGCCGTTCCTCGACATGTTCCAAACCTGGGAGATGAATGACATCGGCATCGAGGAATCGCGCGAGATGTACGGGCTATTGATTGTGGCGGCATGGATGCTGGTGCTCGCCTGGCGTCAAAGGCGCCTAACGCAGCGCGCGTAACGTTCCGAACATCGACGTGGCGTGGCCCGGGAAGGTGCAGATGTACGTGTATTCGCCCGGCGCCGGCATCGTCAGTGTGATTTCAACCGTCTCGCCCGGCGACGCGAGCTTCGTATAGCCTAACAGCTTCGCCTTCTGGCCTAACGGGACGAAACCGGACTCCTGCGCCGCGTAGGCTGCCTGGACCAAACCATCGATATCGTCTTCGCTGCGCGGCAGGACGACGTTGTGGGGAAGTGTCCCTTCATTAACAAAGCGGATGCGGACGCGGGTGCCGGTTTTAACCGCGATTCGTGGTGGGATGAACTCCAGCGTACTGCCTGTTGCGCGGATTGTAATCGTCGTGTCTACGGACTGACCTGCTGCGCTACCGGGAGCGAGGAGCGAGGCGCTGGGAGCGAGAAACAAAAAAAGCAGCTGCGAGATGCGTGGTGCGAGGTGCGAGCGAACCGCGTCAAGCAAAGTCATCGTTCCTTGAAGACGTTTGGCAGCGTCCAGCGCGTAGCCACCTTGGTGAAAGCTTCGGTCAGCTCGGGTGATGCGCCACGCGCAGCATTCACTAACGCTAACCCCTGTGCGTCGGTGAGCTGGGGTGGCTTTTCCTCAGGCCAGCTCTGCGCGACGCCATCCAACAGCGCGAGCGCGAGCCGAGGGTGTGCCTGCGGCACCGTTTCTATCAGCGAAACGACGGCGCCTACGTCCTCTCGCGCCGCGTACACGCGAGCCACTTTGTTCACCGTGCGCGCAATGCCGCGCATTGCGAGCGAGTCGGTCGCAGGGAGACGAGCGGCGATCAGATCGCGCACGAACGGCGCGCCGCGCTGCTGAACCGCGGCCATCGCGACAGCGTCCGGGATCCACGCGTCACGCGCGTTCTCCGCAAACGAAATGACGTCGAGCAACGCCGCCGCGCCCTTGGGTGACGGCGGCAGCTCGGTGAGCACGAGCAACGCCTCGAGCCTGACGTGGGCGTCCGCATCCTGTAAAATGCTCGTGGGAACCGTGTACTCCACGGGCGTCGGCGACGCCCGGTCCGGCAGAATCCCAGCCGCGAAGATCCCCTCAGTTAACCGCTCATCGCGCGGAAGGATCTGAAGCGCTGCGCGACGCAGCGACGCTGCTGGGTGATGTAACGCGCCACGAACAGCGGCGAGCGCGTCACTGTTAGGCGTTATGGCACCAAGACCGTGCAGCGTCCACAATGCGTGCAAGGCACCCGGGTTGAGGCCGAGTGAGTCGACGGTTTGCGTGTTGGCAACCTGGATGAGCGCCGGAACGACGTCAGTGCGCTTGCGTTCGACGAGGAGACGCTGCGCCGTCATGCGCCAGAACATGTTGTCGTGCGAAAGAGCCCTAACGAGCTGCTGCGGCGTTGCGTTGTCCAGGCGCATTGGAGCGGGCGCGCGGCCGCTGTCGTAGACTATTCTGTAGATCCGACCGTGCAGCTTGTCACGGTTAGGCGTCTCATACGCCTGCCCCGCCCCGGTCACACAGCAACCGCGCATCCTGTTTGCCGGCGTCGTATCCCTGGGTGTCGGATTGTGCTGCGCGACGAGCGTATAGAAGTCGGAGACCCATAACGCGCCATCCGGCCCCACCTTGACCTGCACGGGCGCGACCCAGGCGTCGCGCGCCGACATGAAGCTCCAGCGGTTCTTGGCGCGGAACGCGCTCCCGTTGTCCGTGAGCTGGAACTGACCGATCACGTGCCCCGTTGGCTCAGCGACGAACGCCGTGCGGTTCCAGTATTCCTTTGGAAATGCGCGCGCGGTGTAGATCTCGTGCGCCGTACCGGCCGTGTAGCGACCGAATTGATCGACCTGCAGGATGTCGATCTGCGGGAAGATGTCGAGCCGGTCGGCGATGTCGGGCAATACCGTGTCGCGCAGTCCTAACGAGCGATAGTAGCGCAGAGGAATGTGCACGAAGTTGCTGGGCCGGCTGTTCGCGGTCGAGCCGAATGCATAGCCGTCTTCGGTGAACCCCAGCCCCCAGGTGTTGTTGCTCGTGCGCGCGAGGTATTCGAGGTTCGAGCCGTCCGCTGGAAACCGGAAGTACCCGGCGCCGAATTCACCACGACCGTACGTGCGACCACCGACCGTTCCGCGGAACCCGTTGTAGCCAACGGAGCCCCAGACGAGGTTGTCGAAGCCATAGCGCAGGTTCGAGATCGTGCCGTGGGTATCGGTGCGCGGCCAGCCAGTGAACAGGATCTTGCGCTCGTCAGCGACATCGTCGCCGTTCGTGTCTTTGAAGAAGAGCATGTGCGGCGCCTGACCAACCACGACGCCGCCGTTCGCAAACGTTAGGCTCGTCGCGAGATTCAAACCTTTCGCAAAGACCGTGACGTGATCCGCACGGCCGTTGCGGTCCCTGTCCTCTATAATGAGGATGCGATCCCCACCGGGGACGCTGTCAGGAAGGACGGTGTTCGGGTAGTCGTTCGTCTCGACGGCCCACATGCGGCCGCGCGCGTCCCACGTGAAGTCGATGATGTTGCCGATCATCGGCTCGACGGCGAACGATTCGGCGCGGAACCGCGGCCGCAGCGTCATCATCCGGATCGACTCTGGAGTCGTTAGGGCATCCTGGGCCTTGGTGATTGCGGTGTCGAGCGTATTCCACGGCGCGGGCGGACGCTTGTAGGTGGGCAGCGGCACAGCTAAGTCCAGCGTGCGCGTTGGCGGGTCGGCGGCAATCCGCGTTAGGGCCCAATCGCCGACCGTCCAGCGGATCGCCTGCCCCACCATCTGCTGAAAGCCCGGCTGACCCCAGGTGCGCTGGTCATGTCCCCATGCCGTATAAAACACGCGCCCTTTTCCATACGTGCGAACCCACGTCCACGGCTCATCGTGTCCGTTTTCGCGCCGCACTTCCAGAACTGTGCGGTTGATCGGATTGTGCTTGGTATGGACGTAGGTCTCGTCCCACGTCTCGAACGCCGGCACACCACGCGTGATCGGATGCTCGGCAACTCGGACAGCGCTAAAGGTGCCGGTGCCATGGCTCTTGAACGCTGCACCGACGAGCCTAACGAACTCCTCGGAATTCTGGAATGAGGCCGACGCACAATGCAGGACGACGAGCCCACCACCCTCGTCGACGAAGCGCAGCAGCGCATTGAGCTGCGGCCGAGTCACCGCCGCGTGGTTGTTGTACAACATGATCGCGTGGTAGCGATCGAGCTCGTGATCGTTAAGATCGTTAGGGTCATCTGTGTAGAAGAGATCGATGCCGTTGCGCGAGACCGCAGGCAGAAGCTCTTTGGCGCGCGCGGTTGGCTGATGGTGCCCGTTGTCGCCGAGAAACAGGACTCGCAGCCGTTCCGGCGCTCTCGTCTGCGCGCCAAGAGAGAGCGGAGCGCTCATGAGGGCGAGAAGAAGCGCGGCTGCCATCCGCTGCAGCCGCTCGGCCCTGTACCCTCCGCGGCGACGATCTCGCACGTACATGACTCCAAATACGAGGACGAGGATGAGTGCAATCGGGGCGACGTAGCGAAATGCCTGTTGACCACCCGAAGCTTCCGCGGGCTGCAGGATTGCGTTGGCTTCACCCACGAGCGGCTCGTTAGGGATCGCGGTGGCGACGATCGCGCGGAGCGCGTTTGCCGTGTCGTCGTTGTTCATGTTCCCCGTCTCGGCCTGTGTGGCGAGTGCCGTACGAGTGGCCGCCAAGGCTTCCTGCACTTCGCGCTCACGGTAGCCGAGGGTGGCGAGGTCGCTCGTGGCTTGGGCGCGGGCGATGTATGTGGGAAGTTGCGCGTCGGCGCGCTGCAGCACGGCTAAAGTGGATACCGGGAGCGACTCGGCGAGGTAACGGTCGGCGAGCTTCCCCATGAGTGGCACACCGACCGCGCCGCTCATCCCCAACCCGATGCCTGCCGTCAGCACGATGCCTAACGAACCGGTCTTGGGGACGCGCTCGCTCACCACACCCACCATGGTCGGGAAGAAAAATGCAACGCCCCACGCAAACACCGTCGCCGCCGCAAATGCCGACCACGTGCCCTCCGCAAAGCTGAGCAAGAACAAGCCCGTTCCCGTGAGCGTTGCCGCCGTCAAGAGCATCCCCGTCGGCGAAAGGCGCTCAACAGCGTGGCTGGCCAGCGCGCGCAGGACCACCATCCACCCGCTGATCCATACGAGCACGAGGATGCCATGGAGCCCGCGGGACGTCAGTACGGAGGGAATCCAGCGCATCGGCCCGAGCTCGATCGACGTGGTGATGGCCATCATCGCGAGCATCATCAGGAAAAATGGGCTCGTTAGGGTGAAGCGAAACATCTCGCGCACCGGTAGACCAGCTTCGGCGTTCTCCGTCTTGGGGAATCTCTGCGGCAACAGCATCACGCCGTACACGAAGATCGGCACGTAAATGATCGCGAGCTGATACGGCCACCGCCCGAAGCGGCCGCCGTACGTCGCGAGCAAGAAGCCGGCGATCCCGCCCAGCACGATGCCGATTGGGAAAAAGGCGTGAAACCAGTTGAGACGCGTGGTCTTTTGATCGGGATAGAGCGCCGCGGCGAGAGGATTGCCCGTGACTTCGATCATCCCATTGCCCACGGCGAGCGTGGCCGCGCCTAACATGAGCATCCAGAAGGCGGACGGATCTCCGACGCGCGACGCGGCCAGGAGCATCAACGTGATCCCGACGATGTGCCCTGCGAACGCCATACGTGCGCCGTTCTTGAGCCCGAACGCCTCGAGGAGCGGACCCATAACGAGTAGTGAGATGGCCATCCCCCACAGCGCCGCGCCCGCGATCAATCCCACCTGATAATTCGTTAGGATGAACTCCTGCTTGAGCTGGACCAGGATGTTGCTGACGAGAGCGAATGACGCCCCGGTTGGAATCAGCGCCAGGCAGATGCCGAAGAAGAGACGGCGACGATGGATGCCGTGCGGATCTGGTGACGTCATAGCCGGAAGGGGAGGTAGCCGCCCGAGATAAAGTATGCCCGAGCGGCCCTCCGGCCAGTCACCGCAGCGGTTTGGCCGTCACGAGCTCGCGGATCGCGTTGATCACCAGCGCAGGCTCGTCGATATGGATGTGATGGCCGCTTTCCTGCGCGATGATCTGCTTGCCGCTCCGTGAAAGCTTCGCCAGTCCCGCCTGTGTCGCTGCGTGATCCGCCTGCAGCCATGCCTCGCTGTATTGGACCTTGCCGGCCGTCATAACGACGAGTGGCATGTCGCCAAACTGGTATTCGCGCTCCTTCTCAGCCGCGAGCATGAGCGCAAGCTCTTCGGCTTCGAAAGGGTTGACGTATGCGGCAACGTGTTTGACGGTGCCTAACGCCCATGTGCGCATCTCCTGCGCCTCACGAGGCAACTTCTCTCGAGATTCGTTGGCGCGTGCCACGAGCTGGCGCGCGGCAGCCTGCATCTGCTCGCGCGCGGGGGGAGGGATGTCACTCTCGCGCAGTGGGGATGACGTTTTTACCGCGGGAACCGGAACACCTTTCGCCGTCGTGTTGAGCTGCACCAGCTCGCCGTTGATGAAGCGCCACGGATTCAAACGCCCGGCGTCGATGAGCATCATGCTGGCGACCTCGTTTGGATACGTGGTCGCATAAAGCCGGACGACGACACCACCGAACGATTGTCCAACGAGTAGATAAGGCGGTCGCTCCCCCGCTTTCTCGAGCAGTGTGTGCAACTCGTAGACGAGTTGCTTCATCGTGCGCGGATGGGGGCCGAGCTCGCTCCATCCGTCGCCGGCGCGATCGTACGAACACACGCGTGCGAAGCTGCTCACGCTCGGTTGTACGAGCGCCCACTCGACGGAGAAGTCACCCACACCGGCTTCGAGGATCACTGTGGCCTGCGAAGGTTTGGCTTCGCCCGTGCAATTCAGGTGAAGCTTCCAACCGCCGATGTCGATCATGCGACCCGGAGCCGCGTGTGGCGGCGCAGCTTGGGCGTTGACCGTCGCAGCTCCGAATAACGTTAGGCTCGACAAGATCAACTGCCGGCAACGGATACGACGCATTAGGATTTCTGTTCGTTAGGGATGTCCGGGCGCGAGGCGAGTATGTCCTCGAGAGCGGCCAGGCGCAGCTGAATCTCGGCCAAGCTCGCCGACCGGAACCGCAGGAAGACGCCGATCGTGCTCAGCGCCGCGACGAGGACGCTCAAGAGCAGCAGCACCTGGATGAGTGGCGTCGCCGTTCCCATCGCCGTCATCCAGGGAAGGTTGCCGTCGAGTATCCCACGGAACACCTCGATGAACGCGGCGAAGGTGAGCAACGCGTAGAGCAACACGATGGCGAATGTCACCGACCACGCAATAATACTCACCCGGCGGATCAGGCGGTCGCGGCGCTTTTCGACCTCGATGAGCTCGAAGGCACTCTTTGATGCGGGGGAAATTGGAGCCGTCATTATCGCCTCAGGTCAGAAGTTCTTGCAATCGTCGTTTCGCGTGATGGAGTCGTGTACGGACAGTGCCTAACGGGATACCCAGCACAAGAGCCATCTCGCCGTAGCTCATATCGTTGCGGTAGCGAAGGAGCAGCACCTCACGGTGCAGAACCGATAGTTGCTCCATCGCCGTATCGAGTTCGTCGGTAAGCGATGGGTCTTCTGCCAAACGCGCATCTCCCACCTCGTACCTTGCATCTTCCAGCAACTCCCGCTCTCGCTTCTGCCTTCGCAAATAGTCCAGCGCCCGGTGGCGGGTCGTGCTGAAGAGCCACGTACGGAATGCGTTAGGCTTGGCGAGCGATGCAATGTTGCGGTAGACGCTGAGCCAGACTTCCTGCTGAATGTCATCGGCAGCGTCCCCGACCAGGCCGCGCAGATATCGTAGCGAGCGGTCCCCGAAGGCTTCGAACAGCTGAGCGAACGCCCTTTCGTCGCCTGCCTGACAGCGCAGAACAAGAAGGTGCAGCCTTGTTGTGGCGCCCGCGTCGTGCTCTGGCATGGCCTCTCCACATACAATCCCCGTGAGTTACGACCTAGGGACGTTGCGGGCCGGTGAAAAGTTCACGTTTCTGCTCCGGCGTCTAGCCAGGTCAGCGTTTACCGCAGGGGACAAGCGAAATGCCTAGCGCCGAAGACGTGAGGTCGGAGATGCGCCAGACCGGCTCGCGCGTAATCGTTAGGCGCGGCGCCCCCGCGACCTCGGCCGCCGAGATTGTCACAGTCGGCGGGTGACTCGCCTGCGCAGCTACTGCCGCAATCGCCCAAAAGAGGCCCGCCATAGCGTCACCTCTGCTCCTGCAACCCGTAGTGTAGGAGCGGTTTGCCCTCGCTCCTTGCTCCCCGCTCCACGTACTTTAATGGTGTAGCGCCAAGGCCCCCCAGACTATATGACCTCCCCGCCTCCTCTCCCGCGACTCGGCCGCAGAGCCATTCTCGTCGTTGCGGGACTCGTGATCCTGATCATGTTCATCCTGCCGGCGTCGGTGCGCTTCATGGCGAACTGGTACTGGTTCGGTGAGATCGGGTTCCGCACAATCCTGACATCCGAAATCACGACGCGTGCCATCCTGCTGGTGGTAGCAGCGCTCGCGGCCTTCGGGATCCTGTATGCCAACGTCCTGATCGCACAACGGCGCGCCCGGCCGCTGCCGGCTGTGATGGGCGACATGATCTCCATCGCGCCCAACCTGCCCCCAGTCGCCGTTAGGCGCCTTGCGACGGGCATCGCGATCTTCCTCTCGATCCTCACGGCCCTCACGGTGTCCACCGGTTGGCTTACCGTGTTGCGCTACCTGAACGGCGTCCCCTTCGGTGTGACCGATCCGATCTTCGGACGCGACGTCGGATTCTACGTAAACACACTGCCCTTCCTCTCTGGCATCCTCGCCTTTCTCTCGGCCCTAACGATCGTCTCCGTGCTCCTCTCGGCCGGCGTTTACCTCGCGAACGGCGCGATCGCGGCGACGGGGCAACAGATTCGCGTCGCTCGAGTTGCCGGCGTGCACGTTGCCGTCCTGCTGGCGGTGTTTCTCGTGCTCACGGCGTTGCAGATCTGGTTCCTGAGCATCCCGCAGCTGCTCTTCTCGACGACAGGTCCATTCGTGGGTGCGAGCTACAGCGACGTCAACGCACGCCTCCCCGGACTGCGCATCGCAGCCCTCGTGGCGCTCATCTCGGCCGGGATGGTCGTGTATGGAATCGTTAGGCGAAAGCGTTTCCGCTTTTTCGCGACCGCCGTGGCTCTATATGTGGGTGTGTCGCTGCTCGGCCGAGCGTTGATCCCGGCCGCGGTCCAGCGGCTGATCGTGGCGCCAACGGAGCTCACCAAGGAGATGCCGTACCTCGGCCATCATATAGATGCGACGCGGCGCGCCTGGGGGATCGACAGCGTTGCGACGCGCGACGCCCGCGGCGAAGCGAACCTCACGCCCGCCAGCCTCAGGCAGAACGTCGCCACAGTCGAGAACGTGCGTCTCTGGGACCGCGACCCTTTGCGTCAGACCTTCAGCCAGATCCAGGAGATCCGCACGTATTACGAGTTCGTTTCGATCGACGATGACCGCTACTGGATCGACGGCCGCTACCGCCAGGTGCACCTCTCGCCACGCGAGCTCAACTCGGCGTCGCTCCCCACGCGCTCGTTCATCAACGAGCATCTGACCTTTACGCACGGGATGGGCGTCACACTGGCGCCGGTGAACCAGGTAACCGAAGAAGGCCTGCCGGTCCTGTTCATCAAGGACTTGCCGCCGGTTTCAAATGTATCGCTCCGCCTAACGCGGCCCGGCATCTACTTCGGCGAAGCCACCGACAGCTACGCCATCGTGGGCACGAAGCAGCGCGAGTTCGATTATCCCGCGGGCGACGCCAACATTTTCGCCACGTACGCTGGTCGCGGAGGGGTTTCAATCAAATCGATCTGGCGCCGAGCCTTGCTGGCATGGCATTTCCGTTCGCTAAAGATCCTGTTGTCGGGGGATATCACGAACGAGAGCAAGATCCTGTACGGACGCAATATCGTGGAACGCGCCTCGCGCGCGTTGCCATTCGTTAGGCTCGACCGCGACCCGTACATGGTCGTTACTGACTCGGGACAGCTCAAGTGGATTCTGGATGCGTACACGACGAGCAATGCGTACCCATATTCGCAGCGGCTCGCCGACGGTACGTCGTACATGCGCAACAGTGTGAAGGTCGTCGTCGACGCTTACGATGGAACGGTGACGGCCTACCTCGCTGATCCGAGCGATCCGCTCGCGCGCACATGGGCCAACGTCTTTCCCGGGATCTTCCAGCCGATCGCGTCAATGCCGGCTGACCTGCGGAACCACGTGCGCTATCCCGAGGATCTCTTCCGGATGCAGGCCGGGCTCTATGCCACGTACCACATGACGGAGCCGGAGGCGTTTTATCACCGGGAAGACCAGTGGCAGATCCCGACGATCCAGCAAGGGCAATCGGAGAGCGCGTTCATGCGACGCATCGTTATGCGTCTCCCCGAGGAGGATAGCGCCGAGTTCATTTTCATGTCGCCGTTCACGCCGCGGAACAAGGACAACCTGGCTGCGTGGCTCGTCGCGCGGAACGACGGTGATCACTACGGCGATCTGCTCGTGTATCGCTTCCCGAAGCAGAGTCTGGTGTACGGCCCGCAGCAGGTGATCAACCGGATGAATCAGGATCCGGAAATCGCGCGCGAAGTGTCGTTATGGGATCAGCGCGGGTCGCAGGTCGTTAGGGGAGCGCTCATGGTCATCCCGATCGACGAGGCATTGATCTACGTGCAGCCATTGTATCTGCGCGCCGAAGGGGGACGGATCCACCAGCTCGAGCGAGTGATCGTCGCCTATCAGAATCAGGTGGTAATGGAGCGTACGTTGGAGGCTGGGCTCGCACGCCTGTTCACCGGGTCGGGTGTCCTGCCGCCTCCGCAGGTTGCTGCTGCCGACTCCGTATCGGCACCCACACCGACACCGACACGGACGGAGGCTCTACCTAACGCGAATCTGGCAGCCCTGCTGCGGCAGGCAACGCAGCATTACGATCGCGCGATAGCGGCGCAGCGAGCGGGCAACTGGGCGCAGTATGGAGCGGAAATCGAGAGGCTGGGCGCAGTGCTGCGGCAGTTGCAGGGTGGAGCGCCCAACGGCGGAAGACCTTGATACTATGTTCCAACGATTTCCCTGCTCAAGGTTCTGAGTGGCCAGTGTCGAGTATCCAGTAGACAGGACGGCATGATCGCCGAGTTTGTGTTCGACAGAGCGTAAACTTGGTGAGCTACGCGTCCTGAATACTGGAAACTCGACACTCGCGACTCAAACCTTCGTCCCATCGCCTAACGAACACCAGTAGCTGCAGCGGATGGGACTTCGTGAATCACGGAGTAGAGCAGCGTGCCTAACGCGATAAACTGAAGCCCGGCGCGGGCCGCATGGGTGTATTCCCATTGATCCCTGAAATCCGTCCAGTTCTGCGGCAGCGTTTCCGCGGTCCACGTGAGCAGCTCGCGATTCACGGGGTAGACGAAGAGCCAGTAGGCCGCGGTGGACAGCACCAGCGCCACGAGCGCCGTTAGGGTCAATGCATACGCGGGCCCGCGCCCGCGAACCAGGAACAGCAGCACAAACGTGCACAGAATCGCCGCGACTTCGATCACCGGGCCTGGTCCGGCCGGTCCGAACTTGATGTAGAAGGTGAGCGAGTCGAGCCAGAGCACGCCGTCGTACGTCAGGCGCGGCGGGAGCTGCCAGAGATGGGTAAAGCCCATCGTCATGAGCACCGCCACCACCATGATTGTGACGAACCGCCAGGACTTTAACAAAACACCCAGGGGGTGGGGGTTGGGGGTTTGGGGGTAGCCGCTCACAGCCCCACCAAAACGAGAGCAGGGCCTATACCAATTACCGACCTCAGCGACCTCCCTGCTATCACATTTTCGGATTGCACAAACCGTTTCCCGCGGGTGCCTGTCATATCTCCTGAAATGTCGGAGAAATAATGGCCGCCCCACTTGGTGAGCTCGAACAGGTCGTTCTCCTCGCCCTCATGCGACTCGGCGAGGACGGATTCGGCGTCGGCGTTCAGCACGAGATCGAGGGGAACACGCAGCGCCGCGTCGCCCTCGGTGCCATCTACACGACCCTCGCCCGCCTCGAACAGAAGGGCCTCATCGCCTCACGCGTTGGAGAGCCCACGGCGCGCCGAGGGGGGCGGAGGAAAAAGCTGTATCGCGTGCTGCCCAAGGGAAAACGCGCGCTCGTCACATCGATCGAAACGTTGCACGCACTCACGCGCGGCCTCGCCCCTTCCCTGCAGATCCCATGACGACACGAGCGCCTAACGACACACCGCCACGTCTCGCGCGCTGGCTGGCCGCTGTCGCAACGCCCGCGCATGAGCGCGAGTTCGTGTTAGGCGATCTCGAAGAAGGGTTCTACGACCGCCTCGCATCCGACACCCGGCGCGCCGCCCGGAATTGGTATTGGCGCGAGGCCACACACCTGTTCACAACCCGTTGGCCGCGTCCCGCGCTGGAATCGCACCGCCCTGGAGCATCACCCATGTCCGCACTCTGGAACGAAGTCCGTCTCGCCTTTCGCTCGCTCAGACGAGCGCCTTTGTACTCCACACTCGCGATCGTGACGGCGGCAGTCGGGATCGGGGCCTCGACGGCGATCTTTACGGTGGCAAAGCCGGTCATCTTCGATGCGGCGCCCTACCCTGCCCCTGACAGGTTGGTGCTCGTCTGGGAACGGGACGCGACCGGCTCGTCGAGCAACGTTGGATTCCTCACGTTTCAGGACCTGGCACGCGACGTTAGGTCATTCTCGTCCAGCGCCGCGATGAGCTACTGGGACGCAACGCTGGCCTCGGAAGGGGCTGCTGAGCAGGTTCCGGGCCTCAGAGTGTCGAGCACATATTTCTCGACGTTAGGCGTGCGCCCGTTCCTTGGACGCGATTTCCGGCCGGAGGAGGATACTCGCGAAACACGCAACGTCATCATGCTGACGTATGGACTCTGGAAGCGGCGCTACGGCAGCGATTCATCCATCGCTGGCCGTACGATCCAGGTCAGCG
>DATFBW010000384.1:0-10207 GCA_035253645.1 Gemmatimonadaceae bacterium | reverse complement strand
TACGATCGCAACTTCGAATACAAGCCTAACGAGTTCGGCCACGTCGGCGACGTGGACTATCGCGGGCGGTACTCGGCGTCAGAAGGACTCATTTTCCTCGCCTATGGGCTGACGGAGGACATCGCGGTCGAGCTGGAGGCCGCGATGATCAGCGGCGAGCTCAATAAGTCGCGGCGCGATCCGTCCCCGATGCCCAACGAATTCGAGGAGTACGGATTGGGTGACGTCGAAGGCCAGATCCGCTGGCGCTTTCGCCGTGAAACGCCGCGCCGCGCGGAGATGTTCACCTACTTCGAAACGGTCCTGCCACTGCAGAAGGACAAGTTCCTGATTGGGACGAAAGCGTGGGAATACAAGCTGGGCTTTGGCATGACGCGCGGCAGAACGAACGGCACGTGGACGTTCCGCACGGGCGTCGAGTGGGACGGGGAGGACCGGAAGTTCGAGGTCGGGGAGTACGCGCTCGAGTTCTTGCGTCGGCTGTCGCCACGGTGGCGGATCTTCTCGATGATCGAAGGCAGTCAGATCGACGAGGTCGAATTCGTGAACGAAGTGCAGTGGCACTTCCACCCGCGCATGTTTCTCAAGGCAGGGACTGGAATCGGGCTCACGCCTAACGCGACTGATCTCGCGCCAGAGATTGGGGTGATGATACGATTTTAGGTTCGAGGTTCGAGGTTCGAGGTGCGAGAGATAGGAGCGAGGAGCATGGAGCGAGGAGCGAGACCTTAAACCTCACGTACCTCGCACCTCGCATCTCGCACCTAGGGTACCCTCACAATCCTCGCGCGCAACTCATTGTCATTGAGCCTAACGCTATCGACGCGCACGGGGCGCTGCTGCTCGCCGCGGAGCACATAGATCGGGAGCAGCCGGCCTCCCGGCAGGCCACAGAAGGTCGCGGCGCCGTGCTGATCCGTCTGGACATCGCGGTAATGCGGCCGCACGGCGATCCGGACATTCGGCCGCACATCCTCGTATTCGTTCCACATGATGCGCAACGGAGTAAATGGCAGGAGATCGCCACGTTCGTTGAGCGCATGCACACGGAGATCGGCTTGCTGCGGATCCGGCCGGTCGCCCGGACAGAGCCGCGCGCGGATCTCACGCGTGCGCGGCGCGTCGAAACTAACCTGCGAGACGAGCCCCTCGGCGAGATTGACCTCGGCCTGGGCGACGAACACTCCGTACGCGAGATAGTCGGGGTGCTCCACGACAATGTCGAACGTGCCGGGCGGGATCCCATCCATGCGGAACCGCCCGCCGGCATCCACGGTGGCGCGATACGGCGTTCCGGAGAGACGCACGACCGCGCCCCGGAGCGGGCTGCCTAACGAATCACTCACCGTACCCACGAGACCCGAGGGCCGTTCGCGTGCCAGCATGGCTTCGGCCGTTACATGGCCGCCCTCCTCGCGCAGGATATAACTGACGCTCCGCACGAAGACGTTCGGCGTGGAGCCCGAGACGGTCACGGGCGTGCCGGAACGCGAGCCTTGTGGCAACCGGATGAACCACTTGCGTACTACCCAGGCGCCGTTAGGCAGCTTCGCGAAATGCACCTCGCCGCCGATCGCGTCGTCGTCGGGGATGTGCTCCACGTTGACATACCGAAAATCGACCAGCTGCAGCTCGAAGTTGCGCTGATCGAGCCACATGGTGCCGGAGATCTCCGGTAATCGGCGTCCGGCCGCGGGTGCGAACGCAATCCCGATGAGGCCCCGCCGCTCCCGCGTTGGGACCGCGACTCGGAAACAGTGATCGCGCACGAACGCATCGGATAGCAGGACGTCCGCGTCTGGGCCGTGAAAGGTACGGATGTTATTACGGTCGGTCTGCACGTACCCATGTGCGGAGAGCGATTCGGCATCGACGGAACGGAACGGTTTGTCGACGACACCCTGAATCTGGCGCCCTTCCTCACTGAGCACTTTATGCGAGCGCGGATCCAGCTCGCGGATGTAGCGAGAAATCGTCCCTCTGAATAAGCGATCGCGGAGTGAGATGCGCGTTGCAAACAATGCGGTACGCGCTTCCTCCCACAATGCGCCGATGCGTGGTGCATCTCGCGTGCTTCCTGTGCAAGTCGCGAGGCCGCTGACGACAACTTCGGGGAGCGTGTAGACCAAACCCTCGAGCACGATATCGAGCTGCCTGGTTTCACCAGCGGCCAGGGTGAGCGGTGGGCTCAAAAAGCGGCGAACGCCGATGCGTTTTGCCTCGACATGATATGTGCCTTGACCGGGAGCACGCAGCGCATACCGGCCCTGCGGATCACTGAGGCTGCTCGCGGCCGGTTGCCGCG
Organism: Gemmatimonadaceae bacterium; assembly: GCA_035253645.1. Taxonomy (GTDB): domain Bacteria; phylum Gemmatimonadota; class Gemmatimonadetes; order Gemmatimonadales; family Gemmatimonadaceae; genus DASYRX01. The sequence goes on along the minus strand of DATFBW010000384.1, from coordinate 7,902 downwards.
CTCCGGCCGCGATCAGCGACACGACAACGCCGCCGACAACAGCGCCGGAGCCGCGCTCGGTCACCACGCCGCGGACGATCTGGGCGTCCGCGAAAGAAGGCGCACTCGTTAGGCACGCCGCCAGGGTCGCGAGAGTCCTGATCCGGCGCAATTAGAAGAGCCGCCTCCGGCGGGCAGGTGCGCGGCGCCTGCGAACGCCCATGCTGCCGAGCAAAGCGCCCATGATGCCCCGAGTAATAGTCGTCGCCACGCTACGCGCCACGGGCGACTTGAGTACACGATCGAGTGTACCCGGCTGCGGCCGCTCGGTTCGCGCGCGCGGAACCGGTTCGGACGCGGGCACGCCGGCCGGCGGTGTGGCGGCGGCAGCACGTTCAGTCAGCATCTCCCGGGCGCTCTCCCGATCGACGGACTGGGCGTACTCCTTCACTTGCGGCGAGCTCGCCAGACGTTGCTGTAATTCGGCATCCGTGAGAGGACCCATGCGGGATGCGGGCGGGATCATGCGCGTAGCAAAGGGCGGCGTTGGAACACCGTTCGCTCCGAGCACCGTCACGAATGCCTCGCCGATGCCTAACGAGGTGAGCGTGCGCTCCACGTCGTAAAACGGCGTCTTGGGGTATGTCCGCGCGGCTGCGCGCAGCGCCTTCTCGTCGTCTGGCGTGAACGCGCGCAACGCATGCTGAACCCGGTGTCCGAGCTGTCCGAGCACGGTTGCCGGGACATCCTTTGGGTTTTGCGTGATGAAGAACACGCCGACCCCTTTCGAGCGCACCAACCGCACCACTTGCTCGATCTGGTCGAGCAACGCGTCACTGGCATTATCGAACAAGAGATGGGCTTCGTCGAAGAAGAACACGAGTTTCGGCTTATCCAGATCGCCCACTTCAGGAAGCTCGTTGTACAACGTGGCGAGCATCCACAACATGAACGTGCTGAACAACGCCGGACGTTGCTGCACATCCTGCAGCTCCAGCACGGTCACCAACCCTCGGCCATCGCGCTCGATCTGGAGCAGATCATCCAGCTCGAACTGCGGTTCGCCGAAGAACGCATCCGCGCCCTGCTGCTCCAGCTCGATCATCTCGCGCAGCAGCACGCCGACCGTTGCGTTCGACATCCCACCGTAATCCTGCAATTCGTCGGCGCCTTCACCGGAGAGGTACTGCAAGACAGCCCGCAGATCCGAGAGATCGAGCAAGAGGAGCCCTTTGTCGTCGCAGTACTTGAACACCATGCTCAGCACGCTCGCCTGGGTCGCGTTGAGTCCGAGAACCTTGGCGAGCAGTAGCGGCCCGAACGACGAGACGGTGGCGCGGAGCTGTGCTCCATTCGCGCCCGTTAGGCTGAGGAACTCGACGGGGAAAGCCGTGCCGTGCCACGCATACCCAGTGTCGCGCGCACGTGCCGCCACCTTCTCGTTAGGCTCCCCGGCGACGGCGACGCCGGACACGTCTCCCTTGATGTCGGCCAGGAACACGGGCACGCCCGCGGACGACAACTGCTCGGCGATCAACTGCAGCGATTTGGTTTTGCCGGTTCCCGTGGCGCCCGCGATCAACCCGTGCCTGTTTAGCATCGCGAGCGGGATGCGCACGATCGGTTCGGGGTTGCACTGCCCGTCATGCACCACAGCGCCGAGCGTGATGCCTGGGCGAGCGCCTGGGAAGGCGGATTTGGCGGCAGTAATGACTTCGGGATTCAAGGTCTGAGGTCTGAGGTCTGAGCTATCGCCCTGTTCTACTGTGCGTCACCGGGGCACGCAATCCAAAGCTCATGCGCGCTTCACGTGTCGTTAACCTCTCGCTCACGGGCGCACAATCGGCCGACTGTACCGTGGCGATGGCCCTAGGAAGAGAGGGACGTATGCTCGGAACGCTATTGGAATCGCGCCGACGCACACCGAGACAGCGCTTAGCACTGGTTGGCAGTGCGATGGCACACGCGATCTTGCTCTCGGGACTCGTAATGACGCGGGCGCGCGGGAATGAGAGCGTGCTGGAAGAACCCCTTCCGCCCCTCGTCTACATCCCGGCTCCACCGAACACACGGCAGCCCAGTCGCGGCCGAGGCATTGGCGCCTCGGGGAGGCTGTCTGAGCAGCCACCGCCTACCGTGCCTGACCTGCCGCACATCGACATAGAGCCCGGTGCCGGCCGAATGGGGCCGATAGTGGGCGGGCGAGTTTTCATCCACTTCGATTCCGTGGCACCCACGCCGCCAGCGCGCAACGAGCCACTGTCTGCGATGTTTGTGGATCTGCAGGTGGAAATGATTCCAGGGCAGAGTCCGCCGCGTTATCCCGTTTTACTCGAGCGGGCCGGGATCGAAGGTGATGTCGTCGCGCAGTTTATCGTCGACACGTTAGGCCGCGTGGAGCCCGCGAGCGTGAATGTGCACCACGCCACGCACGCGGAGTTCGCTCGCGCCGTGCGGGAACGACTCATGACTCTGCGCTTCGTCCCCGCGCGCGCCCGCGGCCACGTCGTGCGTCAGCTCGTGGAGCAACGCTTCCGCTTCGAGGTCGTTAGGCGCTAACTCGCCGCCGTGCGCGAGGCCGCCGCTGCTGCACTCGCCGCCGCCGCGCCGGCAACGATCGCGCTGCGCGTGCTACCTCCCTCGGTCGCGATGCTCACGAAGCCGGTTCCCATCTTTTTGAGCAGGTTGTGCCAGACGATCGTCCCGGTTTTGGGTTCGAGGCAGAAGATCTCACCCGCACATGATGCAAAGAGGGCATCAGCATCGCACCACACGTTGGCCAGGCCGGACACCGTACTTCCCGGATACTTCACGGGAAGCTTGACGCTCCATACCGGCTCGCCGGTTTTGCGATCCAGCGCGAGCACTGAAGTCTTGATGCCAACGTAAACGAGTCCGGAGTGCAGCCTGGCCATGCGTTGCTCAGTGTAAAAGGAGCGGAGACGATAGCGCGTCGGCGAGGGGTCGTACAGTTTTACGACGTTCACGGAGCTGGAGGCCCCGTGTGTCATGAACAAACGCTGAGCCGCCGCGGGGCGCTCAAGGCGGGTATCGGATCGCTCGCGTCGCTGGTTACGCTGCCGCCGGTGTTGCGCGGCCTCACGTTCCAGCCGACCGACACTTACGTGGACGCGGCGCATCGCGTTCGCGAGTGGCTGAAAGCAACTGCGCTGCGCGGGCCCCATGGTCTGACGTGGGCTGCAAATCCGCTCGATCTCAAGACGGAGTCCTACGACCTGTACAACGGCATGCCTGGGGTCGTGCTCTTTTTGCTCGAGTACGCGCATGCGACAGGTGATCGTCAGGCACTCGCGGATGCGGCGAGCGCCGCTGACACGATCGTACACGTGGTAGCGAACACTCCGGTCGAAAAACTCGGGACGGGACTCTATGTGGGTGCATCAGGGCTCGCGTACGTCCTGCGGGAGACCTGGCTCGCGACCGACAATCCGAAATACCGAGCGGCGGCGTTAGGTGCCCTCAAGCTCGTGCAGGACGCGGCGAAGCCGGTCGGCGACGGAGTGGAATGGAGTGCCACGACGGACATCATATCGGGGAATGCGGGGACCGGCCTAACGTTGCTTGCCTTCTCCGACCGGCTTGGCGACGACTCACTCCTCGACCTCGCTCGGCGCGCTGCGCGCCGCGCTGCGGCGTTAGGTATTGCCGAGCATGGTGGGCTCAAGTGGGCGATGAATCCGACGTTCGCGCGGCGGATGCCCAACTTCTCCCACGGAACGGCGGGCGTCGCATACTTTCTGGCGACGGTCGCCGAGCGGTCGCGAGACGACCAGCTGCGCGACGTCGCGGCACAGGGGGCGGCATACCTCCGCAACGTCGGAACGCGCACCGAGCGCGATGGATGGAAAGTTTTTCACAGCGAGCCGGGGAACGAATCGCTCTACTATTTGAGTTGGTGTCATGGCCCTGCGGGAACTGCTCGTCTCTATCGGCGCCTCGGCCTCAACGCCAAATACGCGGCGCACGACCGTGAAGTCGCACGGCTCGCGCGAGGAATCGTCGACAGCGGAGTGCCGGAGCGAAGTCCCGGTTACTGGAACAACATCAGTCAGTGTTGCGGCAATTGCGGCATCGTCGAGTTCTTCACTGCGCTCCATCGCCATACGCGCAACCAGGAATACCTAACGTTTGCCAAACGCGTGATGGACGATGTCATGTCGCGGGCGACCGAAGACGGGCGCGGGCTCAAGTGGATTCAGGCGGAGCATCGTGTGCAGCCGCAGTTGCTGATCGCGCAGACGGGCCTGATGCAGGGGGCTGCCGGAGTCGGTCTCGCACTGCTTCATCTGGATGGAGCCACTGCCGGACGCGCAAACCGCATCACGCTCCCCGATGATCCGTGGTAACGTTTTTTTTAGCCGTTGAGAACCTAACGCCCAATCACTCGGTGGACGGCGTCAACAACGGCTTCCGGCGTAATTCCTAGCCCTTTGTAAATTGCTTCATATGGCGCCGAGGCGCCGAAGCGCTCGAGACCGACGACGGCACCCTCCAAGCCCACCCACCGATACCATGACATCGGATGTGCCGCTTCGACGGCCACGCGCTTCACGTTAGGCGGTAGCACCGAGGCCTGATAATCCGCCGGCTGGCGCGCGAAAATCTCGTGACACATCATGCTGACCACGCGCGCCTCGATCCCCTGGGCGGCGAGCTGTTCACGCGCCTTCAGGGCAATGCCCACTTCCGACCCGGCAGACAGGAGCACGACGTCCGGTGCACCTTCCGACCCCGCGATGACGTAGCCGCCGCGGGCCGCGTCGTCCACGGCCGTGCCTAACGCCGCTCGGTCGATGAACGCGACCTTCTGGCGCGTCAGGGCCAACGCCACCGGCCCATCCTTGTGTGCGAGCGCGACGCGCCACGCCTCCACCACTTCAGCGGCATCGGCCGGACGCACGACCGTCATGTTCGGGATCGCGCGCAAAGCGCTCAGATGCTCGATCGGCTCGTGTGTAGGCCCGTCCTCGCCAAGTCCGATCGAATCGTGCGTGTAGACGTATACAACGTGCACGCCCATGAGCGCGGCGAGGCGCACGGACGGTCGCATGTAATCGGAGAAGATCAGGAAAGTGCCGCCGTAAGGCAGGAGCCCACCGTGTAGCGCGATGCCGTTCATCATCGCCGCCATCGCGTGCTCGCGTACACCGTAATGCACATAACGACCGGCAGGGTGTTCCGGCGAAAAGACTCCGGCCTCTTTGATCAGCGTGTTGTTCGACGGCGTGAGGTCCGCAGACCCACCGAAGAGCTCGGGCAACTTGGGCGCGAGAGCGTTCAGTACCGCGCCCGACGCTGCGCGCGTCGCAACGCTGCCGTTCTCCTTTGTGAACGTCGGCAACACGCTTTGCCACCCGGCGGGCAGATCCCGTTGCACCACGCGGCGGCTGAACTCTTTCGCCTCGTTAGGGTGTGTCTTGGTGTAGGCAATGAGCTGCCGCCGCCACGCGTCATGTGCCCCGGCGCCACGCTCGAGCGCCGTGCGCCAGTGCGCCAACGCCTCATCGGGCACCCAGAACTTCTCCAGCGTCGGCCATCCGAGGTTCTTCTTCGTGAGATCCACCTCCTCGGCGCCTAACGCTTCCCCGTGGGCCTTCGCGGTATCCTGCCGGTTCGGTGAGCCATAACCGATGTGTGTCTTCACGATCACCAACGAGGGCCGCTCCGTCTCTGCCTGACAGGCGGTGATTGCACTCTCGAGCGCGTTCAGATCGTTCACGTCGTCGACGCGCAGTACATGCCAGCCGTACCCTTCGAACCGCTTGCGCACATCGTCCGAATAGGCGAGATCGGTGCTGCCGTCGATCGTAATATTGTTGTCGTCGTAGAATCCGATGAGACGACCGAGCTTGTTGTGGCCGGCGAAGCTCGCGGCTTCATGGGACAGTCCTTCCATCAGATCGCCGTCGCTGCAGATGAACCACGTGTAATGCTCGACGATCTTGTCGTTTCCTTTGTTGAATGTCGCAGCGAGGTTTGTCTCCGCGACCGCCATTCCAACCGCGTTGCCGAACCCTTGGCCTAACGGGCCGGTCGTTGTCTCCACGCCCGGTGTATGCCCGTGTTCGGGGTGCCCGGGCGTTTTGCTGTTCCATTGTCTGAAGTTCTTGATCTCTTCGAGCGAGAGGTCGTAGCCGCTCAAGTAGAGGGACGCGTACAGCAGCATGGACGCGTGTCCATTGGACAGAACGAAGCGATCGCGGTCCGGCCAGGTTGGATCAGCCGGATTGTGCTTCATGTGCTTGGTGAACAGGAGGTACGCGAGTGGCGCCAACGCCATCGGCGCGCCGGGATGTCCGCTCTCGGCCTTTTGTACAGCGTCCATCGCCAGCGTGCGGACTGTATTGATGCAGAGCTCGTCGAGCGTCGTCGCGACTTGAGCGGCGGCGGATGGGGTCACAGGTGCAATTCTCCGGGAGGGCGCCTAACGATGAAAGCGAACGGTGTACTGAGGAACCTGAAAATTAGCGCTCTGGCGCCTGGCGCGCAGGGCTTCCGACTGCACCCCGGCTCCTGCAAACTGCCTTTACCGCAGAGGACGCAGAGGACTGCTAAACCACAACAACAAAAGAACAACAGGACTTCATAATGTTTGGGCCGCTCGAGGATAGTGGGCTTTTTGTTGTTTCTTTCTGTTTACCCGCCCCACTGTTCTCTGCGTCCTCTGCGGTTAAAGCACGTAGTCAGGCTGAAAGCCGAGACTAGAGCCTGTTTTCCGCTACCATCCGCTCGGTGAGGACCGTCGCCAACGCATAGATCGTTTCCTGTGGATTGACTCCTGGCGCCGAGGGCAGGATAGAGCCGTCGACGACGTACAAGCCACGCACAGCGAACCTTTCCCCGTTAGGCATCACCCCCGCTTCCCGCGCATGGCGCCCAATGCGGCACGTTCCATTCACGTGCGCCGAGAAAAGGGAAACGTCATTGGGCGCCATGGAGCTCTGGAGGATCTGTCCGATCTCATGCTCGGTGCGAACGACAAACGGCCGCGTGTGAAGCGTGACCACCTCGTTCGCACCACCCGCGAGCGCTATGCGGGCCGCTGCGGCGATGCCCTCGCGCATATGCTGGGCGTCACGCTCGCCGAGCCGATAACGGATGCGCGGCCCCATCGATCCGACGCGGACACTGCCGTTGGAGCCTCCATCGGCGCCGTCTCGGACCAGGGCGATCAGTGGAGCCAAATTGCCGAGCTGTTGGAGCTGAGCGTAATGCTCACGGCCAATGCCGCTGACTGCCGCGCCGGCCAGGCCCGGCGTCAATGCCGGACATTCGATCCAGTAGCCGTATCCATCCGCCTTCCGAGCAAACTCGGCGCACACGCTCGTTTGGGGGACGCCGGCGAGCGGATACGTCTCGTTAGGCGCGCGTGCGAAAACCGCGGTGGTTGGGTGCAGGCGCAAAAAACGGCCGACCCCACCGCCTCCCATCCCTGAACGCTGCAGAATGAGCGGCGTCTCGATTGCACCGGCGGCGAGGATCACTATCGGAGCATCGATGAGGATCTCAGCGCCATTTCCACTTCGTGGACTCGCATAAAGACGCTTCTGCGGCGGGCGTCCCTTCCCGGTATCGCGCGCCGTGACGACGAGCTTTGTCACGACGGCATCCGTGAGGATGCGGGCCCCCGCGGCGCGCGCTCGTGGAAGGTAGACCTCGAGCGCGGACATCTTCGCGCCGTAGCGGCAACCTAACGAGCACGTCCCGGCACGGACGCAGCCGCGCGCGTTGATGCGTGCCGACGAGACGTGCCAGCCGAGCGTCCTGGCGCCGTCGATGAGCATGCGGTTGGCGGGACTGTGCGCATCGTCCGGAACGACGGTCGCGTGCGTTTCTTGCTCGACGCGATCGAAGACGGCGCACATCGCTGATGGGCCCATCCCCTCAGTGCCGTAGCCGCGC
>DATFBW010000383.1:0-12683 GCA_035253645.1 Gemmatimonadaceae bacterium | reverse complement strand
ATTCGTCGCCGGATTCGTCGTCGCGTTCATCGTCGCCACGAAATACAACTTCTTCCATATCCTCGAGCTGCCCATCGCACCGTATCTCGAGGGACGGCAACTCATCGTCACACATCCGGCGGATCCCTTCCGCCTCACGCTAAGCGTCTCGATCTGGCTCGGATTGGTCCTCGCGCTGCCCGTCATCCTCTACCAGCTGTGGGCGTTTCTCGCCCCAGCCCTCTATTCGCACGAAAAGAAGGTCGTCATCCCCGTCTTTATCTTCGGAACGATACTCTTTCTGTGCGGTATAGCGCTCTCGTACTTCGTGATCCTACCGATCACGCTGCGTTTTCTCTTCTCCATTCAGGCGGCGTCGCTCGACATGATGATCTCGGCGCGCGAGTATTTCGGTTTTGCCATCGCGATGTCCCTCGCGATGGGCGCCGTGTTCGAGCTCCCCATCCTGATCATCGGTCTCACAGCCGTCGGCGTCGTTACGCCGAGGTTTCTGCAGAAGTTCCGTCGTTATGCAGTTGTCCTGTGCCTCGTCGCGTCGGCTCTCATCACGCCAGGTGCAGATCCGCTGTCGCTGCTCGCGCTGGCCCTGCCGCTCTACGGACTGTATGAGGTCAGCGTGATCGCCTCCGCTGTCGTGCATCGTCGCCGGACGCGGCGCGCGCGCGCGGACATGGAGCAGGTTCCAGCGTGACGTTGCGCGGCGCCATCGTCGCCGCGCTCGCCCTCGGTGTGGCGGTGGGCTCGTTAGGCGCGCAGGTGCGCACCGATACGTTGGCGCGCCGCGATACCACGCAACGTCAACGTCAGATCATCGTCTGGGGACAGCCGGACTCCGTCATGGCGGCTCTGATGCAGCGCGCGGGTTACAACGTGACCCGTTATCAGGGCGACACCGTGCTCTTTCTCGCGCTCCAGCGGCGCCTTCGACTCCTGCGCGGGGATTCGGGACGTGCCGGCGTCGAACGCGACGAGGCCACCCTCGTCGGCGACAGCATCCTCTTCAACGACTCGACGAAAGTCGTGACGGCGTGGGGCGATACCCTCGTTCTGCGCGACCCGCAACGCGGTCCCGATGACCTCATCGCGCACGGTCGCATGGAGTACGACATCCCTCACCGTCGTGGTCTCGTCACCGATGTAACAACCGCTGTTGGCGAAGGTGGGCAGATATGGATCGTACACGGCGATAGAGCCGCCTTTGTAAACGATACGAGCGCAGCCGCGCGCAATCGGTTCTACGCGAAGTCGGGTTGGATCACGAGCTGTACGGAGACGGTGCCGCATTACCACTTCGCGTCGAGTGAAATGAAAGTCGTCGCGGGCCGGATCCTCGTCGCACGACCGGCGGTGTTGTACATCGCCGATGTGCCCGTGTTATGGCTTCCGTTCGTTTTTCAGGATCTACGACGGGGACGCCGGAGTGGCATCATCGCACCGCGCATTGGCTTCGGCGAGGTCGTCCGCAACAGCCCCTCATATCGGCGCACCATCGAAAACCTCGGCTACTACTTCGTACTCAGCGATTATCTGGACGCTGAGCTCACGATGGACTGGCGCAGCAACGCGCGCGCGCCCGAGAATGATCCGGGCTGGCTCCGCGGGAACGGCATCCTCCGCTACAGTTGGTTGACGAATTTCATGAACGGCGAGATCGGCTATTCGTATCACACCTTGAAGAACGGAGACAAGAACCAGCAAGTCACCTGGAATCACACGCAGACCTATTCACAGCGCACGCGACTCAACCTCTCGTTCAATTGGGCTGAGAATACCAGTGTCCAGCGGCAGGCGACGTTCAACCCATACGTCGCGTTAGGCACCATCGCCTCGCGTGGAGCGTTCAATACCGCGCGGGGACCGTTCCAATTGTCGCTTGGCGCGTCGCAGCGTCAGTATCCGGGTCGCAAGCAGGTGGACCGCGAATTCCCGACGCTCAACATCACCTCGAAGCCAATCCGCGCGGGGGAGTGGCTCACCTGGACGCCGTCGTTCGCGTATTCAACCACGCAGGGTCTCCACCTCGACCAGCCGAGTGACTTTTCGTTTCGTTTCATACAGACCCCGGGTGGCGGCATTGACTCTATCCCGCTGGATCGCAGTCAGCGCACGTCGTCTCTCTCGTTTCAGACGCCGCTCCAGATTTTCGGCTTTCAGCTGAGCAACTCGATCCGCATCAGCGATCAACTGCAGGATTTTCCGTCACGCCGCGAGATCTACGATATCGCGACCGGCAATGTGATCGACACGCGAGTCTTTGCACGGACCTTTCAGACGAGCATCGATTGGGAAACGTCGTTCAGTCTCCCGACGTTCCTGCAGGGGACGTGGAACCTCTCGCCGACTGTGAGCATCCAAAACGTGGACGCTGGCGGATTCTTGGTGCGTACCGAACGCACCGGTGGGAAGTTCGTCCGGCAGAACAAGCGCTTGTCGTACGGTGTGTCGGCATCGCCGACAGTGTACCGCATATTGCCAGGTTTCGGACTGGTGGACGCAATCCGGCACCAGGTGCAGTTCAGCACGAGCTATCGCTACTCCCCGCGCGCCGACGTGAGCGACGAGTTTCTCGAAGCGTTAGGCAGGAGCCGCAAAGGCTACCTCGGCTCCCTGCCGCAAAATGCCGTGACGTTTGGCATGAACACGAACTTCGAGGCCAAATTGCGTGCCCCTACTCGCGCGGCGAGTGACACGGGCCTGTCGCTCACGGCCGAAGGGCGTAAGCTCAAGCTCCTCGCCCTCAACTTCTCGTCGTTCGAGTGGGACTTCGAGCGCGCGAAGGCGACGGGCGGAACCGGACTCACCACGACGAACTTCAACGTCGGGGCTACCAGCGATCTCCTGCCCGGCGTCGACTTCTCGGTGGACTATTCGCTGTTCCGCGGCGATCCGATAAGTGATACGGCGTCCTTCAAGCCATTCCGTACCGGACTGAGCGGATCGCTGCAGCTCAACGCCAAATCGCCGCTCATCCTGAGTCTGGGGCGCTTGTTAGGCATCCGGGTGGACACCGTGCAGCGGCAAGCGCAAACTGCGCCGCGCGGTCCCACGAGTGAATCGACATTCAATCAGGATTCGCGGTCTGCGGCCGACCAGCCCTTCCGTGGAAGCGTCAACCGCGCCACTCCGTTCTCAACCGTGCCCTCGGGACAGGGGTGGCAGGCGTCGTTGCGGTACTCGTCAAATCGCATGCGTCCCGTTGAAGGTCGCACCGTGGTCGATTTCGATCCACGCTCGCGCTGCGAGCAGTTCCGGCTCCTCAACACGATTTTGTACAACCAGTGCTTGCTGGAAGTCGGCGCCGCGCAGCCGACGGATCCGTCGCTCATTGGAACTCCGATCGGCGGTACGATCTTCCGCGTGCCGCCGCAAGAAAACCTTCAAGGTTCGATGTCGTTCCACGTGACGGAGAAATGGGCGGCGCAGTGGTCGACGACGTACGATTTCGTGACGAAGGATTTCGCGAGTCACGTCGTCTCGTTGCAGCGTGAGCTGCATGATTGGGACGCGGTGTTCGCCTTCACGCGATCTCCTAACGGGAACTTCGCATTCAATTTCTTCATCCAGCTCAAGGCGCAGCCCGACGTCAAATTCGATTACAATCGGAATACACTGCCGCGGGGGATCACCGGACAACCGCAGCAGTAAGCCCTGAGCTTGCTCGCAGCTGTACTCACGGCTCGTAACTCACAGCTTCGGTTCGAAGCTGTCAGCTGCGAAACTAAAGCTGTGAGACGTCAACCAAGAGTTGTTGAGCTTTGAGCTTGAAAGGACTCCCGCAGCCGCCGACATTCCGGCATGCCTGATGTCATCACAATCGATGGCAACTCACTGACAATCGGCGACGTCGTCGCCGTCGCTCGCGGCGGGGCGCGCGTGGCACTCAGCAAAAGTGCTTGCGAACGCATGGCCCGCGTGCGCCGTGTGGTCGACGATATCGTTCAGTCTGGGGCGGTCGTTTACGGAGTCACAACTGGTTTCGGCAAGCTCGCTGACGTCGCCATTCCACGTGAGCGCCTCGACGAGCTGCAAACCAACCTGGTACGCAGCCACGCGATCGGCGTGGGTCCGCTTCTCGCCGAAGATGAAACGCGTGCCGTTATGCTCTTGCGTGCAAACGTGCTTGCGAAAGGACTCTCCGGGCCGCGGCCGGTGCTTGTCGATCGTATCATCGGACTGCTCAACGCAGGGCTCTATCCGCCAATCCCGGAGCAGGGAAGTGTAGGCGCGAGCGGTGATCTCGCGCCGCTGGCGCACGTGGCTTTGGCGCTGATGGGGGAAGGTGATCTTCTTTGTGGGGGCCAGCGCCAAGGGGCACTGACCTGGATGCGCGAGCGCGGTATCGAACCCGTCTCGTTAGGTCCCAAAGAGGGGATCGCCCTTTTGAATGGCACGCAGGCGCACACTGGATTAGGTACGCTGCTCATCAGCGATGCCATCACGTTGTGGCAAACCGCCCACGTCGCGGGTGCGGCGACGCTCGATGCGCTCAGAGGGACACCGGCTGCGTTCGATGAACGCATCCACGCCGCACGCGGCCAGGTCGGCCAGCAACTGTCCGCGGCGCTGTTGCGCGACCTAACGAGTGGCAGCGCGATCCGTGAGTCGCACCGTATGCACGATCCGCGCGTGCAGGACGCGTACGCGCTGCGCTGTATGCCACAGGTTCTCGGCCCGGCATACGACGCCATCGGCTTTGCGTCGGGCGTCATCGCGCGGGAATTGAATGCCGCCACCGACAATCCACTCGTGTTCGAGGACGGCTCCATTTTGAGCGGCGGGAACTTTCACGGTCAGTCGGTGGCGATGGTGCTCGACTTTCTGGCAATTGTGCTCACGAACATTGCGACGACGAGCGAGCGCCGCATCGACCGTCTTGTCAACCCTGATCTCAATGAAGGGCTGCCGCCATTTCTCGCTCGCGAAGCCGGTGTGAACTCGGGCTTGATGATGTTACAGGTCAACGCGGCGGCGTTGGCGAGCGAGTGCAAGGTGCTCGCGCACCCCGCAAGCGTTGACACAATTCCGACCGATGGCGGCAAAGAAGACGTTGTCCCCATGGCGATGGGGAGCGCGATCAAACTGCGGCGCATCGTGCATAACGTGAAACACGTAGTCGCCATCGAGCTCCTATGCGCGATGCAGGGTCTCGAGTTCCGTCGGCCATTGCGCTCGAGCCCGCGGATCGAGGAGGCGTTCGCCCGTGTTCGTCGGCATGTAGCCCCGCTCGATCGAGACCGCGTGCTCATGGATGAACTGGCCGCGCTCACGTCGGCGGTAGGCACCGGCGCGTTCAGCGACCTGGCACCATGGCCGACCTAACGACCTTACGATGACTGTTACGAGTGCTCCGCCAGCCGTTGCGCGGGTGATCCGCGCACCGCGCGGGACGACCCTCTCGTGCAAGGGGTGGCAACAGGAAGCCGCGCTCCGCATGCTGATGAACAACCTCGATCCTGATGTCGCCGAGCGGCCGGATGACTTGGTCGTGTACGGGGGCACGGGACGCGCGGCGCGTTCGTGGGAAGCGTTCGATGCGATCGTGCGCTCCCTGCGCGCACTGGAGCATGACGAAACGCTCATCGTCCAGAGTGGGAAGCCCGTGGCGGTATTCCGCACGCACGCTCATGCCCCGCGCGTCCTGATTGCAAACGCGAACCTTGTTCCGCGGTTCGCGACGTGGGACATATTTCGCGAGTTGGAGCGGCAAGGGCTGACGATGTTTGGCCAGATGACGGCCGGTTCGTGGATCTACATCGGATCGCAAGGGATCGTCCAGGGCACATACGAGACCTTTGGTGCCGTCGCCCGCCAGCACTTCGGTGGGAGCCTAACGGGCAAGTTCATTCTCACAGCCGGCCTGGGCGGCATGGGTGGCGCCCAGCCCCTGGCCGCGACGATGGCGGGCGGTGTCCTTCTGGGAATCGAGGTGGACGAACAGCGGATCGACAAGCGTCTCGCAACACGCTACCTCGACCGCAAGACGCACAGCCTGGATGAGGCGCTGCGCTGGGTTCGCGAGGCTGCAGCGGCCGGCGAGGCCTTATCCGTGGGTCTCGTGGGAAACGCGGCGGACATATTGCCGGAGCTCGTTAGGCGATCCGTAACGCCGGACGTCGTCACCGATCAGACCTCGGCGCACGACATGCTGAACGGGTACGTCCCGCATGGCCTTTCATTGAGCGATGCCAGCGAACTACGGCAGCGTGATCCGCAGGAATACGTGCGACGCTCGACGGCGTCCGCCGTGCAACACGTGCGCGCGATGCTCGACTTGCAACGGCGCGGCGCGATCACATTCGACTACGGTAACAACCTTCGGACCGTCGCGTTCGATGCCGGGGTCACGGATGCGTTCGATTTCCCGGGATTCGTTCCGGCGTATGTCCGGCCGCTGTTCTGTGAGGGGAAGGGCCCGTTCCGATGGGTTGCGCTCTCGGGCGATCCTAACGACATCCGCCGAACCGATGACCTGATCCTGGACCTTTTCCCGGACGACGCGCATCTGCGGCGGTGGATTACCCTGGCGCGGGAGCGGATCGCGGTACAAGGGCTCCCCGCGCGGATTTGTTGGCTAGGGCAAGGGCAGCGTGCGCGTTTTGGCGTGGCTCTCAACGACCTCGTTGCAAGCGGCGAAATAAGCGCGCCGATCGTGATCGGCCGCGATCATCTCGACACGGGGAGCGTCGCGTCCCCATTTCGCGAGACCGAGGGGATGCAGGACGGCAGCGACGCGATCGCCGATTGGGCGGTGCTCAACGCCCTGCTGAACGTAGCGAGCGGGGCGTCCTGGGTCTCTTTCCACCACGGTGGCGGCGTTGGAATTGGAAACTCGTTGCACGCCGGTCAGGTGATAGTCGCTGATGGCACTCCCGAGATGCGCGTTAGGCTCGAGCGCGTCCTCACCAATGATCCAGGACTCGGAGTGGCGCGGCATGCGGATGCGGGCTATGACGTTGCACTCACCACCGCCCACAAAGAAGGGATCGTTATCCCCATGAGTCGTTAGCTCCAAGCCTAAGAGCTGGGTAAATGCTTTCTCCTCGTTACAAGCTTCATCACTTACCGCTCTTCTTGGCCAAATACGCCTATCTAACCGTTAGGCGTAAGCCGCTGGCAGTCCATTTCGAAGTCACACAGCGTTGCAACGCGCACTGTGGCTTCTGTGACTATTGGAAGACACCCCAGGCGGCGCGCAACAACGAATCGGCGTCGTTCGCGGAAGCGGCGCGCTTTTTCAACCCGATGTTCGCTACGTTCACAGGGGGCGAGCCTACGCTCCGACGTGATCTCGAATCGCTCGTCTCTGCTGTGCGGCAGAATGTACACTTCTGCTACATCACGCTCCTGTCGCATGGCGGAACGATGACGCTCGAGCGCGCGCGGTCGTTGTGGGCCGCCGGCATCGACCAGTTCAATTTCTCGCTCGACTTCCTGGACGAACGGCACGACGCTGCGCGAGGCATCCCCGGGTTATCGACCAAGATCTTTCGAACCGTCAGCGCGATGCGCGACGCCCAACTGGGCGCGATCCGCTTCAATACGGTAATCCGGAAAGACAACCTCGATCAGATCCTGCCGATCGTGCAGCGCGCTGAATCGTTAGGCTGCGGCGTGAACTTCTCGGTGTACACCGATTTCAAGAACGGCAACCGGCAGCACCTGGTTGCGGGCACCCAAGCCGCGGACGTGGAACGGATCACGGCCGATCTGCTTCGATACAAGCGGCGCCGCCGGGGCGTCATCAGCAATTCGGATTACTACCTCGCGCAAATTCCGCGGTACGTGCGTGGCGAAATGAGCGAGCCATGCCGCTCGGGCATCCGCACATTGCACATCGATCCGGGAGGGAGGGTCAAACGTTGTCCCGACTTCCCCACGGACTTCGACTGGCGTGACTTCAAACGCTACACGCCGATTGCCTGCAACGAGTGTTATTACGCGTGCCGGGGCGAAGCGGAAGCGCCGCTCGAGTGGTCGCGCGTGCTGGACATGATAGCGTGACACGATTCCGCACGACCGGTTTGAGAGACCATCGCTTCGTGTCTGCCCCGTTACATCGCCAGTGGGCCTAACGGGCGTTATGACGGCAGAAGCCTTTCGAGGCCTGAGACCAGGCCGTCCGCATCTCCTGATGCCGCGCGTAAGGAGGTATCAGTGCGGTGCCGCGCACTGTTCTCATGCGTCCTATCAGGCATCGAATGTTGGAGCGTCTTATGCCAAAACCGACGCGAAAGAAGAGCGCGAACCGCGCAAAGCCTGGGCCGCCCTCGCCGCGCAAGGAAGGCACTCGGGTAGGCGTCCGAAATTCCGGGCTCGAGGTTTGGCTGTACGATGACAGCAACCGCGCGAGGATCCGCGAGCCAAAGCCGGACGACGCGGGCTTCGGCGGTATGCCGCCGGACTTCAACAATCGGGCTCGTGATGGATTGATCGTCGGATACAGGTTGCAGCAGGATGATGATCTCGACGTGGAGGTGCACGTCGGACCTCCATTCACCGAGAACGAACTGTCGGTCGCACGCTGGCTGGAGGCTCAGCACGCGTTGTTACGGCTTCCTTCGGGAACCCTTTGCATTGAATCCAATGACGCGAATCGCATTGGACCGGAGCCGGGAGTCGAGGAGGGCGGCATCGTCAACGTTCCTCCCGGCGAATACCGCCTAACGTTATATCGCATCGACCGTGAGGCGATGTTTCGCGACGGCGTGCTATGGACGGGAGCGCAGGAAGTCATCGTTCTCACACCCGGGGGAAGCGCCGCCGACGCTGCGGATGCCTTGCTGCCGTACCAGGACCGCCGGGACGCGAGCTGGGTCGGCAAATACTCGGTCAGCGGCCCGCGCGCAGACGCGCTTGCCTGGTTCGGTGACGGCTGGGATACGTTCACGCTGAATCTGGATTCCGGCGCGATCTCCCAGCTGTCGCTGGCGCCCGGCTCCTTCCTTCGCACCCATGTGCCCGCGAGCGGCCTAACGCTGTACAGCACGTTCGCGGAGTCCTGGGATGCGGCGTCCCGCTTCGCGCCACCGGCCGGCAACGAAGCGCAGGAATACGGCTATGCCGCGTTGCTCAAGATGGCTGAGTGGGATGGAGCCGAAGCCATGTTCTGCCGCCGAGAGACTAGCAACGTGCGCATCGCGGCACAGCACATGTACGTCTGGATGCCAGTCGTGGTTGAAGTCATCGGCGCGCGTCCGGCAACACTCCCCGAGCGCACATTTACGACGTCGCAACTGTCGAGCAAACAGTTTTTCGATGCCGAGTTTCTGAGTGTGGTGCTTTCCGAAGTGCTTCCGGAGGTGGCCGATCTCGATGCGTTGCCGCTGGCGTCTGCGCTCGACAGGCTGGACAAGAAGCTCGGCAAGATGGGCCTAACGCCGCAGGGGGACGCGACCTGGCACGAGCTCGTGAAGATGAGACGCGAGGAGGCGAGTTGCCGGTTTTATGCGGGGCTCTCCAGCGCCTTCGCGGCAATCATCGCGGGCGCTGGCAAATTCGAGCTCATCTTCATTTCGGAACGCGACGATGGCGGTTGGTTCGTTACCGGCCTCGCAGATGAAATGGAGCGCCGGATCAATCGGCCTGGGCCGAACGGATTGCCGGCACCCCATCCGCGCGTGCAGTTCCACAATATCGATGAGTCGCTATCCAAGATCTTCACAGCGCACAAGCGGGCTACCGGGCAGGTGGGGCTGCGATCCGCACCTCAGAGCTTCGATGACTGTCTGCGGGTTTTCGCTCGTTTTCTTGCCATCGCTTTCGACCAGGCGGCGTAAGCGATACAGCCACAGCCGGCGGTGTCTATGATGGTGCAAGGCGCGCTTTTTCGTATCGTTTTATAGCTTCTCGACGGACGCGTTATGACAGCGAGAACTCTGGATGGACGCGAGATCGTTCTGAAAGCGGCGACGATCGACGATCTGCGGAAACGCCTGCGTGGACGAGTGCTCGAGCCGGGCGACCCGGGCTACGACGACTCGCGCACGGTGTGGAACGCTATGATCGATAGACGACCTGCGCTCGTGGCCCGATGCATTGGCGCGGCCGACGTTGCGGCCAGTGTGCGGTTCGCGCAGGAACACGATCTGCTCCTCTGCGTGAAATGTGGCGGCCACAACATCGCCGGCCTTGCGACGGCTGACGGTGCGTTCATGCTCGACCTTTCACATATGCGCGGGGCGTGGGTCGATGCGGAGCGACGGATTGTGCATGCCCAGGGCGGTTGCTTGTTGGGCGATGTGGACCGCGAAACGCAGCTGCATGGACTCGCTGCTGTCCTTGGTTTCATTTCGCTGACAGGCATCGCGGGTCTCACGCTCGGTGGCGGCGCGGGATACCTAACGAGACGCTGGGGATGGACCGTAGATACGGTTGCCGGGATGGACGTGGTCACGGCCGACGGGACGCTCGTCCGCGCGAGCGACGACGCGAATCCGGATCTCTTCTGGGGCGTGCGCGGCGGCGGCGGGAACTTCGGCGTGGTCACCGGGATCGATTACCGGTTGTTTCCCGTGGGCCCTGAGATCATTGGTGGAGTAGTCGCGTGGCCCGCGAGCCAGGCCCATCGTGTGCTCGAGCTGTATCGAACGCTCGCGGAGGAAGCGCCGCGCGAGCTCACCCTTGCCGCGCTGTTGCGGCCGGCTCCGATGGCAGCCTGGCTGCCGCCAGAATGGCACGGGAAGCCGATCGTCGGGCTGCTCGCATGCTACAGCGGGGACGTTGCGGAGGGAGAGAAAATCGTCGCTCCGATCAAGTCGTTAGGCTCGCCTATCGGCGATGTGCTCGTGCGGCGGCCCTATACGCAGCTGCAGTCCATGCTCGACGCCACTCAGCCGAAGGGACGGCGCTACTATTGGAAGAGCGAGTACATCGCGCGCATCGACGCTGAACTGTGCGAGAAGGCCATTGCCAACGCGGCGCGGATCCCGTCACCATATTCGGCCGTCGTATTCTTTCAGATCGGCGGTGCGCTGAACGAACGCAGCGCCGACGACGCTCCCGCGGGAAACCGTGATGCGCGCTATCAGCTCAATATCACCGGCGCGTGGGAGGACGTACGTGACGACGCCGAGAATATCGCCTGGGTGCGCGACACGTGGAACGACATGAAGTCGTTTTCGACCGGAGGGAACTACATCAACTTTCTGACCGAAGACGAGACGCCGGAACGCGTGGCGGCAGCGTTAGGCAACAACATCCAGCGGCTCGCCGAGGTCAAAGCGCACTGGGACCCCGCCAACGTCTTTCGCACGAATCGCAACATCAAGCCAGCGAATGTTGCGGTGACCCGCTGATCGCGGGCGACGCTCAGAAGACGCAGCCACTCCGCGCCGGCACCGCGATGACAAATGCGCTGCCGTCGCGCCGCGCTGGTGCACAGATACCTAACGCGTCGTTCCGGGAATCCAGAGACGGCACCCGCACCTCCGCCGCCTTGGTATCGTTGTTGATCGCGACCAGCGTGCGGCCGCGGCGGTACACGTAGGTCTGCTCTCCGACCTCGATGTGCTGCGTTGGCGCGCGGCGCAGGTCCAAGCGCTCGGCGCGCAAGCGCAACAGTTTCTGCACGTGCGCCCATAACGCCTGCTCCGCAGCCGACCGTCCGGATGCCTGGAACGCGTTGCGCGAATCGTCACGCCACCCGCCAGGGAAGTCGCGTCGATTGTCGGGGTCGTTGCCGCCCGGCAACGCGATCTCGTCTCCGTAGTAGATGAGCGGCACGCCGCGCGCGGTCAGAAGGAACGTGAAACCGAGCTTGAGCCCGTCGATCGTCGCGCCCGCCTCATTCATGAAACGGGCGACGTCGTGCAAGCCGAGAAAGGTCACCAACGCGTTAGGGTCGCGATACAATCGATCCCGCGCGATCATCTGCGCGACCTCGCGCACAGATTTCCCCTCGGCGAATGCACGACGAAGCGGGAAGTACACCGGGAAGTCGAACAGCATATCGACCTTGTCGTCAATGCCATCGAATTTGACGCGCCCCCCTTCGAAGAACGCGATCATCGTCGGATCGCCATCGAACACTTCACCGACTACGCGCACCGTCGGGTATTCGCGCTTGATCGCCGCCATCCAGTCGCGCCAGAAGCTGCGTGGCACATAGGGCCACGTGTCCTGACGGATGCCATCCATACCGGTCACGCCGATCCACCAGAGCGTGTTCTGGATGATGTAGCGGGCCGCGTCCGGATCGTCCTGGTTGAGGTCCGGCAAGATGTCGATGAACCATCCATCCAAAGTGGCGCGGCGCATGGCCGCATTGCTGTACGGATCCGCGAGCGTCCATGTCTGCCATGTATTGGCCAGATGCTGCTGCTGAGTGCCATGATACCACGTCGGTTTCGGAGGATCGGTCACCCAGGGGTGATAGGGCCCCGTGTGATTAGCGACCATATCCAGAATGATCTTGATGCCTAACGTGTGGGCCTCGTCCACCAGTGCTTTGAGTCCCGCCACATCGCCGAAATGCTCCTCGACGGCGTAGAAGTCCACGGCGCCGTAGCCGTGATAGTCGGTGATCGGCTGCCCGTCATACATCTCGCGCCGATTGAGCGCGTTGTTGTTGTCATAGATGGGGTTCATCCAGATGGCAGTGATCCCCAACTCCTTGAGGTACGGCAGCCGCGCGCGCACGCCAGCGAGGTCCCCACCGTGGTAGTAACGCCCTTTGCTGCGGTCCA